>NZ_JAUTYR010000041.1:0-42299 GCF_041946035.1 Pseudomonas sp. AMR01
GACATATTTCTCTGCGGGGGGGGGGGGGGGGGCCGGGTTGGTGGGTTGTACCCACCCAACAGCGACCGCCCCCCAACCCCAGCTCCCACATTGACCGAGTAGGTCTGTGGATTAGAGGGCAAACGGCAAGTGAACCGTAACCTGCTGACGTTGCGCCAACCGGTGCTCAAACTCCGCCGGATCATGGATCAGCACATCCTGCCCGGCAAACGACTCAGCCGCGATCAAACGTGACAGCCAGAACCGCACGCACGCCACGCGCAGCAGGGTCGGCCACAGCTCGGCTTCCTTCGCGGTAAACGGTCGCAGACCTGCGTACGCACCCAGCAACGCACGAGCGCGCTGGCCGTCGATCACGCCATCCTCGTCCGAGCACCAGTCGTTCAACGCAATTGCCACGTCGTACAGCATCGGGCCGGAGCAGGCGTTGTAGAAGTCGATCAGGCCTGTGAGGTGCGTGCCTTCGAACATCGCATTGTCGCGGAACAGGTCAGCGTGCACGTTGGCGCGGGGCAGCGCGAGTATCTCGGCCTTGTGCGCCTGGATCTCGGTCAACGCATCTTGCAGCAGGCGCTGTTGCGCGCTGTTGAGGTGCGAAATCAGCTGCGCACCTTCACTGAGCATCCACTCCAGCCCGCGATCGGTCTTGCGCTCCAGCACCTTCTCGCCCTGTGTGGCCAGGTGCAGATGGCCAAGCAGGTCGCCGACCTGGGCGCAATGTTGCGCGTTGGCCTCCAGGATGTGCTTGCCGGCCAGGCGCGGTTGCAGCAGCGCCGGTTTGCCCTTCAATTCGCGCAACGCCACGCCGTCGGTGGTGCGCAGCGCGTAAGGCACTGGCAGGTCGGCGTCGTGGAGCACGTCGAGCAATTCGATGAAGAACGGCATTTCCGCGACCGGGCCGCGTTCAACCAGGGTGAGGACGAACTCGCCTTTTTCCAGGCTGACAAAAAAATTGGTGTTTTCGCTGCCGGCGGCAATCCCCTGGAAATCAAGCAGGCGGCCGAGCCCGTAAGGGGCGAGAAAGGTTTCCAGCTCGGGCCGAGCCAGGGGGGTGAACACAGACATGGTTAAAACTGCCAGTACGGGCGCCGCAGTGGACGGCGCCGATTTAAGTTAAGAAATCATTTCCATTCGAAGATCTTCCATGACGGTATCAGCATATCCGGCTGGTCAGAGCGGATGAAGTTCGCGTCGGTTCCGTCCGCGCGCACCAGGAAGTACGGCGGCGCGCCCTTGACCGTGACCTTGATTGCGTAAAGGAAACCGTTTTGGCGGTACTCCTGGATGGTTCTGTTGCCTTCCGTGCGAATGGTCACTTCCGGATCGCCCGAAGGAGCGCTGTCTGCCGCCATGGCAGCCATCGGCGCGAGTGCAATCAAGCCAGCGAAGAGCAGGCGATTGAATGTACGCATGATAACCTTGTCCCTTTGTCGTCAATGGTCCGGCTATTCTAGCGCCTGACCCGCCGAAAAGGTTGATCCCTCTCATGAGCCAAGCCCCCCTCGTCCTGGTGGACGGTTCTTCATATCTGTACCGCGCCTTCCACGCGTTGCCACCGCTGACCACCTCCAAAGGCCTGCCTACCGGCGCGGTCAAGGGCGTGTTGAACATGCTCAAGAGCCTGCGCAAGCAGTATCCCGACAGCCCGTTCGCCGTCGTATTCGACGCCAAGGGCGGGACCTTTCGCGATGACATGTACGCCGACTACAAGGCCAACCGCCCGAGCATGCCCGATGACATGCGCGTGCAAATCGAGCCGCTGCACCAGAGCGTGAAAGCCATGGGCTTCCCCGTGCTGTGCGTCGAAGGCGTCGAAGCCGATGACGTGATCGGCACCCTGGCTCGCAGCAGCGCCGCCGCCAACCGCCCGGTGGTGATTTCCACCGGCGATAAAGACATGGCGCAATTGGTCGACGGGCACATTACCTTGGTCAACACCATGACCGGTAGCGCGATGGACATCGAGGGCGTGAAGGAGAAATTCGGCGTCGCTCCCGAGCAGATCATCGACTATCTGGCGTTGATGGGCGATTCGTCCGACAACATTCCGGGCGTTCCGGGCATTGGTCCGAAGACGGCTTCCGGTTTGCTGGTGGGCGTGAATGGCGGGATCAAAGAACTTTACGAACAAATGGACATTGTGCCGTCCTTGCCAATTCGGGGCGCCAAGACGCTGCCGGCCAAGCTGGAAGAGCATAAGGCGTCGGCGTTCCTGTCTTACCAGTTGGCGACGATCAAGTGTGACGTGCCGCTGGACGTAGGCCTGGACGATTTGTACCTGATTGAACCGGACCGTGAGAAGTTGCTGGAGCTGTACACGCTGCTGGAGTTCAAGAGCTGGATTGATGAGGTTCAGCGCGATGCCAAGCGTGTGGAGCTCAAAGCGGCGCCTGTCGCAGACAATGTGATTGAGGCCGTTGCGGCCGCCCCGGTAGAGGCGACTTACACCACGATTCTCGACCAGGCGACGTTCGATACCTGGCTGAAGAAACTCAACGACGCCAAGCTGTTTGCGTTCGATACCGAAACCACCGGGATCGACGCCCAAAAAGCGCAGTTGGTGGGTGTTTCTTTCTCTGTGCAGCCTTTTGAAGCGGCTTACATTCCGCTGACCCATTCCTACATCGGCGCGCCCGAGCAACTGGACCGCGACACGGTGCTGCTGGCGTTGAAACCGCTGCTGGAAGACCCGACCAAGCTCAAGGTCGGCCAGCACGCCAAGTTCGACATGAACATCCTGGCCAACTGCGCCATTGGTGGCGACCCTGCGCAGGGCATCACTGTGCGCGGCATCGCGTTCGACACCATGCTTGAATCCTACGTGTTGAATTCCACCGCGACGCGGCACGACATGGACAGCCTGGCGAAGAAGTACCTGGATTACGACACCGTCAGCTTCCAGGACATCGCCGGCAAAGGCGCCAAGCAGCTGACTTTCGACCAGATCGCCCTTGAGCAGGCCGGGCCTTACGCGGCTGAAGATGCCGACGTGACGCTGCGCTTGCATCAGGCGCTGCACGCCCAACTCGCCGCCATACCCACGCTGGCCAGTGTGCTGACCGACATCGAGATCCCGCTGGTACCCGTGCTGGCGCGTATTGAACGCCAGGGCGCGCTGGTGGATTCCAAGCTGCTGGGCATCCAGAGCATCGAGTTGGGCGACAAGATGGTGGAGCTGGAGCGCCAGGCGTTCGAGATCGCCGGCGAGGAGTTCAACCTGGGCTCGCCCAAGCAGCTCGGCGCGATCCTCTACGAAAAACTCGGTTTGCCGGTGCTGAAGAAGACGGGCAAGGGCCAGGCCTCCACGGCCGAGGAAGTGCTGGCCAAGTTGGCCGAAGATGATTTCCTGCTGCCTAAAGTGCTGATGCAGTACCGCAGCATGAGCAAGTTGAAAAGCACCTACACCGATCGTCTGCCGGAGCAGATCAACCCGCGCACCGGGCGCATTCACACGTCTTATCATCAGGCGGTGGCGGCGACCGGGCGCTTGTCTTCCAGCGACCCGAACCTGCAGAACATCCCGGTGCGCACCGCCGAAGGTCGGCGGATTCGCCAGGCGTTTGTTGCGCCCAAGGGTTACAAACTGCTGGCGGCAGACTATTCGCAGATTGAGCTGCGGATCATGGCGCACTTGTCCAAGGACGAGGGCTTAATGAATGCCTTCCGTAATGACCTGGACGTGCACACGGCCACGGCGGCGGAGGTGTTCAAGGTCGAGCTGACCGAGGTGACCTCGAATCAGCGTCGCAGCGCCAAGGCGATCAACTTCGGCCTGATCTACGGCATGGGCGCGCAGAAGCTGGGTAAAGACATTGGCGTCGATACCAAGACCGCCAAGGCGTATATCGATGTGTATTTCGCCCGCTACCCGGGGGTTCGTGAATACATGGAGCGCACCCGTGCGCAGGCTGCCGATCAGGGTTTTGTCGAAACCATCTTCGGGCGTCGGCTGTACGTGCCGGACATCAACTCCAACAAGCCTCAGGACCGCGCAGCCGCAGAACGCACGGCGATCAACGCGCCGATGCAAGGCACGGCGGCAGATATCATCAAGAAAGCCATGGTGCGGGTCGACAACTGGCTCACCGATTCCGGCCTGGACGCCAAGGTGATCCTGCAGGTGCACGATGAATTGGTGGTTGAGGTGCGTGAGGATCTGGTTGCTGAAGTCAGCGAGAAGATTCGCGAGCACATGAGTGCTGCGGCCCAGCTGGACGTGCCGTTGGTGGTTGACGTGGGCGTGGGTGATAACTGGGACGAAGCGCACTGATCGAGCGGCGCGGCCATCACCTTGCGTGATGGCAGAATGCTTTAGCTCGGAAGTCAGCGTGAATTATTTCAAATTGTTTTTTTGTGCCGGAACTTAACCTGTGAATTGCTACTCAGAGTTACTGAATGGGTGGTGAAGCCCTTCAATGCTCCTATGTTGTGTTAAGTGTTGGCAGATATCTGGGCCCCGCCCTAACGGTCCAGAACTTGAACCCCGAACTTCCCCTCCCCATACGAAGTCCGGGGTTTTTTTTGCCCGCAGAAACGTTATTCCGCGATTTCTGCGCCCTTGTCCGCCAATTCCATCCAGCCGGCCAGCACGGTGTAAGCGTCTTCCAGGCCCATGCGCTTGGGCGCCGAGAACAGCTGGATAGTGATCGCATCACCCCAACCTCTGCGAATGTCGGCCTGCACTTTGAGCAGCGTGTTCTTGGCTGCGCCGTAAGTCAGCTTGTCGGCCTTGGTCAGCAGAATGTGCATTGGCATGCCGCTGGCCACCGCCCAATCGAGCATCAACAAGTCGAAATCGGTCATTGGATGACGGATGTCCATCATCAGAATCAAACCCTTCAAACTCTCGCGGCCACCCAGATAAGCCTCAAGGTGACGCTGCCAGTGCAGCTTCAACGGGATAGGTACTTTTGCGTAACCGTAGCCCGGAAGGTCGACCAGACGCCGATCATCGTCTAGCTTGAAGAAGTTGAGTAGTTGCGTGCGGCCCGGAGTTTTGGAGGTGCGCGCCAGGCTGGCGTGAGTCAGGGTGTTCAGCGCGCTGGATTTACCGGCGTTGGAACGGCCGGCAAAGGCGACTTCAAAGCCCTCGTCATCGGGGCATTGGTCAACTTTGGCGGCGCTGAGCATAAACGTGGACTGTTGGCACAGGCCGAGGATGGGATTCTTGAGTTGCATGAGATTTCCGATGTGGGCGGTGCCGAAAAAGGGTGCGGCAAGCGGTGTCGTTTCCGTTTGAGTAGCGCCAGTATATAATGCCGCAGATTTTGTGTGTGCTTTGTCCCAGCGAAGGATGAAGTTCACGGGAGCGAAAGACCTTCATTGCGCATTAGAACGCAAAACGCTCTCAAACCCTGAAAAGGTCGATGTATGACCTGATGGTTGCCCGCTTTTGGTGTGCTGATTCCGCTTTACGGCGCTCAGGCTACACAGGATCCGGAAGCGCTGTACAACCGAGTTTGCGTGGTCACGCTGGTGCAACACGTGACCCAGGGTTTCAAGGCAATGCCGCCGCGTGGTTTGTGCATGGACTGCAGTACTGAGGATTACCAGGCCATCATTCAGATGATGGTGAGTAAACCCGGTAGATAACTCTTAAACCTCTTAGCCGTAGTTGGATTAGCTGATGAACAAATTGATCGTGAGTCTGCTGTTGACCCTGGGCATCACCGGTGTTGCCCATGCCTCGGGCGACGCCACAGCCGGCCAGGCGAAAGCCGCCGTGTGTGGTGCTTGCCATGGACCGGACGGCAACAGCCCGGCGCCGAACTTCCCCAAGCTGGCTGGCCAGGGTGAACGTTACCTGACCAAGCAGATGCACGACATCAAGGACGGCAAGCGCACGGTACTGGAAATGACCGGCTTGCTGACCAACCTCAGCGATCAGGACCTGGCAGACATCGCGGCGTATTTTGCCAGCCAGCAAGGCAGTGTGGGAGCTGCCGACCCTAAAACGGTGGCTCACGGTGAAGAATTGTTCCGAGGCGGCAACCTGGAAAAAGGCATGCCGTCCTGCCTCGGTTGCCACTCGCCTAACGGCGCAGGCCTTGCCGCCGCAGGCTTCCCGCACTTGAGCGGCCAGCATGCGCAGTACATCGCCAAGCAACTGACAGACTTCCGTGAAGGTAATCGCACCAACGATGGCGACACCAAAATCATGCAAACCATCGCCAACAAATTGAGCAACAAGGACATCGAAGCGGTTTCCCAGTACATCCAGGGTTTGCATTGATCCCAAGACTACGTTAACGCTCGATTAATCCATCGATGCAAGCATAAAAAGGGTGGCTTAGGCCGCCCTTTTTTGTGCCCTGTGCCGTTACACTAACGAACTCATGCCCGCGTAGACCTGTCACAACAGAGGTCGCGTGAGGCGACTTTATTTGTCCTGGAGTAAAGAATGCGTAATCTGATCCTCAGCGCCGCTCTCGTCACTGTCAGCCTCTTCGGCATGACCGCACAAGCTGCCGACGTGCCGCTTGAAGCCGGTAAAACCTACGTTGAATTGGCTAACCCGGTCCCGGTTTCGGTGCCAGGCAAGATCGAGGTGATAGAGCTGTTCTGGTACGGCTGCCCGCATTGCTACGCCTTCGAACCAACCATCAACCCATGGGTTGAGAAACTGCCTTCCGACGTAAACTTCAAACGCATTCCGGCCATGTTCGGCGGCCCATGGGACGCCCACGGCCAACTGTTCCTGACCCTGGAAGCCATGGGTGTTGAGCACAAGGTCCACAACGCCGTATTTGATGCCATCCAGAAACAAGGCAAGCGCCTGACCAAGCCAGACGAAATGGCTGACTTCGTCGCCACCCAAGGCGTCGACAAAGACAAGTTCCTGGCCACCTTCAATTCCTTCGCTATCCAGGGCCAGATCAAGCAGGCCAAGGAACTCGCGCAGAAATACGGCGTGCAGGGCGTACCGACCATGATCGTCAACGGCAAATACCGCTTTGACCTGGGCACCACCGGTGGCCCTGAGCAAACCCTCAACGTTGCCGACCAGCTGATCGCCAAAGAGCGGGCAGCCAAGTAAAGGAGACGCCATGCGCCGCTGGGGTACCGAACGTGTGGTTGGCCTGCATGATCCGCAGGTCAACGAACATCACCTGGAATCTACAGGACTGCCGGCTGACAGCCGCCTGCGCTTGCTGAGCTTTAACATTCAGGTGGGCATCAGTACCGAGAAGTATCGGCACTACCTGACCCGTGGCTGGCAGCACTTGCTGCCCCACAACGGGCGGGCGCTGAACCTGCAAAAGATCGGCAACCTGCTGAACGACTTCGACCTGGTCGCCCTGCAGGAAGCCGACGGCGGCAGCATACGCTCCGGTTACATCAACCAAGTGGAACACCTGGCCCAGCTGGGTGCCTTCCCGTATTGGTATCAGCAACTCAACCGCAACCTTGGGCGTCTGGGCCAGCACAGCAATGGCGTGCTCAGCCGCTTGAAGCCATGGGCTATCGAAGATCACCCGTTGCCTGGCCCCAAGGGCCGGGGCGCGATCCTTGTGCGCTTTGGCGAAGGCCCGGAAGCCCTGGTGGTGGTCATGATGCACCTGTCGCTCGGCTCACGAACCCGCATGATGCAGTTGGCTTACATCCGCGAGCTGATCGGCAATTACAAACATCAGGTGCTGATGGGTGACATGAACACCCATGCCAGCGACCTGTTGCAAAATTCCCCGCTGCGGGACCTCGGGCTGCTGGCGCCGCAAGTCGAAGCCACGTTTCCCAGCTGGCGCCCGCAGCGCTGTCTTGACCATATCCTGCTCAGCCCGACCCTCACGCTCGAGAGCGTGCAGGTTCTTGCGCAGCCCATCTCTGATCACCTGCCCGTCGCGGTAGAGATTCGTCTGCCGGGTTCGCTCACGGCTGATGCATACCCCGCGTTGAGCCCTGGCCCTCGCGGACCCCTTGCATGAGTGACGACGCCCAGCGCTGGAAAGAGAAATACCTTATAAGCGTTGAGCAACAAGACAAGCTCGAGCGGCGTTGGGCTGCCCGTCTCGACCTGCTGCGTCGAGGCCTGGTCCGCAGCACGCTGGCGGCTGAGGGGACTGACCGCGCGGTCGATCAATGCATGAAGGAAATGCGCGACGTAGTGCGCACCGACGACATGGACGCCGCCCTCGCCGCCTTGCTGCCGCGCCTGGAAAAGGCCGTGCTGGATTCGGAACAGCGCCGCGAAACCCGGGTCGACCAGATCAGCACCGCGCTCACCGCGTTAGTCACGCAGCTACAGAAATTGCCGCTGCCGCGTGAGGTGGCGCGCCCGCTGAAAACCTTCGCCAAGCAGTTGGATGGCCGCGTCGGGCACGCACGGGAGATACCGCTGCTGCTCAGTGAGCTGAGCAGCCTGCAAGGTCAGGCGCTGAATAACCTGGAGCCTGAGGGCGACGCTGCGCGTGCCGGGCCGGGGCTGCTGCAGCGTCTGTTTGGCGCGAAAGAGGTGTCGAATGAAGCGCCGGAGGTCGAACACCCACCGCCGGCGAAGCCTGAACCCGTTGCGCCAAAGTCCGAGCCCGAGCCTCAAGCACCCGCGCAGTCCGATGAGCTGGAACAAGCCCTGCGCGCCTTCGCACCGGTGCCGCCGACACCCGTCGCCGCCTCACCTGAACCTGTTGCGCCTGCCAACGAGGCAGACGTCGCTGGCAAGACATTTGTCTTCGAGGCGCCCGCCACCGTGCAGCCTGTCGAGGCGCTTGAGCCCGAAGGTGTTGAGCCGCCTGTGGAACAATTGGCGCCCGAAAGCGCGCTCGCGGCTTTTATTGAAACGCCCGAGGTTGAGCTCGACACGCCGGATGAAACCTCCATCGGCAGCCTGTCTCTGCCGCCTGTGCTGGACGTTGACGAGCCGGAGCCCGATGCGCAGCACCCGGACGGTATCTACGCCTTGCCCGATTCCCCCGAGCCGTCCTACAGCTCGGTGGCCAAACATATTGAAGACACCCTGCTTGGCCTGCTGGAAGACCTCTCGCTGCCCGAGCGCCACCGTCCCCAGGCCGAAGCCATGCGTGAGCGTCTGGCCCACGGTTTGAACTGGTACGAGCTACTGCCGATCCTTGATGACCTGACGGTGCTGATGCTGGCGGTCACGGACAGCGGCCAGCATGAATTCGAGGCTTACCTCAAGCAGCTCAATGAGCGTCTTGAAGCCTTCCAGGGCCATCTGCAAGTGGCCAGCGACGGTCACGCCGACAGCCGCTCGGCCGCACGCGAGTTGGATACGCAAATCCGTGAGCAAGTTGACGGCTTGCAAAGCAGAGTGCAGGACGCGGCCGACCTGGACAGCCTCAAGCACGTCCTGGAAAGCCACCTCGAAGCCCTGCTCGGCACGATGGACGAACACCGCCAGCAGCGCGACCAGCGCGAGCAGGAAGTGACGGCGCGCCTCAAAGGCTTGGCCGAACGTGTTGCCAACATGGAACAGGAGGCCCAGGGCTATCGCGAGCATCTGGAGGTTCAGCGCCAGAAGGCCCTGATCGACCCGCTTACCGGCCTGCCCAACCGTGCGGCGTGGAGCGAACGCCTGGACCATGAGGTCAACACATGGCACCAGCAAGGCAACAGCCTGGCCCTGGCCATGCTCGACCTCGACCATTTCAAGCGCATCAACGACAACTACGGCCACCTGGCGGGCGACAAGGTGCTGAAGATCATTGCCAGCGTGTTGGGCAAGCGTCTGCGCCCGACTGACTTTATCGCGCGTTTTGGCGGTGAAGAGTTTGTGCTGCTGATGCCCGATTCATCCCTGGCAGATGCTTTGGCCGTAGGCGAAGTACTGCGTGAGGCAATCCAAGCGTGCCCGTTCCACTTCAAGGGCGAGCCGGTGACCATCACCGTGTCCATGGGCGTGGCGCAGTTTCAGCCGGGCGAGCGCAGTGACTCGGCACTCAAGCGCGCCGACGAAGCGCTTTACCGAGCCAAGGCGGCGGGACGTAATCAGGTGCAGGCGGCGTAAAAAATGTTCCTTTTTGTAATTTGACCGTCGGGCGCCACACCATACGTTACACTGTTGCATTATCGTCTTCAGCGTGACGTCTTCCGCCATGAAATCACTGTACTTCGCCTTTGCGTTTCTCCTCCTCGCCGGCTGCGCCAGTGGCCCGCGACTGAACACCAGTTACCCTTCGGTGAACCACGACAACCGCGTGCAGTTTGTCATCGTTCATTACACCTCAACCAACCTTGAACGCTCCCTGGCGCTATTGACCCACGGCCAGGTCAGCAGCCATTACCTGATCGGCGACGACGCCTCGGGCACCATCTACAAACTGGTGGACGAGAGCCAGCGCGCCTGGCATGCCGGGGAAAGCCAGTGGTTGGGCCGCACCTGGCTCAACTCCAGCTCCATCGGCATCGAGATCGTGAACCCTGGTTATCAGGACACGCCGAAAGGCCGGGTATGGTTCCCGTACTCCGAACCGCAAGTGCAGTCGCTGATTGTGTTGCTCAAGGACATCAGCAAGCGCAACCGCATCGACCCCAAGAACATCATTGGCCACAGCGACATCGCGCCGCTGCGCAAACTTGACCCGGGCCCGTTGTTCCCATGGAAACGTCTGGCTGCTGAAGGCTTAGGGGTTTGGCCGGATGAACAAGCGGTCGCACGATTCCAGGTGCAGTACGCAGCAGAGCTGCCGAGCATTACGTGGTTCCAGGAAGAACTGGCGCGCTTGGGCTATCAGACGCCACAGACCGGTGAGCTGGATGTCGCCACGCGCCACGTGATCGCCGCGTTCCAGATGCATTTCCGTCCATCACTGTTTGATGGCACGCCAGATGCTGAAAGTGCCGCGATCCTGCGCGCGTTGAACCGCACTTAAAAGATGAACCCAACCTAATGTGGGAGCGGGCTTGCTCGCGAATGCAGAGTGTCAGTCACCAGATTCATAGACTGATCCACCGCATTCGCGAGCAAGCCCGCTCCCACATTTTTTTCAACCAGATTACAGCGGCAGCGCCATATAGAACTGCGTGCCCTGCCCCGGCCGCGAATACACGCCCATGCGACCGCCATGCAGTTGCACGATTTCCTTGCACAGCGCCAGGCCCAGGCCGGCACCGCCTTTCTTGCGGCCCACCTGCACGAAGGGTTCGAAGATGCGTCCTTGCTGGCCGTAGGCAATACCTTCGCCGTTATCCTCAACGCTGATAATCACCCGTTCGCCATGACGGCGCGCCTGCAGGCGAATCTGCCCGCCATCGGCGGTGTGCCGCAGGGCGTTGGCCAATAGATTGTCGAGCACCCGCTCCAATTGAGCTTGGTCGGCATACAACCGTGGCAAGTCCGATTGCGCTTCCACCAGCAGTTCGATCTGTTGCGCATTCGCCAGCTCCGCGAACCGGGCGCGCGCATGTTCCAGCAGATCGGTGACATCGCACGGCCCCAGCGTGAGTTTTTGCAGGCCGTTCTGGTAGCGGGAAAAGTTGAGCAGGTCGTTGATCAGCTGCATCAGGCGCTGCATTTCTTCATTGACCGTGTCCAGCAGGTCCGCTTCACGAGACTCCGCCGGAAACTTTGCACGCTCGCGAAACAGCCCGAACGCCATGTGCATGCCGGTCACGGGTGTGCGCAATTCGTGGGAGGCGCGCAACACGAACTCGCTGCGTACGCGCTCGAAGGCGCGTTGTTCAGTCACGTCATGCAGCACCATCACCGCGCCCAGAATATGCCCTTGGGTGTGGCTGACCGGCGTCATGCTGTAGGTCAGCAGGCGCAATTCGCCGTCGACTTCCACTTCCAGGTCTTCCGGCGCCCGCTCCAGGTTACCGCCGCGCAGCACCAGTTGCAGTTGTTCATCCATTTCCGGGCGGCCGAGTGCCTCGCCCAAACCCTGACCCAGGCGCGCCTCGTCCCAGCCCAGTTGCCGCTGTGCAACAGGGTTGAGGTGCTCCAGGCGGCCCTGGCGGTCGATCATCAGCAGGCCATCGTCGATGCTGTCGAGCACCGCTTGCAGGCGCTGTTGACCGGCCAGCAGCTCATCCACATTGGTCGCCTGATGCTGGCGCAGCGCTTCGGCCATGATGCCGAAGCGACGGGTCAGTTGATTCATTTCTGCCGCCGAGGAAATCGGCAGCGTCACTTCGAAGTCGCCTTGCCCGATCTTGTCGGCAGCTTTGGCCAGCGCCTCGATCGGCCCGCCAAAACGCCGGGCGATCCCGTGCGCCGTGACGAAACCGATGATCAGCACCGCCAGCCCTACCAGCCCGAGCAGCCCCGCAATCAGCAGCGCGCGCTCGCGGGATTTGTGTTCACTGGTGCTGATGTTTTCCAACGCCTTCTTGTGCTCAGCGATCAAGCCGTTGCGCAGCACATTGAAGTTTTCGGTCAGTTTTTCCTTGCTGCCGGGCGGCGGTGACGCTTGCTGGGATTCGTCAAACGCCTCCAGCAGGTTTTGGTAATTCGTGCGGGCCTGTTTGAAGCCGTGGCTGTGGCCGTCGCTCTCTTCGTGGGCGACGCCCTGATCCAGCAGGTCAAAATAATGCTGTTTCGACGCTTGCAGCGCCTCGGGGTCGGGGCGCTTTTCCAGCATCATGATCAATTGGTCGCCCAGGCTTTGGCGCAGCTTCAGCCCCAGGTCCAGGGTGATGAAATTGCTGCGTATCAGCGACTCCTGGGTTTTGGCCATTTGCATGACGCTGACCAAGCCCAGAATCAAACCCAGCAGGGCGACGGTAATCAGCGCTGAGATGCTCAGGAACAACCGAGTGCGCAATTTCATCGCAAGCTTCATAGGGTACAGCTCACAAGTTGTACTGTTTACGTTTGCGGTAGAGCGTCGACGCATCGATGCCCAGCGTGCGGGCCGCCTGGTCCAGGGTGTCGCTGGTGGCGAGTACGGCGCCGATATGCGCTTTCTCCAGCTCGTCCAGGCTCAAGGCTGCGCCAATTCGCGGTGCATTATTGGTCGGTTGCTCGGCCATCCCGAGGTGGCTGATTTCGACCTTCTCTTGCGGGCAAATAATGCTGGCGCGTTCCACCACGTTACGCAGCTCGCGGATGTTGCCCGGCCAGCGGTAGTTGAGCAGCGCCTCACGTGCGTCATCGCTGAAGCCCCGCGCAGGCCGGGCGTATTCCTTGACGAAGCGCGCCAGGAAGCGGTCGGCCAGGGTCAGGATGTCTTCACTGCGCTCACGCAGTGGCGGCAGGTGCAAAGTGATGACATTGAGGCGGTACAGCAAGTCTTCACGGAAGCGGCCGTCACGCACCATGTCTTCCAGGTTCAGGTTGGTGGCCGCCAGAATGCGCACGTCGGCGCGGCGCGTCACCGGGTCGCCTACGCGTTCGTATTCCTTGTCCTGGATGAAACGCAGCAACTTGGGTTGCAAGGTAAGAGGGAAGTCGCCGATCTCGTCAAGGAACAGCGTGCCGCCATCCGCCTGGTTGACGCGTCCCAAAGTGCTTTCGCTGGCGCCGGTAAACGCGCCGCGGCTGTGACCGAACAGCTCGCTTTCCATCAATTCCGCCGTCAGCGACGGGCAGTTGATGGTCACGCAGGATTTTTTCGAGCGCTTGCTCCAGCCATGGATGGCACGGGCCAACTCACCCTTACCGGTGCCGGACTCACCGAGGATCAGAATGTTTGCGTCGGTGCCTGCCACTTGGCGTGCCGTTTCCAGCACCACCATCATCGCCGGGCTGTGGGAATCGAGGCCATCTTTGGGCTGGCGCACTTCGCCTTCCAGTGCTTCCAGCCGCGCCGACAGCTGACGCACTTCCAGCTGCTTGGCGGTGGCCAGGCGCAGTTGGTCTGGGCTGCACGGCTTAACCAGGTAATCAGCTGCACCCGCTTGAATGGCATCCACAGCGGTATCTACAGCGGAATGCGCAGTCACAATCACCACGCGCATCCAAGGCGCCTGGATGCGCATTTGCGCCAGTACATCCAGGCCATTGTCTTCGCCCAGGCGCAGGTCGAGGAAGCACAAGTCGAACACTTGGCGCTGCATCAGGGCGTCGGCTTGAGCGGCGCTGTTGGCGGTGGCGACGGTGTAGCCTTCATCTTCCAGGCAATAACGGAAGGTGCGGAGGATCGCGGATTCGTCATCCACTAAAAGAATGCGGCCTTGAAGTTCCTTGGCTGATTCCATCTGTCCCGCGCTCCTTAACTATATGAATGATGGTGATTAGTCCCGGAATAATCGGGCAAGTTGCATGGTTTATTCTGATTCATAAAAAGCATTTTCGCGCAGGTATCTGCGCTCCTTCCTACAAGCGCTCTGGATAGTGGCTTTTTATGCCTTCTTGCCAGTTCGGCAATGGGTTAATGGCTTTCGATCCGTCGACCCGACCATTGGCTATCGTGCATTTCGCACGGCCAGGATAGGGCCATCGTGCAGGATGCTGGGCCATGTATCGGTGATTGATTCATAAGCTGCTGATTTTATTAGGTTTTATTTTGTAAAAAAACTGGCATGCACTCTGCAATATCCCTCCCAACAGACGAATAATCAGAATGCGGGAGAAATGCAGCATGACTCGCCAAAGCCTCAGCCAACTACGTGTATCGCCACTGCGCTTGCAGCAAGGTCTGTTTGCCAGCCTGGCGTTGATGGTCACGATGATTGCCGGCCAGCAGTTGCAGCATGTGCAACACAGTCAGCAGCAAACCCCGCAATTTGAACGTCCAGTAATGACTCAAACCCATTTCCGTTCCGTTGGCAGCGCCTCCGCCGACGTTACCGCCCCGCAACTGAGAGTGGCTGACCAGGATTCGACCCTTGGCGAGCTGCCCGTTCAAGAGCGTTGGGTGTTCTAGGCAATAAACCGCCGCTCATGTTGAGCGGCTGTACGGCATCACCGTTGTTACTTCTATAAGAGCTAAGGAGAATCATCATGTTGAGTTGGGCAATCACATTTCTGATCATCGCCATTGTGGCTGCAGTTCTGGGCTTCGGTGGTATCGCGGGCACCGCCACGGGTATCGCCAAGATCCTGTTCGTGGTCTTCCTGGTGATGTTCATCGCTTCGTTCTTCTTCGGTCGTCGCGGCCGAGGCTGAATATGACCACTCTGACCCTCAAAGCCATTGCTGTCGCCCTGCTCCTGGGCGGCAGCGGTCTGGTGATGGCCGCCAATGACGGCCAGACCCGGGCCAATGAATTGCTCACGTCGGACCCGCAGTTTCGCGAGACGTGGCAAGGCGTGGTGAAGAAAGAAGAGCGCCTGCCGGAATGGGTGATGAACCTGTCCGGTACGGCTGAGCAGATGAATGCTGTGCAAGAAGATGGCGACAAGTATTTGGTCGGCCCACTCTGCGAGACCGCAGACACGTGCCTGAACAATCGCCTTATTGTTGCCTTCAGTTACGACAAGAAACATGCCTACGCCATGTTGGTACAAGTCCCGGCCGGTTTGCCGGCGGACAAGTCGCCAACCCGGCACGCCGACTACCGTTTCCTGGGTGAGCCGAAAGAAGGCATGCAGAAGTTGCTCATGGAGCAACTGAAGAAAGACCCGAATTGGTACTAGGTTGCTTCTGACGCGAACCGCGTCAATGAAGCCTTTGTCCATAGAAAGAAGCCCTTCGCTTCTTTCTGCCTGCACCGCTCGCCAAGAGAGGTGCATGACCAGGGGGCCGGGTTGCTCTGATCGTTTAAGATCGGCGTCACCTACGGGTACAGGGAGTGCCTGCGAAAGGGCCGGGTCAGGTGAAGAGCTGCGACGCAAGTTCACAAGTCCTCAAGCTTGCTGAACTTGCGGCGGGCTTATGACTCGTACGCCACTCTTCTCATACAGCTCATAGCCGAAATTTTCTGCATTGCTCAGGACTAATCATTTCCTGGTGTGTCTGAGCGACCATCTATCGAGAAAATTTCACCCACGCTAACGAGCTCTGCTGACGTCAATCCCGTGAATTCTCAGGCATTTCTGCCAACTGTCACAGGTCGTCCAACTTCTCTGAGCGAGCCGGTACTGGCACGTCGACGGCATATTCACCCGCTGTAATGGCGGAATCGAACTGACCAGTCGGACAGTTAATTTCGATAAAAGTCATGCCGATTCGGCATAGGGTAGGCGTTTACGGCATTAGACGTCGCACGCTTGCATGGGAATAGTTGCGCCTTTTTTCGCCTGCCAGTAAGCCATTTCGGCCACGCTGCGGTGACCTTCTACGGAGGCAGATGCACACACTTTTTCGCTTTCGAGCGTTGCAGCGGGCGCATTTGCCTTAAGTCCACTTGAAGTAAGGGTAATGACATGAAGAAGGCAAAGCTAAGCCTCGCCTGGCAGATCCTCATCGGTTTGGTGCTGGGGATCGCAATCGGTGCAGTGCTCAACCATTTCAGTGCTGAAAAAGCCTGGTGGATCAGCAATGTGTTGCAGCCAGCGGGCGATATCTTTATCCGCCTGATCAAGATGATCGTGATCCCGATTGTGATTTCCTCGCTGATCGTCGGCATTGCCGGTGTGGGCGACGCGAAAAAGCTCGGGCGTATCGGCGTCAAAACCATCCTTTACTTCGAAATCGTCACCACCATCGCCATCGTGGTCGGCCTGCTGTTGGCCAACCTGTTCCACCCAGGCGCCGGCATCGACATGAGTACCCTGGGTACTGTCGACATCTCCAAGTACACCGCCACCGCAGCCGAAGTGCAGCATGAGCATGCGTTCATCGAGACGATCCTCAACCTGATCCCGTCGAACATCTTTGCCGCCGTGGCCCGTGGCGACATGCTGCCGATCATCTTCTTCTCGGTGTTGTTCGGCCTCGGCTTGTCGAGCCTCAAGCCCGAGCTGCGCGAGCCGCTGGTGACCATGTTCCAGGGCGTTTCCGAGAGCATGTTCAAAGTCACCCACATGATCATGAAGTACGCGCCGATTGGCGTGTTCGCATTGATCGCGGTGACCGTCGCCAACTTCGGCTTCGCCTCGCTGCTGCCGCTGGCCAAGCTGGTGATCCTGGTTTACGTCGCCATTTTGTTCTTCGCCTTTGTGGTACTGGGCCTGATCGCTCGCCTGTTTGGCTTCTCGGTGATCAAGCTGATGCGCATCTTCAAGGATGAGCTGGTACTGGCCTACTCCACCGCCAGCTCCGAAACCGTGCTGCCGCGCGTGATCGAGAAGATGGAAGCCTACGGCGCGCCGAAAGCCATTTGCAGCTTCGTGGTGCCGACCGGCTACTCGTTCAACCTCGACGGTTCGACCCTGTACCAGAGCATCGCGGCGATCTTTATTGCCCAGCTGTACGGCATCGACCTGTCGATCGGCCAGCAATTGATGCTGGTACTCACGCTGATGGTCACCTCCAAAGGCATCGCCGGCGTGCCGGGCGTGTCCTTCGTGGTGCTGCTGGCCACTCTGGGCAGCGTGGGCATCCCGCTGGAAGGCCTGGCGTTCATTGCCGGTGTCGACCGTGTGATGGACATGGCGCGTACCGCACTCAACGTAATCGGCAATGCTTTGGCCGTGTTGGTCATCTCCCGTTGGGAAGGCATGTACGACGACGCCAAGGGCGAGCGCTACTGGAACTCCCTGCCGCACTGGCGCAGCAAAGAAGCCTTGCCGACCGCCCAAGCCACTCGCGGCTGACAGCTCACGGCTTGAAAGCAAACCCCGGAAAATTCCGGGGTTTGTCGTTTCTGTCAGCCCCGCTATCATTCGCCCCATCTTTCGGGGGATTTAACTGATGCTCAATGGCCTGTGGCTTGGCTTCTTTGTCGTGGCAATGGTGTCAGCACTGGCGCAATGGCTGATCGGCGGTAATGCCGGGATTTTCGCGGCGATGGTCGAAAGCATTTTCGCCATGGCCAAATTGTCGGTGGAAGTGATGGTGCTGCTGTTCGGCACCCTGACCTTGTGGCTGGGCTTTTTGCGAATCGCCGAAAAAGCCGGGATCGTCGACTGGCTGGCCAAGGCCCTCGGGCCGCTGTTCCGCCGCCTGATGCCGGAAGTGCCGGCGGGCCATCCGGCCATCGGTTTGATTACCCTCAACTTCGCTGCCAATGGCCTGGGCCTGGACAACGCTGCCACGCCCATCGGCCTCAAGGCCATGAAGGCGTTGCAGGAACTCAACCCCATCCCCAATACCGCGAGCAACGCGCAGATTTTGTTCCTGGTACTCAATGCGTCTTCGCTGACGTTGCTGCCGGTGACCATCTTTATGTACCGCGCCCAACAAGGCGCTGCTGACCCGACACTGGTGTTTCTGCCGATCCTGTTGGCCACCAGCGCCTCAACCCTGGTCGGCCTGCTGTCGGTGGCCGTGATGCAACGCCTGCGCCTGTGGGATCCGGTGGTGTTGGCGTACCTGGTTCCCGGTGCGCTGATCCTCGGCGGCTTCATGGCATTGCTGGCGACGTTGTCGGCCACGGCGCTGGCGGGCTTGTCTTCGATCCTCGGCAACCTGACGCTGTTTGGCCTGATCATGCTGTTTTTGGTGATCGGCGCGCTGCGCAAGGTGAAGGTGTACGAGGCGTTTGTCGAAGGTGCCAAAGAGGGATTCGACGTTGCCAAGAACCTGCTGCCGTATCTGGTGGCGATGCTCTGCGCGGTTGGGGTATTGCGCGCCTCCGGCGCACTGGATTTTGGCCTGGAAGGGATTCGCCATCTGGTGGCCTGGACGGGCATGGACACGCGTTTCGTTGACGCCTTGCCGACCGCGATGGTCAAGCCGTTCTCAGGCAGTGCCGCGCGTGCGCTGTTGATCGAGACCATGCAGACCAAGGGTGTGGACAGTTTCCCGGCACTGGTGGCGGCGACGATTCAGGGCAGTACGGAAACCACCTTTTATGTGTTGGCGGTGTACTTTGGGTCGGTGGGGATTCAGCGGGCGCGGCATGCCGTTGGCTGTGCGTTGCTGGCTGAGTTTGCCGGTGTGGTGGCGGCGATCGCGGTGTGCTACTGGTTCTTTGGCTGAGGCTTAAATCCTGTGGCGAGGGAGCTTGCTCCCGCTGGGCCGCGAAGCGGCCCCAACAAGGTTTCGCAGGTGTGTCAGTTAAAACTCACTGGCTGATTTTGGGGCTGCTGCGCAGCCCAGCGGGAGCAAGCTCCCTCGCCACAAAGGCCCCATTGCCCTGCTGCACCACCCAATCAACCACCTGCCTGTTCAACTGATCCCCCGCCACCCCAAACCCGGCCACCACCGCCGGCACCTTGGTATCGCTGACAGGCTGGCGCACTTCAAACCGCCGGCTGGCGATAATCCGCTGGTCACGCCCGCGCACCAGCCGCGCATCCAGCCGAATCACTACCTCCACCGCACTGCCCCGGTACTCACTCTGAAACGCCTGTAACTGCCCGCCCAGCTCATAATCGGCCTGCAGGTTGGTCTCGTCGGTACTCAGCAGCGTCACCCGCCCATCGCGCTGGAAGCCGTCCATAAACCGATTGCGCAGCAGCACCGGCGTCGGGTCGCTCCAGCGCGAGTTGGCGTAGCTGCTGATCAGGTCGCCATTGGGCACCACGGCAATGCGCGGGCTGTCGAGAAACTCGCTGGTCTGCGGTTTGCTGATGCGCAGCGACCAACTCACTGGAGCGGCTTGAGTGGTGGCTTGCGCCGAAGCCAGGCGGTAAACGTCGGACGGGTCCGGCTTGGGCAGGATCGAGCAGGCGCTGATCAGGGCCAAGGCCGCGGGAGCGATGATGTGGTAAGCACGCTTCATGGCGTGAACTCCTTGTTCTTGTCGCTGCCCAGCAAGTAACCGCTTGGGTTGGCTTCGAGGCGGCGGGAGATGGCGCGCAGCGACCCGAGGGTTTCGCGCAGTTCGCGCACGGCCGGCGCCAGTTCGTTGAGGCCTTGCAGGCCGCTGTTGACCGAGTCCTTGTTGTCGGTCAGCAAGGTGTTGATGGTCGCGGTGCTTTTTTCGAGGGACTTCATGGCCTGTTCGGCGCTGCCGAAAGCTTGCTTGCCTTGATCGTTGAGCAAGCCGTTGGCGCTGCGCATCAGCGTGGTGGTTTGTTCCAGCGCGGCGCTGGCCTGTTTGCTCACTTGCATCAGTTGCTGCATCACCACCTTGATGTCGCCGCGTTGGTCGGCGATGGCGCCGGTGGTTTGTTGCAGGTTGTCGAGGGTGTTGCTCAGGCGCTCGACGTTCTCGCGGGAGAACATGTGGTTAGCGTTGTGCAGCAGCAGGTTGATGCTGGTCATCAGGTCGTTGCTGTTATTGAGCAGGCGCGCGATTGGCGACGGCGAGGCGATGATTTCCGGCAGGTTGCCGTCTTTGCCCCGCAGTTCCGGGCTTTGCGGTGTACCGCCGCTTAGCTGGATGATCGAGGTGCCGGTGATGCCGGTCAGCGCCAGCTTGGCCTGGGTGTCTTCCTTGATCGGCGTTTGCCCGGCCAGGCGGATGCGTGCCAATACGCGGCGCGGGTCTTTGGGGTCCAGGCGCAAGCTGGTGACGTCGCCCACCTTGATCCCGCTGTACTGCACCGCGCTGCCCTGGGACAGGCCGCTGACCGCTTCGTTGAACACCACTTCATAGTCCTGGAAGGCGCTGTCGACGCTGGACTTGGCCAGCCACAGGCCGAACAGCATCGCGCCGACCACCACGATCACGCTGAACAGACCGATCATCACATGATGGGCTCGGGTTTCCATGTCATACCTCGTCTAGCGATTGAGCGGCATCCAATGCCGCGCGGCCACGGGGGCCGTGGAAATATTCGTGAATCCACGCGTCGTCGGTTTCCGAGACGACATCGATGGCATCGGCCACCAGCACTTTCTTTTGTGCCAGCACCGCCACGCGGTCGGTGATGGTGTAGAGCGTGTCGAGGTCGTGGGTGACCAGAAACACACTCAGGCCCAGCGCATCGCGCAGGGTCAGGATCAGTTGATCAAATTGCGCCGCGCCAATCGGGTCGAGGCCGGCGGTGGGTTCGTCGAGAAACAGGATGTCCGGGTCCAGCGCCAGGGCCCGCGCCAATGCGGCCCGCTTGATCATGCCGCCGGACAGCGACGCCGGGTATTTATCCGCCGCCGACAGCGGCAGCCCGGCCAGCGCCAGCTTCACCGCGGCCAAGTGCTCGGCATCACGACGGCTGAGGCCGGCATGTTCAATCAACGGCAGCGCGACGTTCTCGGTGACGGTCAGCGAGGAAAACAGCGCGCCCTTCTGGAACAGCACGCCAAAGCGCCGTTCCACCAGCGAGCGTTCATGCTCGGAGAGGTTGGGCAGGTTTTTGCCGAATACGCGCACCTCGCCTTCACTGGGCCGGCGCAGGCCGACGATGCTGCGCAACAGCACTGACTTGCCGCTGCCGGAGCCGCCGACCACCGCGAGAATCTCGCCTTTGTACAACTCAAGATCGAGGTTTTCGTGCACGCTCTGGCTGCCAAAGCGGTTGCACAGGCCGCGCACTTCGATCACCGCCTCTGTCGGCGCACGGTGTTGACGACTCACCAGCCCATCTCCATAAAGAACATTGCGGCCACCGCATCCAGCACGATCACCACGAAAATCGATTGCACCACGCTGGAGGTGGTGTGGGCACCGACCGACTCCGCACTGCCACTGACCTTGAAGCCTTCAAGACAGCCAATCGCCGCGATCAGAAAGGCGAAGATCGGCGCTTTCACCATGCCGACGAGGAAGTGCTGTACGCCAATGTCGGATTGCAGCAGCGAAAGAAACATCGCCGGTGAAATATCCAGTGCCACGGCGCAGACCACGCCGCCGCCGACGATGCCCGAGAGCATCGCCAGAAACGTCAGCATCGGCAGCGACACCAGCAGTGCCATCACGCGCGGCAATACCAGCAGCTCCATCGGGTCCAGGCCCAGTGTGCGGATTGCGTCGATTTCTTCGTTGGCTTTCATCGAGCCGATTTGCGCGGTGAAGGCACTGGCGGTGCGGCCGGCGATGAGGATCGCGGTGAGCAACACGCCGAATTCGCGCAGGAACGAGAAGGCCACCAGGTCGACAGTGAACACCGTCGCGCCAAAGCTCTTAAGCACGGTGGCGCCGAGAAACGCCACTACCGCGCCCACCAGAAAAGTCAGCAAGGCCACGATGGGCGCCGCGTCGAGCCCGGTTTGTTCGATGTGCGCGACCATCGGCGTGATGCGCCAACGCTTGGGTCGGAGAATGCCCCGGGCGAACGTTTCGAGGATCAGGCCGATAAACCCGAGCAGTTGCTTGCTGTCTTGCCAGACCGTGTCCACCGCCCGCCCGATGCGCGCCAACACCTGAATGCCGGCGGCTTCTTCCGGTGCTTTGTCGGGTACGCAAAAATCATTGAGGGAGCGGTAGACGGTCTTGAGCAGCGCCCGGTCGGCGGTGGACAGGCTGCAATCGGATTGCTCGGTGGAATGCTCGATTCGGGTGGGGCCAAGCAGCTCAACCAGCAACGACGCGCCGGCGGTGTCCAGGGTGCCGAGGCCGTTAAGCTCGATGCGGGCGCCGGCGTCGTATTGACCGTCGAGCTTGTCCGACAGCTTCTTCAGGTTGGCGTAGTGGGCAAGCGTCCAGTCCCCCGTAATCCGGAGTAACGGCGGAGTGGTCGAGGTGTCGAGAAGGGCTGCGCCGGCTGTCGTGCTGGTGGTCATAAGCTCCGAGCTTGTTTGGCTATCCACAGTGGCTACGTAATAGCACGATACCGCCTACTTGGGGTTGTCCGTTTGTGCTGTGTCAGTGACTTTGAAGCGCAGTACGCCAATCACCTGGCCGTCTTCGGTGAGCACTTGCACCTGCCAGCGACCCACGGCCTCGGGCGGGAAGTTCTGCTTGTGGGTCCAGGCGCGGTAGCCTTCCTTGCGCCCGCCGTGGATATCCAGGGCGATGCGGTCGACTTCCTTGCCGTTGAATTTCCACACATGGTAGATGCGCTCGTCCAGCCCGCGCGGGGCGTTGATCGCGGTGTAGGCGTACAGCCCGCCGCTGCGCAGTTGAGCGGCGTTGACTTCGCGCAGGTCATCGCCCGGCGTGCGGTCTTGCAGCTGCGTGCTGATCGCCACTTCGGTCATCCACAGGGTGGCCGGCGGTACCCAACTGCGCAGGAACCAACCGGCGCAGCCAATGACGGCCGTCACACCCAGCAGCATCGCCCAGCCTTTGAGGCTGCGCAGTGGCAGGCTCACGGCCAGGCTTGGGATCGACAGTGCGATGGCTACGCCGAGTGCGAGTTTGTAACTTTCGGCGGTGGTCAGGTGCAGGATGATCGGCAGCGCGGTGAGCAGCGCGGCAAACAAGGTCAGGGTGTGCAGCGCCAGGAACAGCGAGCGTTTCGGCGCCAGCCACTTGTAGTACAGCGGGTCGATGATCGACACCAGCGCCGCCGCGCCGAGCAGGCCGGTAAACACCGACTGGCCGCTGTTCCACGCGGTGGTGACGAAAAAGAACGGCAGCACGAAGAACAGACTTTCCTGGTGGATCATCTGGGTGGCGTAACGCAGCAGCGGTTCGGGGATTTCGCGCTTGAATACCTTGGCGAACAGTTGAGTAAAGCTGTTTTCCAGCATCAGCCACAGCCAGCTCACCAGCATGATGACCGCGATCCAGCTGGCCATGCCTTGCTGGCGGTCCACCAGAATGAAGCTGCACACACCCGAGATAAAACCGCCGAGTGCGATCACCCCTGGGTAGCGCTTGATCAGTTCGATGACGCGCTGGACGAGGGGCGGCAGGTTTGGCATTGGCAGTTCACATTTGGTGTAGGAAAAATCCCGGACAGAATAACGTCTTGGCCCGGTGTTCGGTGCCTCATTACGTGACCCGTTTGCGATAAAGCCGCATACCGCCCAACGCAATGGCGATCAGTGCAACGACGCCGGCGCCGATCCAACTGAGGCTGTCGTAGCTCAGCAACGGTTTCTCGATACGCCAGTAACCCGGCTGGTTAAACACTTGACGCATGGCCTTGTCGGTTTGTTCCAGGCTAACGGCTTTGATGCGTTTGACCGGGTCGCTGAAGCGGCCGTTGTTGTAGTCGCCGGCAGCGCTCCAATAATAGTCGGCCAACGCGCTGTTACCTTGAATCGCCCACGCTTGGCGCGCGATGGCGGCTTGTTTAAGGCGGGCGAAGGTTGCCGGGTCGAGGCCGTCTTTAAGCAACTGGGCCTTGAGGTCTTGCAGCACCTGTTCGGCCTCCGGGAGGTTTTCCCGCTCAACGTCGGCATTCAAGCTGAGGAAACCGACGCCGCCGAGCACTTCACGTTCGCTCCAGGGGCCGTAGGACAAGCCGTGCTTAAGACGCAGCTGGCGGTACAGCGCCCAGTCGAGGTAGTCCTTGAGCAAGTCGTAGGTTTCATCATGCCCGTCGTCCAGCACCGGTTCGGGAAGCAGCAGGTGCAGCTTGGCGCTGTCACCGACCCAGCCGTGGATCAGGTCGCGGTGGCTGGCAGCGGCGTGCTGGATTTGCGGCAGTGGCAGATGCTCACTCGGCTCGACCGGGTCGAGTTGGCCGTAGGTGCGTTCCAGGTAGGCGGGCAGCAGTTTGTCGAGGTCGCCGACGATGATCAGGGTCATGTTGTTCGGTGCGTACCAACTTTTTCGCAGCTTCTCCAGTTGGTCGCGGGTCAGGTGATCGACCTCGGCACGCTCGGCGCATTTGAGGCCCAGTTCCACGGCCAGTTGATTGCTGGCGGTGTGGCCCAGGTCCTGACGGTCGAGCAGGCGTTGCAGGTGCGAGTAGTGGCCGCCGTCTTCGCGCTCGACCACCTGCTTGGCAGCGTTGATATTCGCGTCAGTCAGTTCGGTGCGGGTGAGGATCGCCAGCAACAGGTCGAGCACCTTGCGCTGGTTTTGTGCCGGGGCTTCGATCACGAAGGTGGTATCGGCGTTGCTGGTGTACGCATTCCACTCGCCGCCGAGGGCTTGCATGCGGTCTTCGAGGTCGCCTTCACCGCCGCCGTCGATGCCGCTGAACAGCACATGTTCGAGCAAGTGCGGCAGCTCTTTTTCCTCGCACTTGAAGTCATCCAGGCCTACACCCACCACCAGGCGAATGGCCACGTGCCCGCGCTCGGTGCCCGGTTTGAGCAGCAATTGCAGGCCGTTGGGCAAGGTGTAGCCCTCGACTTGCAGGCGGTCAAAGGCAAAGGCGTGTGCAGAGCCCATGAGCAGGCAGGCGAATAACAGGCGACGCATAACAAGCTTCCTGGCGAGTGGAGTCCATTGGTAACTGACTTCACTCGCCGTCTTACGTTCAGGGCGAATGGGTGATGTCGGCAATATCTTCGGCCGAGAGTGCGCCAGTGTCGGAGGTTTCCAACACCACATAAGCGCTGCTGCAGAAGAGTGAGTTGAGGCGCTTCATGTCGGCAATCAGCTCCAGGTGCAGGGAGCTGGTCTCCAGGCTCTGGACGATCTTGCGCTGCAAGCGGCTGACGTGGGCGTGGGCCAGGCGGCGTTCCTGGGCGCGGAAGCGGCGTTTCTCGCGCAGCAATTGGCGAGCGCTTTCCGGGTCGGCACTGAGGAACACCGTCAGGCCCAGGCGCAGGTTGGCAATCAACTGGGTATGCAGGCCGGCGAGCTCTTCCAGGCCGACTTCGGAAAACTGGCGGCGCTGTGAGGTTTTTTGCTGCTGGACCTTGCGCAGCATGCGTTCGATCAGGTCGCCGGCCAGTTTCAGGTTGATCGACAGCTCGATGATCTCGGCCCATCGGCGACTGTCGTGTTCGCTGAGGTCTTCGCGGGGCATTTGCGCCAGGTACAGCTTGATCGCGCTGTACAGCGCTTCGACGTCATCGCTGAGGCTGCGCATTTCCTGGGTGATCGCGGTTTGTTTGCCTTTCAGCACCTCGAGCATCGCCATGAGCATGTTGTCGATCAGGTCGCCCAGGCGCAGGGTTTCCCGCGCAGCGTTGGCCAGCGCCAGGCTTGGGGTGGCAAGTGAGGCCAGGTCGAGGTGGCGCGGCTTGGCTTTGCCGTTCAGCTCCGGCTGTTCCGGCAGCAGCCAGGCACACAGGCGGGCCATCAGGCCGATCGTCGGCAGCAGGATCAGGCAGCGACTGAGGTTGTATAGAACGTGGAAGGTAATGACCATGCCTTGGGCGCTGTAGTCCAGACCGTCCATCCAGCGTACGAGAGGGTCGAGTACCGGGATAATCAGCAGCAAGCCGATGAGTTTGTACAGCAGGCTGCCCAGCGCCACTTGGCGACCGGCGGCGTTTTGCATGTTGGTGCTGAGAAACGCCAACACGCCGCTGCCAATGTTGGCGCCGATTACCAGGCCGATGGCCACGTGCAAGCCGATTACACCCGCGCCGGCCAGGGTGGCGGTGAGCAATACGGCGGCCAGGCTGGAGTAGGAAATCATCGCGAACAGTGCGCCGACCAGGGCGTCGAGCAAGATGTCGCCGGTCAGCGAGGCGAAGATGACTTTGACGCCTTGGGCGTGAGTAATCGGCTCGGCGGCCTCGACGATCAATTGCAGCGCCAGAATGATCAGGCCCAGGCCGATCCCGACACGGCCCATCTGCCCTGCCCGCGTCTGTTTGCGCGACAGGAAGAAAATCACCCCGAGAAAAATCAGCAGCGGCGACAGCCAGGACAGGT
Organism: Pseudomonas sp. AMR01; assembly: GCF_041946035.1. Classification (NCBI taxonomy): domain Bacteria; kingdom Pseudomonadati; phylum Pseudomonadota; class Gammaproteobacteria; order Pseudomonadales; family Pseudomonadaceae; genus Pseudomonas; species Pseudomonas sp. AMR01. Next base: position 26,445 of record NZ_JAUTYR010000041.1, read on the forward strand.
CGAATGTCAGCACCCGCGCCATCAATGCGGTACCGACGTCGGCGCCGAGCATGGTCGCCAGGGCGGGCATCAAGCCCATCAGGCCTTGGCCGACGAAGGATGTGACCAGCATGGCCGTGGCGTTACTGCTCTGCACCATGGCCGTCACCAGAATACCGGCGACAAATGCCAGCCAGCGCTTGGACATGTTCTGCCCGATGACTTGGCGCAAGTTGGAACCGTAGACCCGCAAGATGCCGGTACGGACGATGTGCGTGCCCCAGATAAGCAGGGTCACGGCGGAAAGCAGATTGAGCAAGGTCAGCATGCTCGGCCCCCCGTGTGGGTGTGCCCCAAGTGGAGCGAAGTGAATTGACCGCGTGCCGTTCTACGTCTTGTGCTTAAGCTGTAGTTGGCGAATGGACTCGGCGCCAGCATCGCATAGCTAAAGTAGTGTTTGAAACAAAACTGTCATGAAATCAGCTTTTTGCAGATGAAAAAAAGGGGCTCGAAAGCCCCTTTTTCAGCAGCGGGTGCGTTTTATTGACCCGGTATGTCCTTGCGCAGTTTCACTGGGTCTTGCTGTTTGCGCTTTTTCGCGATCGAGGTGCGCATCTTGATGTTGACCGCTTCCACCGCCAGCGAGAACGCCATGGCGAAGTAGACGTAGCCTTTCGGTACGTGCACACCGAAGGATTCGGCGATCAGCACGGTACCTACGACCAGCAGGAACGACAGCGCGAGCATTTTCAGCGACGGGTGCTTGTCGATGAATTCGCTGATGGTGCCGGCGGCCAGCATCATCACCAGCACCGCCACGACGATGGCTGCAACCATGACCGGCACGTGGGAGACCATGCCGACGGCGGTGATCACCGAGTCCAGCGAGAACACGATGTCGATAATCGCGATCTGGATGATGGTGTAGATGAACTTGCCACCCTTGCCACCCGGCTCGTCGTGGGTTTCGTCTTCGCCCTCGAGCGCGTGGTACATCTCTTGCGAGCTTTTCCACAGCAGGAACAGGCCACCGAAGAACAGGATCAGGTCGCGACCGGAAATGCCTTGGCCGAACACCACGAACAAGTCGGCGGTGAGTTGCATGACCCAGGTGATCGACAGCAGCAACAGGATCCGCGTGACCATGGCCAGCGCCAAACCGAAGATCCGGGTGCGCGCCTGCATATGCTTGGGCATGCGGCTGACCAGGATCGAAATCATGATGATGTTATCGATGCCCAGGACGATCTCGAGGGCCGTCAGGGTGAAGAAGGCAATCCAGATTTCCGGATTGGTCAGCCATTCCATGTGTATTCCTTTGAGCAAGTGTTAAACCGCGCAAGCTGCAGCGCCGCGCGGTTGGGTGTGTAGGATTATAGAGTGCTGAACAGCGGAAAAATCCCCATCAGCAAAGCAGCGAACATTATGCACAGGCACACCAGCACTGCCCACTTGAGGGTGAAGCGCTGGTGATCGCCAAATTCGATACCGGCCAGAGCCACCAGCAGGTAGGTCGAGGGTACCAGCGGGCTGAGCAAATGCACGGGTTGGCCAACGATGGAGGCGCGGGCCATTTCCACGGCGGTGATGCCGTAGTGGCTGGCGGCTTCGGCGAGTACCGGCAGCACGCCGTAGTAGAACGCGTCGTTGGACATGAAGAAGGTGAACGGCATGCTCACCAGCGCGGTGATCACGGCCAGGTACGGGCCCATCGCTTCCGGGATGACCGCCAGCAGGCTCTTGGACATGGCGTCGACCATGCCGGTGCCCGACAGGATGCCAGTGAAGATACCGGCGGCGAAGATCAACCCGACGACCGCCAGTACGCTGCCGGCGTGGGCGGCGACACGGTCTTTCTGCTGTTGCAGGCACGGGTAGTTGACGATCATCGCGATACTGAACGCCACCATGAACAGCACGGGCAATGGCAGCAGGCCAGCGATCAGTGTGCACATCAGGGCCAGGGTCAGCGCGCCGTTGAACCAGATCAGTTTCGGACGGCGGGCATCCGGGTATTGCGACACGCTGATTTCGCTGTGGTCGATATCGTCACCTTGCAGGTGCAACTCACCCAGTCGGGCGCGTTCGCGCTTGCCGTACAGGTAGGCAATCACCAGGATCGCCACGACGCCTGCGGCCATGGCCGGGATCATCGGCACGAAAATATCCGATGGGTCCACATGCAGCGCACTGGCGGCGCGGGCGGTCGGGCCACCCCAGGGGGTCATGTTCATCACGCCACCGGCGAGGATGATCAGGCCGGCCATGATCCGCGGGCTCATGCCGATGCGCTGGTACAGCGGCAGCATGGCGGCCACGCAGATCATGTAGGTGGTGGCGCCGTCACCGTCGAGGGAGACGACCAGCGCCAGCACGGCGGTGCCGACCGAGACTTTCAGCGGGTCGCCCTTGACCATCTTGAGGATCTTGCGCACGGCCGGGTCAAACAGGCCGGAGTCGATCATCAGGGCAAAGTAGAGGATGGCGAACATCAGCATCACGCCGGTCGGCGCGAGCTTGGTGATGCCTTCGAGCATCATCGGGCCGATCTTCGGTGCGAAACCGCCGAACAGCGCGAACAGGATTGGCACGATGATCAGAGCGATCAGCGCAGACAGGCGCTTGGTCATGATCAGGAACATGAACGTGATGACCATGGCAAAGCCAAGGAAAGTCAGCATAGGAATACTCCAGGCGTAGCGTGGCTAGGGAATGGCGAACCGGGTGGCGGTCAGCGCAGTACGAAAGGCACGAGGCGTACGGGCGGAGTTGGGGCACACAGGCGGGTAGGAACGGACATCAGGAATCACCATTGTTGTTGTTAATAGCCGGTCTGTTGCCGGCAGTGGAGGCGATCCTAGACGGGGAAGCTTTCAGCCAGCTTTCGCTGGAAAAACAGGGGACACACGGTCTTTAGGCTCCCACAGTTGGACTGCGTTCGGCAGCAGGTTTCAGGGCAGTTCAAGGCCGCCAACGGCTTTGTGCAACGCGCGCAGGTGTTCGCCCATCTGCTTGAGGTTGGCTTCGCAGGCGGCGATTTCGTCGGCGCGGGAAGGATCCAACAGTGCCCTCACCTCTTTATCCAGGTCGCCGGTCAACGATTGCAGCTGCTTCTGGCGCTGGGCGCTTTCGGATTCGAGGCGTTTGGATTCCGACGGTTGCGGCAAGCCGTAGCCACCGCTGCCGAGCAGTTCCGCCGGGCGGCTGAGGAAGCCGCTATTGGTGAGGATTTGTTGCAGCGTGTTGTTAGCTTTCTCCATGCCGCCGTTTTTCAACTCACGGGCATTGAGGTAGCGCTGTTTGACTTCGTCCTGGGCCAGCATCAATTGCTTGCGATAGCTGGCCTGTTCCAGCAACAACAGCGCGGCGCTGGTGCGCAGGTCGGCCTGGCTGAACCATTGGCGGCGTTCTTCTGCGCTGAGGGACAGCCAGTCTTCAACCCTTGTCTGCTTGATCGGCAGGTGCTTGCGCAGCACGTCGAACATCGCCTGGTAGCGCTCGCGGAACGAGTCAAAGTGATAACCCAGACGCAGCGCTTCGCGTTTGTCGTTCAACACGCTGGTGTCGGCCAGACCGCGCGCGGCGAGGACTTCCAGCAAGCCGTTGGGGGTGATGTTGTCCAGGCCAGTCAATTGCGGGTTGGCACTGCCACTGCGCAGCAGTTTCAGGCTCTCTACCGCGCAGTTGTTGGAAATAAAGAAGTAATTGCCGTCGTAACTCCAGTGCATCTCGGCGGCGTGTTCGACGGTGTCGTTGATTTCCTGGCGCGAGAGCTTGAGCGGCACAGAGGCCAGGCCGCGCAGTTCGGTCTTGGTGTATTCATCGATGACTTGGGACAGCGGCAATACAAACAGGCGCGACGGGTATTTGCCGACCAGGCCGTCCCAGCTCGACAGCTGTACGTCACCGACGAAGGCGCGGTAGGACAACACCAGATGCTGGTCCAGATCCAGCCGGCAATCCGGGCCGCGCGGGCGGCCGGGCGCGCAAATCACCAGGCGCAACATGCTGTGGCCCCAGCGGCTCACCAGATTTTCATTGGCTTCAGCCAGCAGGTAGTCGATTTCGTAAACGCGCTCCGGGTCGATCTGGCCCAGCGGAGTCTTGGCGAAATCGTTGCCCGCGTTCAGGAACGCGTAAGTCTTGGCGCAGGTGTCCTGTTCCGGCGGCGCCCAGCCGAAGTGTTCCTTGTAATAGCGGAACAGCGAGGGACGGCGGCAGGCGTAACTTGGGTCGAGCAGGAAATACTCCATGTTGACCGCCACGAACTCCAGCGGGCTGGTGGTTTCGTAGATGTCCGGGCTGCGCGCAACCTGATGGTTGTTTTGTTCGCGCTCTCCGCGACGGCCCACGTATTGCGGCCAGCCGGCAAGGTCCAGCAGGCGCGGATCGTCACTGAGGGTAAAGCGGCGGTCGTTTTGACCCCGGCATTGATCGGGCAAACCAATCAGGCCGGTGATGTTGTTCTGGCGGCTGCAGCGATTGATCAGCGCGCGGTCCTCTTTGGTCCATAGGCGCGCGCGGTCATAAATGTGGGTCAGTTCGTGCAGCACGGTGGCGAGCATTTCGCGGCGCACAGTGCCGTGGGGGCGATTGGTCTTTTGGGTGGCGGCGCTGCCGTCGGTCAGGCTGGCGAGCAGGTTGCTGTTGAGGTCCAGTTCGGACACCAAAGAGGCCTGGCCGTAAGCGTTTTCCGGCATCTTGTCGGTCCAGCCGACATCAATGCGCCGGTCCAACTGCTCGATAAAGCGCGGTGGCAAAGAGCGCATGGCTTCATCGAGCAATGCCTGGCTGGCCTGCTGTTCGGCCGGGCTCAGGCCGTCGGTCTTGAGCCGCAGTTGCAGGCTGGCCTGGGCTGCGCCTGCACAGAGCAGCACAGTCCCGGCCAGGAGCCACGCGACGAATCGCCTCACAGAGCGAGGATAGCTTCGGCGAGGGTCTGGTCGGTGGCGTCGCGGGCTTCCGGTACGCGGGTGCGCAGGGTGTCGAACGCGGCTTCCAGTTGCGCGCCACGGATTTCGCCGTCGCTGGCGACGAAGCTGGCGGCGTCATCGTGGGCTTCGCGTACGACTTTGGAGTCGCGGATTGAGGTGGTGGTGTCCGAGGTGAAATCAATGGTGCGCGCAGAGGCTCGCACGATAATGTTACTGGTGGCCTTCAAGGTTTGCGCGTGGGCAACATCGGCCAACAACAGCAGGCCGAGAGCGGCGGCGATCAGCGGGCTACGCATGGAATAACTCCAGAATACAAAGATGGAAATACACGATGATTATTGGACGAGAATTGCCTGCGCCAGTTCAAGGTCGCTTGCATGAAGTTTTGGCCGGGTGCGGCGCAGGTAATCCAGTGCGGATTCCAGTCGTGCACCCCGCCATTGGCCGTCAGTGGCAATAAACGCGGCTGCATCATCCTGGGCGGCCAATACCAACTTTCTGTCAAAAGGTGCAGACGTCACCTTGCTGGTGGCGTACGCACTGATGACGGTGCTCTGGGCGGTCGTTTCAAAGGCCGAAGCCAAGGGCGACCAGCAGGCGGAAAACAACACGGGAACAATCAATAGACGGTATGAAAAAGCCATGGGACTCGACAACTGAAAGCGAGCGCCAAGGCTAGCGCAATGCCCAAGCGAGAGCCAGCGCTGACACATTTGGAAGCGCCTGGCGCTTCCAAATTTCATCTACCGTCAGATGGCCAGAATGGCCTGGGCCAACTGTGCGTCGGTGGCGGTATTCAGTTGCGGCGCTTGTTGGCGGATCTCAGCCAGGGCGCTTTCCAGTTTCACCCCACGGATGGCGCCTTCACTGGCGACAAAGCTGGCAGCGTCGTCACGGGCGGCCTGCACCACTTTGTTGTCGCGCAGGGACGAAGTGGCATCGGAGCTGGCGTCGGAAGTGGCTTTCAGTGCGCCGACGATGGAGTCGGTGGTCACAATGAAGCTGCTCGCGTTGGCGTTGGCAGCTACGGCCAACAGGGCGGCAGCACTCAGCAGACGAAGACGGGACATGGAATGACTCCTGTAGATGAACGAATAAAGCGGCGCAAAGCGGCCACTGTGAAACGGGCATTGTTGCTGTTGAGCATCAGACGCCAGTTCTACAAGGTTCGCCACGTAGGGAGTGGATCTTAAGCTGCCGTTTATCCGTTGGGGAAGCCTCTTGGCGGGTTAGCCACGCCAAAAGGGCTTGGACAACTCCGCCGTTCGGTCGCCCGAGGTGATACCGGCGTCGGACAGTTCACGGGAATCGAGCTGGGCCAGTTGGTGGGTTGTCATGGTGAGCGCCTTTAGTGAGGTCCTGGAACACCATGTTGAGCGGCCTGACACAACCATTACAGATACACCCATGCAGAATTGTACCTATAAATTGTTATGTTTTTTAAACTGTACTTGTCTGCATGCAATGGGTTTGTTTGGCCCTTGAAATCCAGATGCCGGAAACAACAAAGCCCGCCTCCGGTTTCCCGGGGCGGGCTTTGTTTTGACAAATCAGAGTGCTGGCAGTGGACCCGTCAGGTCAGGGCCAGCGAGCGCTGAATCAGCGCCAGAACGGCTTGCTCAGCTCTTCGTAGCGTTGAGCTTCGCTGATACCGGCGTCAGCCAGCAGACGCGAATCCAGGCGAGCCAGTTGATGGCGGCTGGAGATGCGACGCTGCCACAACATCAGGTTGGCGAGAACGCGCAAAGGCATTGCAGCTTGGTTGTTTACAGCTTTTTCGGAGAACAGATCGGAACTGAGTGTACGTTCCATGGTGACATCCTTCCGCTTGTGGCGGGATTAGGTAGTGGTTTAACTGATGCCAATGATCCGCTTCCGGCGCAAGACTCTCCAGATACAGTTCACCTGTATTGTGAGAGGCCAGTTAACTGTTTATAGCGGCTGTACTGTACGTAAATGGGGCAACTGTACCTGTCCGCACTTAAACAGTGCGAAATAGGTGTTTTCAGTGAAGTGTGCGGGATATTTCGGTAGGAAAAGACCGGTACAGCAGTACAGTTTTTTGCAGAAGTGCGAGTTGGGAAGCCGAGCTGATGAAACTGTGTTTGCATCAGCCCGAATCTGTATCAATCAAGCCTTGAGCATATGCCCGGTTTCTTCCAGGTTAATGTGCCAACTCAGTGCTTCGCGCAGGATGTGCGGCGTGTGGCCGCCGATGGCGCAGGCTGTATTGAAGTAAGTGTTCAGCGCATCGCGGTAGGCCGGGTGCACACAGTTGTCGATGATCACCCGTGCACGCTCGCGTGGCGCCAGGCCGCGCAGGTCGGCCAGGCCTACTTCGGTCACAAGGATGTCCACGTCATGCTCGGTGTGGTCCACATGACTGACCATCGGCACCACGCTGGAAATCGCGCCGCCTTTGGCAATCGATTTGGTCACGAAGATCGCCAGGTGCGCGTTGCGCGCGAAGTCCCCGGAGCCGCCAATGCCGTTCATTATCCGCGTGCCGCAGATGTGGGTGGAGTTGACGTTGCCATAGATATCGAACTCCAGCGCGGTGTTGATCCCGATAATCCCGAGGCGCCGTACCACTTCAGGGTGGTTGGAGATTTCCTGCGGGCGCAGTACCAACTTGTCCTTGTAGTGCTCCAGGTTGCCGAAAACGTCGGCATTGCGCCGCTCCGACAAGGTGATCGAGCTGCCGGAGGCAAAGCTCAGTTTGCCGGCGTCGATCAGGTCGAAGGTCGAGTCCTGCAACACTTCTGAATACATGGTGAGGTCTTCGAACGGCGAGTCGATCAGGCCACACATCACTGCGTTGGCGATGTTGCCGATCCCGGCCTGCAGCGGGCCGAGCTTGTTGGTCATGCGCCCGGCGTCCACTTCCTGCTTGAGAAAGTTGATCAGGTGATTGGCAATGCCTTGGGTATCGGCGTCCGGCGGCGTTACGGTCGAGGCGGAGTCGGACTGATTGGTGATCACGATGGCGACGATCTTCTCCGGCGGGATCGGAATCGCGGTGCTGCCAATGCGGTCGTCGACTTTCACCAGCGGGATCGGCGTGCGGGTCGGCCGGTAAGTCGGGATATAGATGTCGTGCAGCCCTTCCAGATTCGGGTTGTGCGCGAGGTTGATCTCGACGATCACCTGCTTGGCGAAAATCGCAAAGCTGGCCGAGTTGCCGACGGAGGTCGTGGGCACGATATGCCCTTGCTCAGTGATGGCGACGGCTTCGATCACGGCAATGTCCGGCAACTTGAGCTGATTGTTGCGCAGTTGCTCGACGGTTTCCGACAAATGCTGGTCGATAAACATCACTTGGCCGGCGTTGATGGCCTTACGCAAGGTACTGTCGACTTGAAATGGCATACGGCGGGACAGCACGCCGGCTTCGGTCAGTTGCTTGTCCAGGTCATTGCCCAGGCTGGCGCCGGTCATCAAGGTGATTTTCAGCGGGGAAGTCTTGGCGCGTTCGGCCAGGGCGTGGGGGACGGCCTTGGCTTCACCGGCGCGGGTGAAGCCGCTCATGCCGACGGTCATGCCGTCCTCGATCAGCGCTGCGGCGTCTGCCGCGCTCATGACCTTGTTCAACAACGAAGGCAAGCGGATACGTTCACGGTGCATGGATTGTTATCTCGGGCTACGGAAGCAAGGTGGGCAGTTTAGTGATTTCAAAAAAATTCGGCCCGCTACCATGGTCGAATGCCGGGGCGCGATTTAGAGCCTTTGGTCGGGTTTCATAAGCGTTAAAAAACCCCAGCCTACGGGAGGCCAGGGTTTTTGTATTGCGCTGGCGCAGTGTTATTCGACGGCTTTGACCATGTCTTCGATGACCTTTTTGGCATCACCGAAGACCATCATGGTCTTGTCCAGGTAGAACAACTCGTTGTCCAGGCCGGCGTAGCCGCTGGCCATCGAGCGCTTGTTGACGATGATGGTCTTGGCCTTGAACGCTTCGAGGATCGGCATGCCGGCAATCGGCGAGGTGGGATCATTCTTGGCGGCCGGGTTGACCACGTCGTTCGCGCCGAGCACCAGCACCACGTCGGCCTGGCCGAATTCGGAGTTGATGTCTTCCATCTCGAACACCTGGTCGTAAGGCACTTCCGCCTCGGCGAGCAGCACGTTCATGTGGCCGGGCATGCGGCCTGCCACCGGATGGATCGCGTACTTCACGGTCACGCCGCGGTGGGTCAGCTTCTCGGTCAGTTCCTTGAGCGCATGTTGCGCCCGGGCAACCGCGAGGCCATAGCCCGGCACAATGATCACGGTGTCGGCGTTGGTCAGCAGGAAGGTTGCGTCATCGGCCGAACCGGATTTCACCGGTCGGGCCTCTTTCGAACCTGCCGCTGCGCCGGCGTCCGGTGCGTTGCCGAAACCGCCCAGCAGTACATTAAAGAAGGAACGGTTCATCGCCTTGCACATGATGTACGACAGGATCGCGCCGCTGGAGCCCACCAGTGAGCCGGCGATGATCAGCATCGAGTTGTTCAGCGAGAAGCCAATGCCCGCCGCCGCCCAGCCAGAGTAGCTGTTGAGCATCGAGACCACGACCGGCATGTCGGCACCGCCAATCGGGATGATGATCAGCACGCCCAACACGAAGGCCAGGGCCAGCATCAGCGCGAAGGCTGTGAGGTTGCCGGTGAACATGAACACCAGTCCAAGACCCAGCGTCGCCAGGCCCAACACCAGGTTGAGTTTGTGTTGACCTCCGAACTGTACCGGTGCGCCCTGAAACAGGCGGAACTTGTACTTGCCCGACAGCTTGCCGAACGCGATAACCGAACCGGAGAAGGTAATTGCACCAATGGCTGCGCCGAGGAACAGCTCCAAGCGGTTACCCGCCGGGATCGCGTCGCCCAAGTGTTTGACGATGCCCAGCGATTGCGGCTCGACCACCGCCGCAATGGCAATAAACACCGCTGCCAGGCCGATCATGCTGTGCATGAATGCGACCAGCTCCGGCATCTTTGTCATTTCAACGCGCTTGGCCATGATCGAACCGGCAGTGCCGCCGACCAGCAGGCCCACAATCACATAGCCGATTCCAGCGGTGGCAAGCTCAGCGCCGAGCTTATAGATGAGGCCCACGGTGGTGAGCACCGCCAGCGCCATGCCGAGCATGCCGAACAGGTTGCCGCGTCGCGAGGTGGTTGGGTGCGACAGGCCTTTGAGGGCCTGGATAAAGCAGATCGACGCGATCAGGTAGAGCGTCGTGACGAGATTCATGCTCATGACGATGGCGCCTCTTCTTTTACTTTCGGGGCTTTCTTCTTGAACATCTCGAGCATGCGGCGCGTGACCAGGAAACCACCGAACACATTAACCGCCGCAAGCGCCACGGCCAGCGTGCCCATGGTTTTGCCTAGCGGAGTCACGGTGAGCGCCGCAGCCAACATGGCGCCGACGATAACGATCGCGGAAATCGCGTTGGTCACCGCCATCAGCGGCGTGTGCAGCGCGGGCGTTACGTTCCAGACCACGTGGTAACCGACATAAATCGCCAGCACAAAGATGATCAGGTTGTAGATACCGGGGGAGATAAGCTCTTCCATCGTCTGGATCCCTGCTTAGGCGTTTTTGCGGATGACTTGGCCGTCGCGGCACATCAGGCACGCGGCGACGATGTCGTCTTCGAGGTTGATTTCAAACTGCCCTTCCTTGTTGAAGACCAGCTTCAGAAAGTCCAGCAGGTTGCGTGCATATAAAGCAGAAGCATCGGCGGCGACGGCACCGGCCAGGTTGGTAGGGCCGCAAATGATCACGCCGTTCTGCACCACCACCTGGTCGGCGACGGTCAGCGGGCAGTTGCCGCCTTGGGCAGCGGCGAGGTCGATGACCACCGAGCCAGGCTTCATTTGCGCCACGGTGTCGGCGCTCAGCAGCGTCGGTGCTTTGCGGCCTGGAATCAGCGCAGTGGTGATGACGATGTCGGCAAGCTTGGCGCGTTCGTGCACAGCCAAGGCCTGGCGTTGCATCCAGCTGCTCGGCATCGGGCGTGCGTAACCGCCGACGCCGACGGCGCATTCGCGTTCTTCATCGGTTTCGTAAGGCACGTCGACGAACTTGGCGCCGAGGGACTCGATCTGCTCTTTCACGGCCGGGCGTACGTCAGACGCTTCGATCACCGCACCCAGACGTTTCGCTGTGGCGATGGCCTGCAAGCCTGCGACGCCTGCGCCGAGAATCAGCACGCGGGCAGCCTTAACAGTGCCGGCGGCGGTCATCAGCATCGGCATGAAGCGCGGGTAGTGATGGGCGGCCAGCAATACTGCTTTATAGCCGGCGATGTTGGCCTGGGACGACAACACGTCCAGGCTCTGGGCCCGAGAGGTGCGCGGCGCAGCTTCAAGCGCAAAGGCGGTGATGCCGCGCTCGGCCAGCCTGGCGATGGTTTCGTTGCTGAACGGGTTGAGCATGCCCACCAATACGGTGCCGCTTTTGATTCGCGCCAGTTCGCTGTCGCTGGGGGCAACCACCTTGAGAATCAGCTCTGCGCCAAACGCATCGTTGGCACTGCCAATGGTCGCGCCTGCCGTTTCATAGGCACTGTCGACGATGCTGGCGTTAATGCCTGCGCCGCTTTGTACAGTGACCTTATGGCCCTGGCCGATCAGCTTCTTGATGGTTTCCGGGGTGGCAGCCACCCGCGTTTCACCGGTCTGGGTTTCGAGAGGAACACCAATGTGCACGTCAAATCTCCTGCATGATCTTTTTGCTTTTGATCTTTTTGTAAAAAGGCCAGTGCACCGTGAGGAGCGCATCTGGGGCGACCGATCAGCACGATCCCGCCGAAATGACAGCGGGGCGCGGCATTTTGCAGGCGAACTTTACGGTCATCAAGGAATTATGACGGGTGACGAAAAATTAACTACAAGTCACCCTGTGACTGATTGTCGCATTGGTTTGGAATAACCGCTTTAAATACAGGTGTTTAAAGAGATTTGGCTGTTTTTTGAGTGGTTTTGAATGATTGCTGTGAATGGTCGTGCATTGGCAGGTAATAGTCGCTGCAAGCCATGAAAAATAAGGTGTTGGAGGGGATTTATGATCGATAAGTACAGTCTGCTTAAATGCGACATATACGTATATCTGTAGCGTCTTAATTTAGCTGACTACAGGGTCAGCAATATGCTGATCACCTTTAAACGCTTGGGCTGTAGTGCTGCGATTGATCAATTAACCAGTCTCTGAATGCGTGCAATGAGGCCGATTCGACCTTTCTCTCAGGAATTATCAGGTAATAAGCTTTCGAGCTGGTCAGTGCTTCAGGGTTGGCGATCACTAATTGCTGCTCGTCCAGCTCGCGCTGAATGAGGAACGGCGGTATCAGCGCTATGCCCATGTCATGCATGGCCGCCTGGGACAACATCGAGAATAGCTCGTAACGAGGGCCTGTCATGTCGCGGGGCACGTTGAGCTGCCGGGCGTTAAACCACTGGCGCCAAGCGTAAGGCCGAGTGGTTTGCTGCAGCAGTGGCAGCTCTGCGATTTCATGTGGACTGAAACGGGTTCGCGTCCCGAGTAATCGCGGGCTGCAGACGGGCACGGGGTTCTCGCCCATCAGCCGGTGGGATTCGGTACCGGACCAGTCGGCATCGCCGAAGTAGATCGCTGCGTCGAATTCGGTATCGGCAAACAGGAAGGGTCGCGTGCGGTTGGTAAGGTTGACCGTGACCTCCGGGTGCTTGACCTGGAAATCCTTGAGGCGAGGGATCAGCCATTGGGTGCCGAAGGTAGGCACCACCGCCAGTTCGATGACGTTGGCGCCCTGCTGTCCCATTACTGACAAGGTGTCGCGTTCTACGGCATCCAGCTGCATGGCCACGCGGCGGCTGTAAGACAGCCCGGCTTCAGTCAGTTTTACGCCGCGCCGAGAGCGGCGAAACAGCTCGACACTCAAAAACTCCTCAAGACTCGCAATTTGTCGGCAGATCGCGCCTTGGGTGATGGAAAGCTCGTGCGCCGCCTTTGTAAAGCTCTCGTGGCGGGCTGCTGCCTCAAAACTGACCAGGGCGGTGGTGCTGGGAATTTTTCTGCGCATGTACCTTGTCCTCACTTGAAAAACGCTTTTATGGCATTCGTCGCGGTTTCGAAGTGAGAAATTAGCACAACCCTATGCACAAACCTCGTTTGCCCTCCTCGCCTGCGCGGCCTAGTCTGCTTCTACGACTTCTGATTTCTTCGCGAGGACTTATTCATGGCTGGCAAGGCAAGCTTCAACTGGATCGATCCACTGCTGCTGGATCAACAGCTCACCGAAGAAGAGCGCATGGTGCGCGACAGTGCTGAGCAGTTCGCCCAGAGCAAATTGGCGCCCCGTGTGCTCGAAGCCTTCCGTCATGAGAAGACCGACCCTGCAATCTTTCGCGAAATGGGCGAAATCGGCCTGCTGGGCGCAATGATTCCAGAGCAGTACGGCGGCAGTGGCTTGAACTACGTCAGCTACGGGTTGATTGCCCGTGAGGTCGAGCGTGTCGATTCCGGCTACCGCTCGATGATGAGTGTGCAGTCCTCACTGGTCATGGTGCCCATCAATGAGTTTGGCACCGAGGCGCAAAAGCAGAAGTACCTGCCAAAACTGGCTTCCGGCGAGTGGATCGGCTGCTTCGGCCTGACTGAACCTGACCACGGCTCCGACCCGGGTGCGATGATTACCCGTGCGCGCAAGGTGGACGGCGGCTACAGCCTGACCGGCGCGAAGATGTGGATCACCAATAGCCCGATCGCCGATGTGTTCGTGGTGTGGGGCAAGGACGATGCCGGCGATATCCGCGGGTTTGTCCTCGAGAAAGGCTGGAAGGGGCTGAGCGCTCCGGCGATTCACGGCAAGGTCGGCCTGCGCGCCTCCATCACCGGTGAGATCGTGATGGACAATGTGTTTGTGCCGGACGAGAACATTTTCCCGGATGTGCGCGGCTTGAAGGGGCCATTCACCTGCCTTAACTCGGCGCGCTACGGCATTTCCTGGGGGGCGCTGGGTGCTGCCGAGTTCTGCTGGCACACCGCCCGCCAGTACACTCTGGACCGTCAACAGTTTGGCCGCCCACTGGCAGCGACTCAGTTGATCCAGAAGAAGCTGGCGGATATGCAGACGGAGATCACCCTCGCCTTGCAGGGCTGTCTGCGTTTGGGGCGTATGAAAGATGAAGGTACGGCGGCGGTTGAGATCACATCGATCATGAAGCGCAACTCGTGCGGCAAATCCCTGGATATCGCGCGCATGGCGCGGGACATGTTGGGTGGCAACGGCATATCCGACGAATTCGGGGTGGCGCGTCACTTGGTCAACCTGGAAGTGGTGAACACCTATGAGGGGACCCATGACGTGCATGCCTTGATCCTTGGGCGCGCGCAAACCGGTCTTCAGGCTTTCTATTAATAGGAGCACGGCATGGGCGCGCTTTCACATCTGCGGGTACTGGATTTATCGCGAGTGCTGGCGGGCCCCTGGTCCGGGCAGATTCTTGCGGACCTTGGTGCGGAGGTCATCAAGGTCGAGCGGCCGGGTAATGGGGATGACACGCGTGCGTGGGGGCCGCCCTTCCTTAAGGATGCCTATGGTGAGAACACCAGTGAGGCGGCGTACTACCTGTCGGCCAACCGCAATAAGGAGTCGGTGACCATCGACTTCACGCGGCCGGAGGGGCAGAAGCTGGTGCGTGACCTGGCGGCCAAGTCCGACATCCTGATCGAGAACTTCAAGGTGGGCGGTCTGGCAGCCTATGGGCTGGATTATGAATCGCTGAAGGAGATTAATCCGGAGTTGATCTATTGCTCGATCACCGGGTTTGGTCAGACCGGGCCTTACGCGGGGCGTGCAGGCTACGACTTCATGATTCAGGGCTTGGGTGGGCTGATGAGTCTCACCGGCCGACCTGAGGGCGATGAGGGTGCCGGGCCGGTGAAGGTCGGCGTGGCGCTGACCGACATCCTGACGGGGCTCTACTCGACGGTTGCGATTCTGGCGGCGTTGGCTCATCGGGATCATGACGGTGGCGGGCAACATATCGACATGGCATTGCTGGACGTGCAGGTCGCCTGCCTGGCTAACCAGGCAATGAATTACCTGACGACGGGTGTGTCACCCAAGCGGCTGGGTAATGCTCATCCTAATATCGTGCCGTACCAGGATTTCCCCACGGCAGATGGCGACTTCATCCTGACCGTGGGTAATGACGGGCAGTTTCGCAAGTTCGCTGAAGTGGCTGGGCAGCCGCAGTGGGCGGATGATCCGCGCTTCGCCACTAATAAGGTGCGGGTGGCCAATCGCGCTGAGCTGATTCCGCTGATTCGTCAGGCCACGGTCTTCAAGACGACGGCTGAGTGGGTGGCGCAGCTGGAACGCGTGGGTGTGCCCTGCGGGCCGATCAATGATCTGGAGCAGGTGTTTGCCGACCCCCAGGTGAAAGCGCGCGGGTTGGCAATGGCATTACCGCATCCGCTGGCGGGGATGGTGCCTCAGGTTGCCAGCCCGATGCGTTTGTCCAAGACGCCTGTGGAGTATCGCAGTGCGCCTCCTCTATTAGGAGAGCATACGGCCAAGGTACTGCAAGACGTTCTAGGGCTGGGGGCGGCCAACGTGGCTGCTTTAAAAGAGTCGGGTGTTATCTGAGTGCGCTCTTCTATATAGAAGAGTTAATTGGTTCTTTTTGGTGGTTTTTTGATCAAACCTAAGTAATTGATAGAAAAGCGTAATAAAGGGTTGACGGCAGATTCTGGAAGTCTATAATTCGCCCCACTTCCGGCGCAGTCGAAACGGAAAACTCCTTAGTAAACAAAGAGTTACGCAAGAATCGACAGCGAGTTGCTTCAGTTCATCGAAGCCCAGAAGGAGTTAATAGAGCAGTGTTGTTTAGCTTTATTAACGTTTCGATCTTCTCGGTCGAAAGCGGAGAAAAAGAGGTGTTGACAGCAGCGTGTAACGCTGTAGAATTCG
>NZ_JAUTYR010000181.1:0-518 GCF_041946035.1 Pseudomonas sp. AMR01
TGATCGCGTCATTCGGCACCCCTTCGCCCGCCAGACGGACCGCGTGGATACGGTCATGCGCGCGGGCGAGCAGCTTGGCGTTCGGGAATTTGCGATGCACGATTTTGACGATCTTCAGTGTGGTGTCAGGATCATCCGTGGCCACGACAATCACCTTGGCGGTCTCCGCCCCGGCGGCGGCCAGCACATCGGCCCGCGTGCCATCGCCAAAATGCACCCGCTCATTAAACCGCTTGGCCTCGCGAATACGGTCGGCGTCATGGTCCAGCAGGGTAACCGACACGCCCTCAGCCAGAAGCGGCTGCGCGACCAATTGGCCGACCCGACCAAATCCAATGATCAACACGCTGCCCTCGGCATCTGTGTAATCTTCGTCAATCGTTTCACGGGCGGGTTGCCGAACGACCAAGCGATAGGCGCGGTCCGCTTGCGATGAAAGCGCCATTGATAGGGTGACGATTGCCACGACGATTGATGACAATTCCTGCGGCAGCAACAGGGCAGAACTGGCGGCGGCG
>NZ_JAUTYR010000182.1:0-518 GCF_041946035.1 Pseudomonas sp. AMR01
ACCAACGCCAACCCCGAGGCCGATGCGATTGTTGAGTTGGTCTATGCCTTGGGTGCGGCCTACCGCAAGAACGCGGCTTTCGTGATGAACTCTAAGACCACGGCGATGGTGCGCAAGTTGAAGGACACCGACGGGCGGTTCTTGTGGTCCGACGGTCTGGCGGCGGGCGAGCCGGCGCGTCTGATGGGTTACCCGGTGCTGGTGGCCGAGGACATGCCCGATCCGGCAACGGATTCGATGTCCATCGCCTTTGGTGATTTCGCGGCGGGCTATACCGTGGCCGAACGGCCCGACCTGCGCATTCTGCGCGATCCCTTCAGCGCCAAGCCACATGTGCTGTTCTATGCCACCAAGCGCGTCGGCGGTGACGTGAGCGATTTTGCGGCGATCAAGCTGATGAAATTCGGCCTGGCGTAAGCCGGTGCCGAAACCGGGGCCGGGGCAACTTGGCCTCGGTCCGGGCGTGCGCCGCGAAGGTTGTGTTGTCTAGCTGCTCCCCTCCAACCGAGCAATGCAAC
>NZ_JAUTYR010000183.1:0-517 GCF_041946035.1 Pseudomonas sp. AMR01
CCGTCCGGATTATCCTCGATCCGGCCGTAGAAGAACGATGGGACGCTATTAAGACCATGTGCGCGATCATGGCGGCAGTCATGTTCGTATCGATCATGTACTACTCGCTCGATTTCACATGGGATCAACGGCGTTGCAACACGCGGGTGGTCGATACCCAGAATTATCGGGCCGAATTGGCGAATGCTGATCGGGCGCTGAACGATTCGCGCGACGACGCGGTGCTGGTCATGGTTCGGGAATTGCTGAATCCCACACCCGAGGGGGGCGGGTCGCGGGCCGCGCTGGAACGGTACGAAACCCGTATCGAGCTCATCAACCAGGCGCGGGATAAAAACGAGGACGAGCGGCGGAAGAATCCGTTGCCCCGATGCGATGGAGTCGAAAATGGATAGGTTGATTCGGCCTCCCCAGGTACACGCCTCATTGGAGGATTATGTAACCGCCGCGTTCGGTGGGTGGGTGCGTAACCTCCTGAATATCCAATCCGCGCATTCCCAGCAGATCGCGGAATTGG
>NZ_JAUTYR010000184.1:0-517 GCF_041946035.1 Pseudomonas sp. AMR01
TAATTTACAACAGATAGATAATCTATCGCAACAGATAACTTAATCTGCTTGATAATTTACATCAGATTCGTAATCTGTTGTTACATAATCTGATTGATAATTTACAACAGATGAGAAATCTGACGCAACATGTTGAACATTTATTATTTACAATTTCAATTGAGTTCTTATGTTAGACTCCTAAATTGATTAATCTAGGACCAGAGGTGAGTTTTCATAGGGTCACCTCCTAGAGTACTCGGTCAACTACAACTTTAATTGTTTTTATATGATTTTAAAAATTACACATATATTTTATAATTTTAAAAATAATTAAGATCATTTCGGACCAAATTAACATTTTCAAAACTACTTGTCATTCTTTTCCAAAATACAAATCAACTCATACAAAATGTTTCATCATTTTAAATCTCGAGGTCTGGCTCTTTCTCTCTCATTCTCACTCAACAATACAGTATAGACAACTACTCAACAAATTTGCTCAACCCTCTATAACAGATTATTTTTCTTCTTATTT
>NZ_JAUTYR010000042.1:0-42266 GCF_041946035.1 Pseudomonas sp. AMR01
GCGAGGCACCGAGTGGTGGGGCGAAGACCTTTTGGTTACTTTTGGGGCGTTTGCCAAAAGTGACCCGCTGTAAGAGCGGAACCAATTTAAGCCGTTACCGCAGCAACGGATATGTACCCCAACAAGCCGCCATCGCAGGCAAGCCAGCTCCCACACCAACCAGGTTCACACACGCCACTATCTGGCAGGCAGTAACTTCAACGTCCCACGCGTATTCGCCGTCACTTCCTCATCAGTAAAGTGCGCCTGCTCATACCCACCCTCAATATAGGTTTGCGCCTGATCACCATAGTGCGAATCAAACGGCACGCCGCTTTGCCCCACCGGGTTGATCGTCAACGCATGAGCCGGGTCAGCGAAGTCAATCAGCCGCCGCGTCGAAGGCCCATACGTCACCGGCCAAGGCGCCGGCCCAATCGCAGCCGATTGGTTATTCGGCACTTCGTGACTGCCGGGAGCCGGAAACGGCCCAACGTTAAACACCACATCCAACGGCTTCTGCATCCCCAACGGATGCCCGTGCGTCAAGGTGTGCGCCTTGCCCCACTGCCACTGACTCGGGTCATCACCAAACGTCGCCTTGAGATGCGCCAGGCTGTTATCCCAGGCAAGCTTCACGGTCTCGGCACGCTTGCCACCCCACCACGGCGAATCCGGCGAATCAGCCAGGCGCGGCAACGCAGCATCAATCACACGCGTGCTCAGCAGCGACTTGAACATGTTGTCGCCAAGCTTTGGATGAAAAGCCGCATCCGTCAGGTTGAACAAAAACTGGTTGAACAACGTGGCACTCGTGGACTCCAGCGGGTAATCACCCTTCCAGCTGGCGAGCTGTTCCACCAGCTTCAACTGCGCCGGATCCTTGACCACCTCACGCAGCACCGGCAACAACGGCGCCAGCAACCGTGGGCCATACGCGGTGGTTGTACCCAGCTGCAAGGCCTGGCTGTTATTCACATCCCACTTCACGCTGTTGTCGCTCAACTGCGCATTCAACTGCTGGCCACGGTCAGCCAGGTTGTAATAACCGGGAATCTCCATGCCAGTAGGCGACACCGGCTGCGCATTGGCGGACACCACATACCCGCGCGCCGGGTTTTCTTCCTGGGGGTTGGCGCTGAAAGGATAAAAACCCAACTTGTCGGCCTGAGCGCTGCTGCCATCCAGGATAAACCCCGGGTTGACCCCGGCCGGGCGGATCGGCAACTGCGCCGCCGCCCACCAGCCGATATCGCCCTTGGCATTCGCCCACACAATGTTCAGCCCCGGTGCCGAGACCTTGGCCGCTGCCGCACGCGCCTTGGCCAGCGTGTCGGCGCGGTTGAGCTGGTAGAACCCTTCAAGAATCGGGTTCTGCGTCTCAAGAAACGCCCACCACATGGCTATCGGCGTGCTGCCGGCGCTTTCGCCAAGCACGTCGTTGATGATCGGGCCGTGGGGCGACTGGCGCAGGGTAATGGTCACCGGCGCCTGGCCCTTGACCGCAATCTGCTGCTCGCTGCTGGTCATGTTGACCCACTGGTCGTGGTACCAGACCTGATTGGGATTGGCCGGGTTGACCTTTTCGGCGATCAGGTCGAGGTCATCGTTCTGGAACATGGTCAGGCTCCAGCCGAAATCCAGGTTGTGCCCCAGAAACGCCACCGGCACCAGGGCGTTGTGATAGCCATACAGCTCAAAGCCCGGCGCCGACAGTTGCGCCTCGTACCACACCGACGGCACCGAGAAGCGGATATGCGGGTCACCCGCCAGCAACGGCTTGCCACTCTTGGTGCGGCTGCCGCTGATGGCCCAGGCGTTGCTGCCTTCGAACTGCGGCAGGCCGTTGTCGGCCAGGGCTTTATCGCTCAGCGAGGCGAGGGCGCCGAGGCGGTTCCAGTCGCTGGCGGCGAGGTTCAGCGCGCCCTTGGGTTGCCAGTCGAGGTCGAAGACTTTCAGGTAGTCGCCGCCCAACTGGTCACGGATATACGTCAGCAAGGGCTCTGTACGAAACGCGGAGGCAAAGCTGTAGGCCAGGTAACCGGCAACGCTGATGGTGTCTTCGGCGGTAAAGCGGCGCTTGGGAATGCCCAGCACGTCGAATTCCATCGGGCTGGCGTGGCTGTCCTGATACTGGTTGATGCCGTCCAGATAGGCTTGCAGCGCTTTCCACGCCGGCGATTCGTGGTCCATGTGTTCCACGTAGCTCAAGGCGCGCTCGCGAATGCGCAGGCTGCGGAACAGTTTGTCGGTCTCCAGCACTTTGGGCCCCAACACCTCGGCGAGTTCGCCACGGGCCAGGCGCCGCATGATCTCCATCTGGAACAGCCGGTCCTGGGCGTGTACGTAGCCGAGGGCGCGGTACAGGTCGGTCTCGTTCTCGGCGCGGATGTGCGGCACGCCCCGGTCGTCATAACGCACGGTGACCGAGCCCTGCAGGTTGGCCAGGGTTTCGGTGCCCTGGCGGGTCGGTTGCTTGCTGTAGACATACCAGCCGGCGCCCGCCAGGAGGGCGGCGATCAGCAGAGCGAGCACGGTCAGGCTGCGTTTCATGGACGGTCCTTGAGTCATTCACCTTGAAGGTCAACGGAGTCTAATGGGTTTGGCGAAGGCTTGGGGAATTGCTGCTGCGACAGCCGAGGTTCAAGTGGAGAACACCTCGAAGCGGCTATTATTCCACCTGTCATCTTTGAGCTTTTCGCCATGACCTGCGCCCTGCAACCCCTGTCAGACTCCAGCCGCCCCGAGGCCACCTACGCGTGCTGCCTGGAAGCGCCCTCGCTGATCGGGCAGTTTTTGCAGCACCCGCCAACGGGCTTTGACGCTCGGCTGTCCGCTCAGGGCCTGCCGTATTTCTTCACGCCATTCGACCTGCTGACCACCGCCGACGACGCATTCGTGGCGCGTGTGCGCGGCTGGCCGGGGTATCGCTTCTGGCATTCGTGGATGCGTGTCGACAGCTGTTTCGTCGGCACCACGGTCAGCGAATACGCGCCGTTGCCACAACGCGTGGCGCCTCAGGACCTCGCGCAATGGCTGCAGGACGAATGCGTTACGCAACGCAAGCTCACTGTTATCAAGGATGTGCCGTGCGACTCTCCACTGCTCAGTGACGCGGACAACCGCTACGCCCAGGCCTTGATCGAGGACTGCACACGGCGCGGCTTTATCAGCCTGGAGGGCCAGGCGCTGGCGTATGTGCCGATCAACTTTACGACGATTGATGAATACCTGGCGCGCTTGTCCCACAGCCGTCGGCGCAATATCCGACGCAAGTTGCGCAGCCGTGAGGCCATGCGCGTGGACATTCTCGACACCGGCGATGCGCGTTTTAACGACGACGCCTGGCTGACGCAATTGTTTGATCTGTACAAGGCGGTGTACGACCAGAGCGAGATCCACTTTGACCTGCTGACCCCTGCGTTTTTCAGCGGCTTGCTCAGGGATCCCGACAGCAACGGCCGCGTGTTCTGCTACTGGCACTGCGACGAGCTGATCGGCTTCAACCTGTGCTACGTGCAGGGCGGCAAGCTGCTCGACAAGTACATCGGCCTGAATTACCCGCTGGCGCTGGAGTTCAACCTCTACTTCGTCAGCTGGTTTGTGAACCTGGAATACGCCGTGGCCAACGGCCTGAAATTCTATGTGGCGGGCTGGACCGACCCGCAGGTCAAGGCCAACCTCGGCGCCGACTTCACCTTTACGCGTCACTTGGTGTGGGTACGCAACCCGCTGCTGCGCAAGTTGGGCAATCGTTTTCGCCATCATTTTGAAAGCGACAACCAATGGCATCAGGAGCAAACCTCATGAGTGTGGCCCGAGCGCCGCTGATCCTGGATTTCGACGGCGCGGTCAGTGACATCCCCGGCGCAGTCACCGTGCCGCTGCAAACCTGGCAGGAAAAAATCCGTTTCGGCTGCAGTTGGGCGCAATTCAAAGCGTTGGAAACGGCCCTTGATGCACAAATGCCCGGCGATTATGGCTGCGTGTTCACGGGCAGCGGCGACTATCACCACCTCAGCCAACTGCTGCTGAACCGCCTGCCCACGCAGCAAAAATTCCAGCTGATTATTTGCGACAACCACCCCGACAACATGCGCTACCCGTTTGGCATCCACTGCGGCTCGTGGGTCTACTGGGCCAGCCGCTTGCCGCAGGTCGAGCATGTGCATGTGCTGGGCATTGGTTCGCAGGACATTTCCCTGGGCCACGCCTGGGAAAATCACTGGTCGCCGCTGCTCAAGCGCAAGCTGACCTACTGGAACGTCAACGTCGACACGCGCTGGATGAACTGGGTGGGCGCCGGTCGCGGCAATCGGGCGTTCAGCAATCCCGATGCATTGATGCACGCGTTTCTGGCGCAGTTTGATCCCTCGTTGCCGGTGTACCTGTCCATCGACAAAGATGTGCTCAGCCCGGACGTGGTGAACACCAACTGGGACCAGGGCGAGTTCCTTGAGCGGCATTTGAACGACCTGATCAGCGCCTGCGAGGGCCGGATCATCGGCGCGGACATCACCGGGGACGTGTCGGCCTACAGCTATCAAAGCACGTTCAAGCGCTGGCTGAGTGCGTCCGACGGCCAGGAGCAATTGCCTGCGGCGCAAATACATATCTGGCAGCAACAGCAGAACGAGCTGAATAGCCGGCTGGTGGCGCGCATCAATCAGGGCTGGCAACAATCGCCTTGAGCTGAGCGAGTATCCGTTCGAAGTGTTCGTCGCTCAGCCAATGGCTGTTGCTGATCGACAGGCTGCGGCGGGCGAAGTCCTCGGCCACGGTGATCGGGCCTGCCGGCTGCAACAGCGGGGCGACGGCGGGGTAGCCGGGCAGGGTGTGGATAAACAGGCGCGTTACGCCGAGCCCGGAGGTCCACAGCTGGGCCATCGCTGCATCACGGGCCTGTGCAGACGGCATCACCACCATCAGAAAAGGCCAGGTGCCTTGCTGCCCTGGCCGGTCCATCACCACTGAGACGCCGGGCAGGGCATTCAAGCGTGCTGCGCGGTGGAATGCGCGCTGGCGGCCTTGCTGCAAGTAGTCAGGCAAGCGAGCCAGTGCGGCGGCGCCGACTTTGCGCCGATAGCCGCCGAGACGGTGCAGCGGGATGTCGTCGACCGAAAAATCATCACCCACGGCGGCCACTTCATCGCCGTGTGCGAGCGCTGCGCGCAGGCCTTTGCCATACGCGTAATACAAACCGCGCGGCTGATAAACCAGCGCGTAACCCCATAGTTCGGCGCTACGTTGCAGCTCCCAGCGCAGGCTGAAGGGCAGGTCGTTGCGGCACTGGCGATGCAGTGCCTGATGCAGCACCGGGTCGCGGCTGAACAGCACGCCGCCTTCCGCCGTTGTCAGGCCTTTGCCGAGGGCCATGCTGAAAAACCCCACGTCGCCTTTAAGCCCCACAGAGTGGCCGTCGTCCAGCGCGCCCATGGCTTGGGCGGCGTCTTCGATCACTGCGGCGCCGACGCGACTGGCAATGCGCTTGGCCGTATCCACATCGGCCACGCGCCCCGCCAAGTGAGTGACCACCACCGCGAGGGTGCTGTCGTCGCACAACTGCGTCAGCTGGCTTTCATCCAGATCGATGCCGCCCTGCTGCAAATCACACGGCACCACCCGCAGCGGCGGGCAGTAATGGGCCGCCAATGCCACCAGCGGGCAGGTGTAAGCCGGCACGATCAGCCGGGTGCGGCCGGGCATGCGTTGCTGCAACACGCGCAGGGCGATGATCAGTGCGGCAGTGCCAGAGCAGGGCAACGCGGGGAGTGGGATCGAGAGTTGGCGCGCCAGCGCGGGGGCCAGTTCGCCCGAAAGGCCGAGTAAATCCTGCCAGCGCAGAGGCAGCCCTGCGGTGGGCGGGATTTCTCGGTGGAGCATTACGCGAGCGTTTCCGCAGGGTCGGCTTCGACGACTTTTTCGGCTTCGTCTTCACTGCGCGCCAGGCACAGAATGCCCGCGATGATCAGCGCGCCGCCGATGATTTTTGGCAGGGTCAGGCTGTCATCGAACAGCCAGACGGAGATCAGCGTGACGCTGATCAGCTCCAGGTGCGACGCCGCAAACGCAGGGCCTACCGGCGCGTACTTGAGCAACGTCATCCAGGTGAAGAAGGCGCCGATGTACCCCACGAAAGCGCCGTAGATCCACGGTGCACCAAATACGCGAACCAGCCAGGCGACATCCATCGCCAAGGGTTCTGCATGCACCGAGGCGAATTTGAAACTGACCTGCGCCAGTGTGTCGAAAATGATCAGCGCGAGAAAACCCAGGATATAAAAGCGTTTCATCATTCGAACCCTACGACGGTCACGCCACAGGCGATCAGCAGGATGCCGATCAACCGCCACTTGCTCAGGCTTTCCTTGAAC
This sequence comes from Pseudomonas sp. AMR01, assembly GCF_041946035.1. NCBI lineage: Bacteria > Pseudomonadati > Pseudomonadota > Gammaproteobacteria > Pseudomonadales > Pseudomonadaceae > Pseudomonas > Pseudomonas sp. AMR01. The sequence continues at coordinate 6,354 of NZ_JAUTYR010000042.1, forward strand.
AGGAAACGCCCGGCAATCATGATCACCACAATGTTGATCGAGCCGAGCATCACGCCCACCGACAACGGCACCAGCGACAGAAATGCCAGCCACAACACGAATTCGAAGACGTAGCAGATGACGCCGAGCCAGATCCACGGGCGCTTGAGCATGTGCTTCCAGTGCGCCAGGCCGTCATGTTCGGCACTGGCGGAGGCGGCGGCTTTGAATGCCAGTTGGCCGGATGTATCAACGATCACGTTGAGCATCCAGAGGATGATGGTTAACTGGCTCATATGTTCCTGTCGTCTGCTTTACAAACCCGCTGGAAAACTACGATACAGGAGCCTGCTGGCCGGGTGACTGGAGTTTGCCGGTCGAACAGCTTGTGTTCAGTTTGACGCATTGCCCCATTGGCAATAGCAGCCCACCGCCAGGGTGTGGGTGGCATCGACCTCGCGCCCGGCGTCCAGGGCCTTGAGAATCGGCTCGATAAAACTGTTGCCGGTGTTACACGTCAGCCCTTCGCTGTAGGGGCCGAAGTACGCCAGTTTTCCGCTGCGATCCCAAATGCCCACAGCCGGTGTGGCCGGTACCTGGTCGGCACCGTACAGGCCGGCGAGGGTTTTCATGTCGCGCAGGTTGTCGGGCAGCTTGCCGTGGCTGCCGGCTTTTTGCAGGGCATAAAACTCGACGCCCTTGGGCGCGTAGTGCTCAATCAGCTCGCCCAGGTGCTGCTGGTTGCCGACATTGCACGGGCACGCCGGGTCCCAGAAGTGCACGAGGCGGATCGGGCCGGGGCCTGCCAGTTCGGCGGGCAGGCGCAAGGCATCGCCGGAAAACACCGCCGTGTGTTCGCTGAACGCCCGCAGGTAGCGGCTCTGAAACCAGTCATACGCCGTCCACAGCACGCCGGCGCAAATGACCAGAAGCAGGCTGGCGAACAAGGCGGAACGGTAGGGTTGTCGCATTCAGATCAATCCTCGAAGGTCGCGTAGCTTGCCATGCTTGCCCTGACAGATGAATATCGCAGCTCGATATTCATCTTCACCGTGAGTCTGGAACCCTTTATGCCTGTCAGTTTTGACCCCGATCATCTGCGCGAAAGCTTGCGGCCTTTAGTGGATGCGCAACCGCTCAGCGCCGAGGCGCGGGTTTATCAGCGTTTCTACGGGCTGGACTTGCCGGCGCGCGCAGTGCCAGCGGTGAGTCGCCTGGGACGCTTCGAGGTGGATGGGTTTCAAGTAGTGGCGCAAGTGTGGTGGCCGCCGGTGCCGGTGGCGACGATGTTCATGTTCCACGGCTTCTATGACCACATGGGGCTGTACCGCAACGTGGTGGACTGGGCGCTGGATCAGGGTTTCGTGGTGATTGCCTGCGACTTGCCGGGCCATGGCCTGTCCAGCGGCGCGCGCGCCAGCATCGATGATTTTGCGGTGTACCAGGACGTGGTGCAGGCGCTGTTCGCCCAGGCGCAAACGCTGCAACTGCCGCAACCCTGGCACCTGTTCGGGCAAAGCACCGGTGGTGCGGTGTTGGTGGACCACGTGCTCAACCATGGCGCCGACAGCCCGGCTCAGGGTGAAACCTTCCTGCTGTCGCCCTTGGTGCGCCCGCGTGCCTGGGGCTGGTCGCAGGTCAGCTATTACCTGCTGCGCCCGTTCGTCAAAGGCATTGCGCGACGGTTCAGCGAGAACACCCACGACCCTGCATTCAAACCCTTCCTTGAAGCCGACCCGTTACAGCCGCGCCAATTGCCGACTGCCTGGGTGGGCGCATTGTCGCGCTGGATCAAACGCATCGAAGCCGCACCGCGCAGCCCACGGCGGCCGGTGATTGTGCAGGGTGAGGAAGACATGACGGTGGACTGGCAACACAACTTGCAGGTGCTGCGAAGCAAGTTTGATCAGCCCGAGGTATTGATGGTGCCGCGTGGAAGGCATCACTTGGCGAATGAGATTCCAGAGATTCGCGAGGAATACTTCCGGTACCTCACGAATCATCTGAAGTAACCCAATCCAAATGTGGGAGCGGGCTTGCTCGCGAATACGGTGTGTCAGCTGACAAATCAGTTGACTGACACTCCGCTTTCGCGAGCAAGCCCGCTCCCACATTGGTTATTGCGACAGGCTGGAAGTGCTTTGGCCGACGGCAAGACCCGCACGAATCGCTGCCAGTGCCGCCTTGTAATACGCCTTACCCTCCGGCGACTCCGCAAACGTGGCGAACTCTTCCAGCTCCGGGTCAGACAAATCCCGATAGACGTACAGCAACGTGTTGTTCAGGTCATTGCCAATCTGCTGCATCAACCGCTCACGTTGGCCATTCAACATGCCCTGCGCCTGACCACCGCCCAACAAACCGGGGATCATCTGGCTCAAGCTGTCGGCGGCTACACCGGCAATTGCCAGGCTGACTTCCGCACCGGCTTCACGGGCCGGTAACGCTTGGGCGAGGTGGCCGATGATCAGGCTGCGGGTGGCGTCGGCTTCGATGTGCGGCAGGCCCTGAGCATTTTTGGCCAACTGGTCGCGGCGGGTGGCGAGCAACTCGGCGGCGACGATCTTGCGGCCCAATGGCGACTGGAAAAACGCCAGTGCAGGTTTCGGGTCCGCGAGGTTTTGGCGCAATTGCGCTTCGGCGCGCTTGTCCACCGCCTGGGCGGCAAAGCGTTTATTGCTGTTGTCGACCAGCGCCTGGTACACCGCTGGCGGCAGGCTATTGCGGTAGCGCTGCTGGGTCGCACTGAGGGCGTCATTGAAATGCGCACGTTGTTCGGCCCAGCCGGCAACCTTGTACAACTGGTCATGGCCGTCTGCCCAAGCGGGCAAAACGCATAACATCAGCATGGAAAAAAACAAACGACGCATAGGGACTCCTGTCAGTCGGCCACTATTGTCCGTGTCGGGCGTAGGATTTGTCGAGAAATCCTATCGGCTACCTGACTAAAGTGTATTCAGACGCTCGGCGGCTCTGTCGGATTCACAGGCGTATGGATACTATGCGCGCCATGCAAATCCCCCTCGATCATCCTCTGCTGCAACGCATTGTGGACGACCTGGCCGAAAAAGGCTGGTCGCAGCAGAACGGCTTCCTGCCCCAGGCTCTGACCCTGGAACTGGCGGCTGAGTGCCATAAACGTGCGGCCGAAGGGGAATTGGCGCCCGCCGCAGTCGGTCGCGGGCCGGCGCAGGAGATCCGCGAGGGCATTCGCGGTGACCATATCCAGTGGCTGGAAGAGGGCGACGCGGCCGTCTGTGAGACCTACATGGGCGTGATGGACAGCGTGCGACAAGCGATGAATCGCGGGCTGTTTCTGGGCCTGGAAGATTTCGAAAGCCATTTCGCGATGTACCCGCCGGGCGCGTTCTACCTCAAGCACGTGGACCGTTTTCGCGACGATGACCGGCGCATGGTTTCGGCGGTGGTTTACTTGAACGAGGACTGGCTGCCCGAGCATGGCGGCCAGTTGCGCATGTACCTCAAGGGCGGCGTCGAATACGACGTGGTGCCCACCGGCGGTTGCCTGGTGGTGTTCCTGTCCGGCGAGGTACCCCACGAAGTCCTGCCCGCCACGCGCGAGCGCTTGTCCCTCACCGGCTGGTTTCGCCGGCGCGGCAACGAGCCGTTTTAATCATGGAAAAGATTCTGGTCAGCCGCTGCCTGCTCGGGCACAAGGTGCGCTACGACGGCGAGGCCAGCGGGCCGTTCGATCAATTGGCGGCGTGGCAGGCTGAGGGCCGCGTCGTTGCGATCTGCCCGGAAGTGTCGGGCGGTTTGCCGACGCCCAGGCCATCTGCCGAGATTCCCGGCGGGCAGGGCATCGATGTGTGGGAAGGGCGCGCCCAGGTGCTGACGGCCGAGGGCGAAGACTTCAGCGCCGCCTTCCTCGACGGCGCCCGCCAGGCATTGGCGCTGGTGCAGCGCCACGGTATCCGCATCGCTGTGCTCAAGGCCAACAGCCCATCCTGCGGCAACCTGCTGACCTATGACGGCACGTTCAGTGGGGTGAAGGTCAGCGGCGAAGGCGTCACGGCGGCGCTGCTCAAGCGCCATGGGGTGGTGGTGTTCAGTGAGCTGGAGTTGCCCGAGGCAGCACGGCATCTCTTAAGCCTTGCATAGATCAAAAGTGTGGGAGCGGGCTTGCTCGCGAATGCGGTGTATCAGTCAGCACATTTGTTCCTGACATACCGCATTCGCGAGCAAGCCCGCTCCCACATTTGGTTCTACTGCATTTTGCCTACCGGTGCATCCCCGGCAAACCACTTCTGCGTCAACGCCTTAACCTGATGCAATGCCTCGTCCAAACTACTTTTGAACGCCGGATTGCCTCTTTGGAATGGAGTCGCCAGCTCAGGTGTTTCCTTATAGGCGTCACTGAAATCGAACCGATCCTGCAGCTCGACAGTCAGAGCAATATGGTTGATAGCCACATCGTATTTGCCGAATTCAACGCCTGGCAGCAAGTCGGCGTCCTCGGACAGCAATGTGTCGTGAAGTTGTCATAACCCAACAGATTTCCCGCAGAAACTGGAGAAACGAATGAACTCTTTATTGTCCCGTGCCACGATTGCCAGCCTGCTGCTGGGTGCTTCCATGTTGGCCAGCGCTGCTGAAGGTATTCCGCGCAGCGCGCCACCAGAAGGTGCCAAAGTGTTTATCGTGTCGCCAAAAGACGGCGCCACCGTGGATAAAACCTTCACCGTCAAATTCGGTATGGAAGGCCTGAAACTGGCTCCGGCCACCAGCCAGGATCCAGGCACCGGCCACCATCATCTGCTGATCGACCAGAAAGAACTGCCGGACGCCAGCATGCCGATCCCGGCCACCGACACCGTGATCCACTACGGCAAGGCGCAAACCGAAACCGAGCTGACCCTGACCCCAGGCAAGCACACGCTGCAACTGGTCGCCGGCGACAAACTGCACATGCAGTTCAACCCGACTGTGGCCTCGAAAGTGATCACGGTTAACGTCAAGTAAGCGTTGTTCAGATGAAAAAAAGGGAGCCCCGAGGGGCTCCCTTTTTCGTGGTGCGTTGAAACCTTAGAACAACACGCGGCTGCGAATGGTGCCGTTGATGTGCTGCAGCTTCTCTTGCGCCAGGTCCGAGTACTCGGCGTCTACGTCGATTACCACGTAGCCGACCTTCTCGTTGGTCTGCAGGAACTGACCGGAGATGTTGATGCCGTTTTCCGCGAAGACCTTGTTGATCTCCATCATCACGCCAGGGATGTTCTGGTGGATGTGCAGCAGACGGTGCTTGCCAGGGTGAGCCGGCAGCGCCACTTCCGGGAAGTTGACCGACGAGACAGAAGTACCGTTGTCGCTGTACTTGACCAGCTTTTCCGAGACTTCCAGGCCGATGTTGGCTTGGGCTTCAGCGGTAGAGCCGCCGATGTGCGGGGTCAGGATCACGTTGTCCAGGCCGCGCAGCGGGCTTTCGAAGATGTCGTCGTTGGAGCGTGGCTCCACCGGGAATACGTCGATCGCGGCGCCGATCAGGTGCTTGTCCTTGATCGCGTCGGCCAGTGCGTCCAGCTCGACCACGGTGCCACGTGCAGCGTTGATCAGGATGCCGCCTTTTTTGATGGCGCGGATTTCCTTCTCGCCGATCATCCACTGGGTCTCAGCGGTTTCCGGAACGTGCAGGGTGACGATGTCGGACATGCCCAGCAGCTCGTTCAGGCTCGACACCTGAGTGGCGTTGCCCAATGGCAGCTTGGTCAGGGTGTCGTAGAAGAACACCTGCATGCCCAGGCCTTCAGCCAGTACCGACAACTGAGTGCCGATCGAGCCGTAACCGACGATACCCAGCTTTTTGCCACGGATTTCGAAGGAGTTGGCTGCGCTTTTGATCCAGCCGCCACGGTGGCAGGAAGCGTTTTTCTCAGGGATGCCGCGCAACAGCAGGATGGCCTCGGCCAGCACCAGCTCCGCAACGGAACGGGTGTTGGAGTACGGTGCGTTGAACACCGCGATGCCGCGCTCGCGTGCAGCGTTGAGGTCGACCTGGTTGGTGCCGATGCAGAAACAGCCGACCGCCACGAGTTTCTTGGCGTGATCGAAGATTTCTTCGGTCAACTGAGTGCGGGAGCGAATGCCGATAAAATGCGCGTCGGCGATCTTTTCCTTTAACTGGGCTTCCGGCAGAGAACTGGTGATGTACTCAATGCTGGTGTACCCGGCGGCCTTCAGGACTTCGACGGCCGATGGGTGGACGCCTTCCAGAAGAAGGAACTTGATCTTGCTCTTATCGAGAGAAGTCTTGCTCATCTGCGTAAACCTGTATCCCGGAGAAAAATGGCAGGGAATCGGATCGAGTAAGCTGACCCGGACGGCAGGAAAGCCGTCACCGCAAAACGCCCTTGGGCTCTGTCCTGCGGGGGCGGTATGCTAGCATACGTGCCCCGCTAAACACCCATTCCTGCGACGTGAAGCGTTCTCAGGATGACCATGAATTGTTCGAGAGTTCTGTCGATGACCCATCCTGCCCTGATTGATGAGCTGAAGACCCTGGTTGAGCCCGGCAAAGTACTGACCGATGCAGACTCCCTGGAGACTTACGGCAAGGATTGGACAAAGCATTTCGCCCCCGCGCCCACCGCCATTGTCTTCCCCAAGACCATCGAGCAGGTGCAGGCCATCGTCCGTTGGGCCAATGAACACAAGGTGGCGCTGGTGCCATCGGGTGGGCGTACCGGCCTGTCGGCAGCTGCGGTGGCAGCGAATGGCGAAGTGGTGGTGTCGTTCGACTACATGAACCAAATTCTTGAGGTGAACCTCACCGACCGCACTGCCAGGTGCCAGCCGGGCGTGGTCACCAAGCAATTGCAGAACGTCGCCGAAGAAAAAGGCCTGTACTACCCGGTGGATTTCGCCTCGTCCGGTTCCAGCCAGATCGGCGGCAATATCGGCACCAATGCCGGCGGGATCAAGGTTATTCGCTACGGCATGACCCGCAACTGGGTGGCCGGCATGAAGGTCGTCACCGGCAAGGGTGATGTGCTGGAGCTGAACCGCGACCTGATCAAGAACGCCACCGGCTACGACATGCGCCAGCTGTTTATCGGCGCCGAAGGTACGTTGGGTTTTGTGGTCGAAGCGACTATGCGTCTGGACCGTGCGCCAAAGAACCTCACCGCGATGGTGCTCGGCACCACTGATTTCGACTCGATCATGCCGGTGCTGCACGCCTTCCAGAGCAAGCTCGATCTTACCGCCTTCGAGTTCTTCTCCGACAAGGCCCTGGCCAAAGTCATGGGCCGTGGCGACGTGCCGGCGCCGTTCGAAACCGAGTGCCCGTTCTACGCGCTGCTGGAATTCGAAGCCACCACCGAAGAAGTCGCCAACCACGCCCTGGAAACCTTCGAACACTGCGTGGAGCAGGGTTGGGTGCTGGACGGCGTGATGAGCCAGAGCGAAACCCAGCTGCATAACCTGTGGAAACTGCGCGAGTACATTTCAGAAACCATTTCCCACTGGACGCCGTACAAGAACGATATTTCGGTCACCGTCTCCAAAGTGCCGGCGTTCTTGAAGGAAATCGACGCGATCGTTGGCCAACACTACCCGGACTTCGAAATCGTCTGGTTCGGCCACATTGGCGACGGCAACCTGCACCTGAACATCCTCAAGCCGGAAAACCTGAGCAAGGACGAGTTCTTCGCCAAGTGTGCCACCGTGAACAAGTGGGTATTTGAAACCGTGCAGAAGTACAACGGTTCGATCTCCGCCGAACATGGTGTTGGCATGACCAAGCGCGATTACCTGACCTATAGCCGTTCGCCGGTTGAAATCGACTACATGAAAGCAGTGAAAGCGGTGTTCGACCCGAACGGGATCATGAACCCTGGCAAGATCTTCGCTGTTTAACCGCCCCCTGAAGGAGTCGTTCCATGAGCTACCAGCACAAGTATGTCGACGGCACCAACATTCACTTTCCCCTGGGTAAAGTGGTGTGCATCGGGCGTAACTACGCCGAACACGCCAAGGAGCTGGACAACCCGGTACCGACCGAGCCGTTGCTGTTCATCAAGCCGGGCAGCTGCGTGGTTGCGCTGGAAGGTGGGTTTGCCATTCCGACCGAGCGCGGTTCGGTGCATTACGAAGCTGAAATCGCGGTATTGATCGGCAAACCGCTGTCGACCAAGCCCAGCCGCGAAGAAGTGCTGGACGCCATCTCCGGTTTCGCCCCGGCGCTGGACCTGACGCTGCGCGACAAGCAGGCCGAGCTGAAAGCCAAGGGCCTGCCGTGGGAAATCGCCAAGTCCTTCGACGGCGCGGCGGTGATCGCACCGTTCGTGGTTGGCAGCACGTTCCCGGACGTGACCGACATCGGCATTCGCCTGACCATCAACGGCGAAGTGCGCCAGGACGGTAACAGCTCGCAGATGCTCAACCCGATCATCCCGATGATCCAGCACATGGCCAGCTGCTTCTCGCTGCAGGCGGGCGACGTAATCCTCACCGGCACGCCGGCTGGCGTGGGCCCGCTGAATGTGGGTGATGAACTGGTGCTGGAGTTGGGTGGCGGCAGCCGCTTCGAAAGCAGCGTTCGCTAACTCCCTGGCGAAACTCGGTCAAAAATGTGGGAGCGGGCTTGCTCGCGAATGCGGTACGTCAGTTTCAGATGAGCTGGCTGATCCACCGCTTTCGCGAGCAAGCCCGCTCCCACAGTGGCTCCGAGTTCATCCTGCTTATGGCTTTATTGCATTTTTTTCACACACCATCCGGATAATCCCCAGCGTCCTGCGCGCAGGCCTGCTGGTCCTGTGCTATCACCTTAAGCTGACTTCCCGGAAAAGCACCCCATGGCCGTGCCCTTGCCTACCGTCACTTCCAAGCCTCGCTCCCGTCTCTCCCTGCGCTGGTATTCCTGGCTGCTTCTGGTCGGGGTGATTGTGTATGGCGTTTCATGGGTCATGCATTGGGACGATCGCGGCGTCTTGTGGGTAGCGGAGCGCTTTGAAACCCCGGCCGAGCAACAAGCCAGTGTGTGGCTGCCGGACTACCACGTGGTCATCGACGCCAAACTGCTGCCTGGCATGGAAAAGGACGAAGCCTCGGATGTGACGTACAACCCGCAGACCAAAACCCTGTTTTCCGTCATGGGCAAAAACCCGTTCCTCGTTGAGCTAAGCCTGCAAGGCGACGTGCTGCGCAAAATGCCGCTCATTGGCTGGAACAACCCGGAAGGTCTGACGATGATGGAAGATGGCCATATGGCCATTGTCGATGAGCGTATGCACAGCCTGACCGTGGTCAAGGTAGACCCAGGCACCCAGCAGCTGAACATCGCCGACTTCAAGCCCTACGACCTGGGCCCGTCCAAAAACCAGAACAAAGCCTTCGAAGGCGTCACCTGGGACAAGCGCAATCAACAAATCGTACTCGGCGAAGAGCGCCCGCCCGCGCTGTTTACCTTGAAAAGCGATGGCATTGCGCTGACCGGCGACAAGCAAAAGGTCGCCAGCACCGAGCTGGACATGCGCAACCTTTCGGCGTTGGCGGTCGACCCACGTACCGGGCACCTGCTGGTGCTGTCGGCCGACTCACACCTGTTGCTGGAACTGGATGAAAAGGGCGAGCAAGTCAGCTTCATGACCCTGCTCGGCGGCTTCAACGGCCTCAAGCAAACCATCCCCCGCGCAGAAGGCGTGACCATGGATGAGAACGGCACGCTGTACATGGTCAGTGAGCCGAACCTGTTCTATCGTTTCGAAAAGCAAAAATAACCCACGATTACGTCGGATATTTCTCCAGGAACGGCATTCGCCAGACATCGGGCAGCGTTTAAGTTTAAATTCAGACAGGCGTGATATTCATTCGCCACTTTTGATCTTGAGCCCTGCTGATGCGCCGATTTACCCGCCCCAAACCCGCATTACTTATTCTGTTGCTGATCGCCCTGGTTGCCTCCGGGTTGGTCGCGCAGCAACTTCGCTTGTTCGAACGCGCGTGGTTCAACTGGCAGACCTGGCGCTCGCCTGCCGATGAGCGCTCGATTGGCCTGGCCGATTACCGCGTAGTGGTTGAAGGCCAGGTGATCGAAGGCCTTAATGAAGACGTCTCGGCACTCACCTATGACCCGGTGCGCAAAAGCCTGTTTACCGTCACCAATAAAAACGCCGAGCTGATCGAGTTGTCGCTGGAGGGCAAACTCCTGCGGCGCATACCGTTGGTGGGTTTTGGCGATGCCGAGGCAGTGGAGTTCATCAGCGACAACATCTACGTGATCAGCGATGAAGCCCAGCAGCGGCTGATCAAAGTGCATGTGGATGACGACACGAAATTTCTCGACGCCGCCGACGCGGAGCAAATGACCCTCGGCGTGCACGTTGGCGGCAACAAAGGTTTCGAAGGCCTGGCCTACGATTCGGTGGGCAAGCGCCTGTTCGTGGCCAAGGAGCGCGACCCGATGTTGATCTACGAGGTCCACGGGTTTCCGCACTTCAAGCCGGAAAAAACCTATTCGGTGCACGTGATCAACAACCCCAAGCGCGATGCCGGGCTGTTTGTACGCGACCTGTCGAGCCTGCAATACGACGAGCGCAGCGGGCATTTGCTGGCGCTGTCGGATGAGTCGTTTCTGGTGCTGGAGCTGGACATTGACGGTCGCCCGTTGAGCAGCTTGTCGTTGCTCAACGGGCGCCAGGGCCTGAAAAAACGTGTGCCTCAGGCCGAAGGGATCGCCATGGATGACGAAGGCAGCTTGTATTTGGTCAGCGAGCCGAACCTGTTTTACGTGTTCAAGAAGCCCTGACCCTGGGTACAGCGCAGTTCAAATGTGGGAGGGGGCTTGCTCCCGATGGCAGTGGATCAGTCCGCACATCTGGCGATTGACACTCCGCTATCGGGAGCAAGCCCCCTCCCACATTGGGTTTTGCGTCAGGCTTTAAGAGTTTTGACGCCTTCGGATGTGCCCAGCAGCAATACATCCGCCGGGCGTGCGGCGAACAGGCCGTTGGTCACTACGCCAACGATGGCATTGATCTGGCTTTCCAGCTCCACCGGGTTGGTAATCTGCATATTGAACACGTCAATGATGATGTTGCCGTTGTCAGTCAACACGCCTTCACGGTACACCGGGTCGCCGCCGAGTTTTACCAGCTCGCGGGCCACGTGGCTGCGGGCCATCGGGATCACCTCCACCGGCAGCGGGAACGCGCCGAGCACCGGCACCAGCTTGCTGCCGTCGGCGATGCAGATGAAGGTCTTGGCTACGGCCGCGACGATCTTCTCGCGGGTCAGGGCTGCGCCGCCGCCTTTGATCAGGTTCAGGTGCGCGTCACTTTCGTCGGCGCCGTCGATGTAGAACTCCAGGTCGCTCACGGTATTGAGTTCGTACACCGGAATACCATGGCCTTTGAGGCGTGCGGCGGTGGCTTCGGAGCTGGCGACGGCGCCGTCGAATGCGCCTTTGTGCTGGGCCAGTGCGTCAATAAAGCAGTTGGCAGTGGAGCCGGTGCCGACACCGACGACGCTCTTGTCGTCGAGTTTGGGAAGGATTAAATCGACGGCGGCCTGGGCCACTGCCTGTTTGAGTTGATCCTGGGTCATGCGGGCTCCGGAACGGGCGGGGACTAAAGAGGGGCGCGAGTATAACCCAACAAAACCTCGGGATTCGTGTGGTCGCCCGGCCAAACGCTGGGTTAGACTCCTTGGCCCTGCCCAACCTGCTCAGTGATTTCCGCCGATGCTTGAACAGTACGTCAAAAAGATCCTCACCTCGCGCGTCTACGACATCGCCGTGGAAACCCCGTTGCAAACTGCTCGCCAGCTCTCCGAGCGGCTGGGCAACAACGTTTGGCTCAAGCGCGAAGACTTGCAGCCGGTGTTCTCGTTCAAGATTCGCGGCGCCTATAACAAGCTGACCCAGTTGACGGCTGAGGAGCGCGCGCGCGGCGTGGTCACGGCGTCGGCGGGCAACCATGCTCAGGGCCTGGCACTGGCCGCTAAAGTATTGGGGGTGAAAGCCACCATCGTGATGCCCAAGACCACGCCCGAAATCAAGGTTGAAGGCGTGCGTTCGCGTGGCGGCAAAGTGGTGCTGCATGGCGATACCTTCCCGGAAGCGTTGGCCTATTCGCTGAAACTGGTCGACGAAAAAGGCTACGTCTACATTCACCCTTATGATGACCCACACACCATTGCCGGGCAGGGCACCGTGGCGATGGAAATTCTGCGTCAGCACCCGGGGCCGCTGGACGCGATTTTCGTGCCGGTGGGCGGCGGCGGGCTGATCGCCGGTATCGCGGCGTACGTGAAATACCTGCGCCCGGACATCAAGATCATCGGCGTTGAGCCAGACGACTCCAACTGCCTGCAAGCCGCCATGGCTGCGGGTGAGCGCGTGGTGTTGCCAACCGTGGGCATCTTTGCCGACGGCGTGGCGGTGGCGCAGATCGGCCACTACACCTTCGAAATCTGTAAAGACTATGTAGACGAAGTGATCACCGTGAGCACCGATGAAATCTGTGCGGCGATCAAGGACATCTACGACGATACGCGCTCGATCACTGAGCCTGCGGGCGCGTTGGGTGTGGCGGGCATCAAGAAATACGTGGAGACCCGTGGCGTCACCGGGCAAACCCTGGTCGCCATCGACTCTGGCGCCAACGTGAACTTCGACCGCCTGCGCCATGTGGCCGAGCGCGCCGAGCTGGGTGAAGGCCGCGAAGCCATCATCGCCGTGACCATCCCCGAGCAGCCGGGCAGCTTCAAGGCGTTCTGCGAAGCCGTCGGCAAGCGCCAGATCACCGAATTCAACTACCGCTACCACTCCGGCCGCGAGGCGCACATCTTTGTCGGCGTGCAGACTCACCCGGAAAACGATCCGCGCAGCACGTTGATCGCCAGCCTCACAGGCCAGGGTTTCCCGGTGCTGGACCTCACCGAAAACGAACTGGCCAAGTTGCACATCCGCCATATGGTCGGTGGGCATGCGGCCAAGGTCAGTGACGAGCTGGTATTCCGCTTCGAATTCCCGGAGCGGCCCGGCGCGCTGTTCAACTTCCTCAACAAGCTGGGCGGGCGCTGGAACATCTCGATGTTCCACTACCGCAACCACGGCGCCGCCGATGGCCGTGTGGTCGCGGGCCTGCAAGTACCGGCGGACGAGCGCCACCTGGTGCCGGCCGCTCTGGCCGAAATCGGTTACCCGTACTGGGATGAAAGCGAAAACCCGGCCTACCAGCTGTTCCTCGGTTGAGCGACTACGCTGACTGAGCGGCCCTTAAGGAATAGAGACTATGGAAACGCTGACCACCCTCAAGGTTATCCACATCACCGCCACCGTGTTGCTGCTGCTCAGCGGCCTCGGCCTGGCGGTACTGGCCTGGCGCAAACGCAGCGCCGGCCCGGCGGTGACCGTGCAACGCCCGTGGGTGTTTGTGTGGCTACTGATGGGCGTTTGCCTGGTGAGCATGCCGTTTACCGGCTGGTGGCTGGCGCATCTGATCGGCTGGCCGCTGGGGCAAATCTGGATTCTGGGCTCCAGCATTCTCTACACCGTGGCGGCGCTGGCGTGGTTCTGGCTGGTGGCGCGGCTTAATCGCCTGCGCAAAGGCGAGGGCGGCAACCTGAATTTCACCCTGGTATTGGCGGTGGTCAGTCTGGTGGGGTTTGTGGCGATTGCCGGGTTGATGGGCGCCAAGCCGGTTTAAGGCTCAAGACCGAGTCGGCTTCATCGCAGGCAAGCCAGCTCCCACCTTTGAATTGCGAACACAGTAAAGGTGGGAGCTGGCTTGCCTGCGATAGCGCACTCAGCTGCGCAGCGTAATCACCGGCCACCCACGCTTCTCGGCCTCTGCACGCAAATTCGGGTCCGGATCCACCGCCACCGCATGCGTCACCTGCTCCAGCAACGGCAAGTCATTCATTGAATCGCTATAAAAGTAGCTGTCTTGCAGGCTATACCCGGTCTCTTCCAGCCAGCGGTTCAAGCGCGTCACCTTGCCTTCGCGGAAGCACGGCACATCGGTGCTGCGCCCGGTGTAGCGGCCATTTTCCATCTCGCACTCGGTGGCGATCAGGGTTTCAACGCCCAGGCGCGCGGCAATCGGTGCAGTCACGAAGCGGTTGGTCGCAGTGATGATCACCAGCTTGTCGCCGGCGGCGCGGTGCTTGGCCAGCAGTTCCACAGCTTGAGGCAGCATCAGCGGCTCGATGCAGTCGCGCATAAAGTCGTTGTGCCACGCCTGCAGCTGGGCCATCTCGGTGCGGCCGAGGATTTCCAGGCTGAAATTCAGGTAAGCGGCGTTATCCAGCTTGCCGGCCAGGTAGTCCTGATAGAACGCGTCGTTGCGGGCCTTGTAGGCCACCGGGTCGAGAATCCCGCGTTCACACAGGTAATCGCCCCACGCGTGATCGCTGTCACCGCCGAGAAGGGTGTTGTCCAAGTCGAATAAAGCCAGGCGCATTGCAGTTACTCGCTGAAAAGTCTGTAAAAAGGCGTCCAGAATACGGTCTTTTCACAAGAGTGCACATAAGGTAAGAAGCCTCGTTGCCGCTTGATGAACCTTTGTGGAACAATGCGGCGACATGCGTTTGCGAGGTTGTTGCCGTGATCGACCCCGATGGTTTCCGTCCTAATGTCGGGATTATTCTTACGAATGATGCCGGACAGGTGCTATGGGCTCGCCGAATCAACCAAGATGCCTGGCAGTTTCCTCAAGGCGGAATCAACCCCGACGAAACCCCTGAAGACGCCTTGTACCGTGAGTTGAATGAAGAAGTCGGCCTTGAGCGCGAAGATGTGCAAATTCTGGCCTGTACCCGTGGCTGGTTGCGCTATCGTTTGCCGCAACGCCTGGTGCGTACCCACAGCCAACCGCTGTGCATCGGCCAGAAGCAAAAATGGTTTCTCCTGCGCCTGATCTCCAACGAGCAGCGGGTGCGGATGGATTTAACCGGTAAACCGGAGTTCGATGGCTGGCGTTGGGTCAGCTATTGGTACCCGTTGGGCCAGGTGGTGACATTCAAGCGCGAAGTTTATCGTCGCGCTCTCAAAGAGCTTGCCCCGCGCCTTTTAGCGCGCGACTGACGACGGAGTTCGACCCCGAGCCATGCTCAATACGCTGCGCAAGATCGTCCAGGAAGTTAACTCCGCCAAGGATCTCAAGGCGGCGTTGGGGATTATTGTGTTGCGCGTCAAGGAAGCCATGGGCAGCCAGGTCTGCTCGGTTTACCTGCTGGACCCCGAGACCAACCGTTTTGTGCTGATGGCCACCGAGGGCCTGAACAAGCGCTCCATTGGCAAGGTCAGCATGGCGCCCAATGAAGGTCTGGTGGGCCTGGTGGGGACGCGTGAAGAACCCCTGAACCTCGAAAACGCGGCCGATCACCCGCGTTACCGCTACTTTGCCGAAACCGGCGAAGAGCGTTACGCCTCGTTCCTCGGCGCACCGATCATTCACCACCGCCGCGTCGTCGGCGTGTTGGTCATCCAGCAAAAAGAGCGCCGCCAGTTCGACGAAGGTGAAGAAGCCTTCCTGGTGACCATGAGCGCGCAGTTGGCCGGGGTTATTGCCCACGCCGAAGCGACGGGTTCGATTCGCGGCCTGGGCCGTGAAGGCAAGGGCATCCAGGCGGCCAAGTTTGTCGGTGTGCCGGGTTCGCCGGGCGCTGCGGTCGGTACGGCGGTGGTCATGTTGCCGCCGGCGGACCTGGACGTGGTGCCGGACAAGACCGTCAAAGACATCGAAGCTGAAATCAAACTGTTCAAAACCGCGCTGGAAGGCGTACGCGCTGACATGCGCAACCTGTCGAACAAGCTGGCCACCCAGCTGCGCCCGGAAGAGCGCGCACTGTTCGACGTGTACCAGATGATGCTCGACGACGCGTCCCTCGGGAACGAAGTCAAAACCGTGATCAAGACCGGCCAGTGGGCCCAGGGCGCGCTGCGTCAGGTGGTGACCGATCACGTTAACCGCTTTGAAATGATGGACGACGCCTACCTGCGTGAGCGGGCCTCGGATGTGCGCGACCTCGGTCGCCGTCTGCTGGCTTACCTGCAGGAAGACCGTACGACCAACATGGTGTTCCCCGCCAACACCATCCTGGTCAGTGAAGAGCTGACCGCAACCCAGCTCGGCGAAGTGCCGGAAGGCAAGCTGGTGGGGTTAGTCTCGGTTCTGGGTTCGGGTAACTCCCACGTCGCGATCCTGGCCCGAGCCATGGGCATCCCGACGGTGATGGGCCTGGTGGACTTGCCGTATTCCAAAGTCGACGGCATCGACATGATCGTCGATGGCCATCGCGGCGAGGTTTACACCAACCCCAGCGACTTGCTGCGCAAGCAGTTCGCCGAGGTGGTGGAAGAAGAGAAACAACTGGCACTGGGCCTGGATTCTCTGCGCGAACTGCCCTGCGTCACCCTCGACGGCCACCGCGTGCCGTTGCTGGTCAACACCGGCCTGCTCGCCGATGTAGCCCGTGCGCAACAGCGCGGCGCTGAAGGCGTGGGGCTGTACCGCACCGAAGTGCCGTTCATGATCAACCAGCGTTTCCCGAGTGAGAAGGAGCAGCTGGCGATTTATCGCGAGCAACTGTCCGCATTCCACCCGTTGCCGGTGACCATGCGCAGCCTGGACATCGGCGGCGACAAGTCACTGTCGTATTTCCCGATCAAGGAAGACAACCCCTTCCTCGGCTGGCGCGGCATTCGTGTAACGCTTGATCACCCGGAAATTTTCCTGGTGCAGACCCGCGCCATGCTCAAGGCCAGTGAAGGCTTGAACAACCTGCGTATCCTGCTGCCGATGATCTCCGGCACCCATGAGCTGGAAGAAGCGCTGCACTTGATCCACCGCGCCTGGGGCGAAGTGCGCGACGAAGGCTCTGACGTGCCGATGCCGCCGATTGGCGTAATGATCGAGATTCCGGCGGCGGTGTACCAGGCCAAGGAATTGGCGCGCCAGGTAGACTTCCTGTCCGTCGGCTCCAACGACCTGACCCAATACCTGCTGGCCGTGGACCGTAACAACCCGCGGGTCGCCGACCTCTACGACTACCTGCACCCGGCGGTGCTGCAAGCCCTGCAACACGTGGTGCGCGACGCCCATGCCGAAGGCAAGCCGGTGAGCATCTGCGGTGAAATGGCCGGCGACCCGGCGGCGGCGGTGCTGTTGATGGCGATGGGCTTTGACAGCCTGTCGATGAACGCTACCAACTTGCCAAAGGTGAAGTGGATGTTGCGCCAGGTCGAACTGGGCATGGCCAAGGATCTGCTGGCGCAATTGATGACCATCGACAACCCGCAAGTTATCCACAGCTCGCTGCAATTGGCGCTGAAGAACCTGGGGCTGACGCGGATGATTAACCCGGCGTCGGCGAAAACCCTTTAGACCGAAGCGCGGCTATCGCAGGCAAGCCAGCTCCCACATTTTGAACTGCATACACAGTCAAATGTGGGAGCTGGCTTGCCTGCGATGGCGCCAGTCCAGGCACCGCTAAATCATCAGTTCGACTTCACCGAGCCGCCCTCCATGCGGCCCAAAACTGCGCTCCACCATCCGCCGCGACCCATCCGCATTCACAATCAGCGCCGTGCTCGCCCGCGTCCCATAACTCGGGCTGGCAATAAACACGCTGGATAAAAGGCTCTCCGTCGCCAACCCCACCCCGGTGTCCGGCAAGTCAGCGAACGGCGCGGTCTGCGCATCACTCAAAATCCCCAACAACGCTTCCGGCTGTGGATCCTCCAGCAACCCGCTCAGTGCCGCCTTGGCCTTGAGCAACTTGGGCCACGGTGTGTCCAGCCCGGCATTGGATAACCCATATACCCCGGGCTGCAACCGCGTCGGCTCGGTGTCATTGGCGTTGTAATGCCACAGCTCATCCCGCGTGCCCAGCAGCAGGTTGAAACCGGCGTATTCAATCGAACGCCCGTTAACGTCAGCCAAGTATTCGTCAATCGGCAGTGATCCACTCAGAAAGCGCGCCACCAACTCCCCACGGGACTTGCGCGCCGGTGGCTGGTGCGGGTCGCGAATATTGGTCAGGGCCGCAAAACGTCCGGCTGCATTCACCCCAAGCCAGGTACCACCGGCTTGCTGATCACGGCCGGCATAGATATCGGGAGCATCCGGCCACTGCGCCAGTGGCAGGCTCGGGCGGGCGTAGAACTCATCGCGGTTGGCCGCGACGATCAGCGGTTGGGCGTGACCCGGCCGCCAGGCAAAAACAATCAGGCACATCAGGCGATCCCTTTTGTGTTTTTTGCCACTCTACCCACTCAGGCACAGGCGTTCCATCGTATCCAGTTGGGTCGCACGCCTTCCATCCGTTAACATGCCGGTCTTTGTGGATGACCGTCGGCTTCCTCGGCGAATAAGTTTCTTGATGTAACGCAGGCTTAATCGCGCCCGGGCAAGGTCCGGTCGCCATGACTAATGATTAACGAGGAGTCGCAATGCTGCCTTACCCGCAGATCGACCCGGTGGCCCTGGCCATCGGTCCGCTGAAAATCCACTGGTACGGGTTGATGTACCTGATCGGCATCGGCGGTGCCTGGTTCCTGGCTTCCCGGCGCCTGAACCGTTTTGATCCGACCTGGACCAAAGAGAAACTCTCCGACCTGATTTTCTGGCTGTCGATGGGAGTCATCGTCGGCGGACGCCTGGGGTATGTGCTGTTTTACGACCTGCCGGCCTACATCGCCAACCCCACGCTGATCTTTGAAGTGTGGAAGGGCGGCATGGCGTTCCACGGCGGGTTTGTTGGCGTGATGATCGCCGCGTGGTGGTTCGGCCGTCGCAACGGCAAGTCGTTCTTCCAGCTGATGGACTTCATTGCGCCAATGGTGCCAATCGGCCTGGGCGCCGGGCGAATCGGTAACTTCATCAACGCCGAGTTGTGGGGTAAGCCGACCGACGTGCCATGGGCCATGGTGTTCCCGCCGTTCAGCGACCCGGCGCAACTGCCGCGCCACCCGTCGCAGCTCTACCAGTTCGCGCTGGAAGGCGTGGCACTGTTCCTTATCCTCTACCTATTCTCGCGCAAGCCACGCCCAACCATGGCCGTGTCCGGCATGTTCGCGTTGTTCTACGGGATCTTCCGCTTTATCGTCGAGTTCGTCCGCGTGCCGGATGCACAGCTGGGCTACCTGGCGTGGGGCTGGTTGACCATGGGTCAGATTCTCAGCCTGCCGATGATCATCGCTGGCCTGGGCCTGCTGTGGTGGGCTTACAATCGCCCGCAACCGATCAAGAACGCCGCGCTTTAAATACGAACGCCGGGGCGTGCGCGCCTCGGCTTCTTTGATACAGGTAAAAACATGAAGCAATATCTCGAACTACTGAACGACGTCGTGACCAATGGATTGACCAAGGGCGATCGCACTGGCACCGGCACCAAGGCCGTGTTCGCCCGTCAGTATCGGCATAACTTGGCCGACGGCTTCCCGCTGCTGACCACCAAGAAGCTTCATTTCAAAAGCATCGCCAACGAATTGATCTGGATGTTGAGCGGCAACACCAACATCAAGTGGCTTAACGAAAACGGCGTGAAAATCTGGGACGAATGGGCCACCGAAGACGGCGACCTGGGCCCGGTCTACGGTGAGCAGTGGACCGCCTGGCCGACCAAGGACGGCGGCACGATCAACCAGATCGATTACATGGTCGACACGCTGAAGAACAACCCCAACAGCCGTCGCATTCTGTTCCACGGCTGGAACGTCGAATACCTGCCGGACGAAACTAAAAGCCCGCAGCAAAACGCCCGTGACGGCAAGCAAGCCCTGCCGCCGTGCCACCTGCTGTACCAGGCGTTTGTGCACGACGGTCACCTGTCGATGCAGTTGTACATCCGCAGCTCCGATGTTTTCCTCGGCCTGCCGTACAACACCGCCGCCCTGGCGCTGCTGACCCATATGCTCGCCCAGCAATGCGACCTGATCCCGCACGAGATCATCGTCACCACCGGCGACACCCATGCCTACAGCAACCATATGGAGCAGATCCGCACCCAACTGGCGCGCACGCCGAAGAAGCTGCCAGAACTGGTGATCAAGCGTAAACCTGCGTCGATCTACGACTACAAGTTTGAAGACTTTGAAATCGTCGGCTACGACGCCGACCCAAGCATCAAGGCTGACGTCGCAATCTGAAAGCGGCCTCGGTCAAAAAATGTGGGGGCTGGCAAGCCAGCGCCCACATATGAATCAGGTTGCCAGGCTGAATCAATGGCCGTGGCTTCTGCCCACATGGGAAGGCTCGGCCTCACTGGCCGTCACGCCACCGCTGACCTCCAGCCGCTGCAAGATCCCGCACTGATCCCCGCCGCCGCAGCGCTGGCGCAAATCGAGCAACTGCTCCTGCAAGGCCAGCAGCCCGTCGATCCGCGCTTTTACATGGTGGATATGCTCGTCGATCAACGCATTCACGCTTTCGCACTGGTCTTGCGGGCTGTCGCGCAGCCCGAGCAGGCTGCGGATTTCCTCGAGGGTCATGTCGAGGCTGCGGCAATTGCGGATAAAGATCAGCCGCTCGGTGTGCGCCTGGGTGTACACGCGGTAGTTGGCGTCCGTGCGGGCCGGGGGCGGGAGCAGTCCTTCCTTCTCGTAATAACGGATGGTTTCCACCTGACAGTCGGTCAGTTTGGCCAATTCGCCGATCTTCATTGCAGCAATCTCCAAATGGGTGCTTGACCCTATAGTGGCTACAGGGTCTTTACTTGGCAACAGGCACCTTTACGGACGCGACAGAATGAGCGACTCCCTCCACACCCCGCACAAACACGACCATGATCACGACCACGATCATGCCCCGAAAAAACTCACGCCTGTGCATAACCACGGCCACGGCGGCGCCTGCTGTTCCGGCACGCCAGCTCCCGCGTTGGTGCAACTGAGCGACGCGCCCACCGCCGGCTCGCGGCTCAGCACCTTCCGCATTGAAGCCATGGACTGCCCCACCGAGCAGACCCTGATCCAGAACAAACTGGGCAAGCTCGCCGGTGTGCAGCAACTGGAATTCAACCTGATCAATCGCATTCTCGGCGTCACCCACGACTTGCCGAGCACTGCGCCGATTGTCGAGGCGATCAAATCCCTCGGCATGCAGGCCGACCCCATCGAGGAGGGCGTCGCCGCCGCCGAGCCACCTGCGAAGAAACACTGGTGGCCGCTGGCTGTCTCCGGCGTAGGCGCGTTGGGTGCCGAGGTGCTGCATTTCAGCGGCGTCGCACCGACCTGGGTCATCGCACTGGTGGCGCTGGTGTCGATCCTCAGCGGCGGCCTCACCACCTATAAAAAGGGCTGGATCGCCCTGAAAAACCTCAACCTGAACATCAACGCGCTGATGAGCATCGCCGTCACCGGTGCGATCCTGATCGGCCAGTGGCCGGAAGCGGCCATGGTGATGTTCCTGTTCACCGTGGCCGAGTTGATCGAGGCCAAGTCCCTGGATCGGGCGCGCAATGCCATCAGCGGCTTGATGCAGATGACGCCGGAGCAAGCTACGGTGCAGCAGACCGACGGCTCCTGGGCTGAACAGGAAGTCAAAAGTATTGAAATGGGCGCCATCGTGCGGGTAAAACCCGGCGAGCGCGTTGGCCTGGACGGTGAAGTCACCGCCGGGCAATCCACTATCGACCAGGCGCCGATCACCGGTGAAAGCCTGCCGATTGAAAAGACCGTGGGCGACAAAGTCTTCGCCGGCACCATCAACCAGGCCGGTTCCCTGGAGTACAAAGTCACCGCCGCCGCCAACAACTCCACCCTGGCGCGCATCATTCACGCCGTGGAGCAAGCCCAGGGCGCGCGGGCGCCGACCCAGCGTTTTGTCGACAGCTTCGCCAAGGTCTACACCCCGGCGGTGTTCCTGTTTGCCCTCGGCGTGGCGCTGATTCCGCCGCTGTTCATGGCAGGCGTCTGGTTTGACTGGATCTACCGCGCCCTCGTGCTGCTGGTGGTCGCGTGCCCTTGCGCACTGGTGATTTCCACCCCGGTGACCATCGTCAGCGGCCTTGCGGCAGCGGCGCGCAAAGGCATATTGATCAAGGGCGGCGTGTACCTGGAGGGCGGTTACAAACTCGACTACCTGGCCCTAGACAAGACCGGCACCATCACCCACGGCAAGCCGGTGCAAACCGATTACCTGGCGCTGTTTCCCAACATTGAAGACAGCGCGCCGGCTTTGGCGGCCAGCTTGGCCGGTCGCTCTGACCACCCGGTGTCGCTGGCCATCGCCAACGCGGCTGTGGATAAAAACCTGCCCGCCCACGTTGTGGATAACTTCGAGGCCCTGGCCGGTCGCGGTGTGCGCGGCGACATCAATGGCGAAACCTACCACTTGGGCAACCACCGCCTGGTGGAAGACCTCGGCCTGTGCTCGCCGGCGCTGGAAGAAAAACTCTTCGCCCTGGAAAAACAAGGCAAGTCCGTGGTGCTGCTGCTCGACAAATCCGGCCCGCTGGCGCTGTTCGCCGTGGCCGACACCGTCAAAGACAGCAGCCGCGAAGCGATCCAGCAACTCCACGCGCTGGGCATCAAAACCCTGATGCTCACCGGCGACAACACCCACACAGCGCAAGCGATTGCCGCCCAGGTCGGCATCGATCAGGCCCAGGGCGACCTGCTGCCCACCGACAAACTGCAAGCCATCGAAGCCCTTTACGGTAAAGGCCACCGCGTGGGCATGGTCGGCGACGGCATCAACGACGCCCCGGCGCTGGCCCGCGCCGAGATCGGTTTTGCCATGGCCGCTGCTGGCACCGACACGGCCATCGAGACCGCCGACGTGGCGTTGATGGATGACGATTTGCGCAAGATTCCGGCTTTCATTCGGTTGTCGCGGCAAACGTCGAGTATCCTCAAGCAGAACATCGCCCTGGCGCTGGTGATCAAGGCGATCTTCCTCGCGGTCACGTTCCTGGGCCTGGCCACCATGTGGATGGCGGTGTTCGCCGACATGGGCGTGAGCCTGCTGGTGGTGTTCAATGGCCTGCGCCTGTTGCGCAAATAAACGATGAGAGGGTGGCGTGCTGAGTGCCGAGCTGAAGGCTTTTTACATGGTCGCCCGCCTGGGCAGCATCACCCAGGCGGCGAAAAAGCTCGGCCTGAGCCAGCCCACGGTCACCACCCAGATTCGCAACCTGGAAAGCCAATACAGCGTTGAACTGTTCTACCGCGGCGGGCGCCGCCTCACCGTCAGCGACGACGGCGCGCGGTTGCTGCCGATGGTCAAGACGCTGTTGCAGCAGGAAGCGGACATCGAGTTTTTCCTGCGCAACACCGGCCAGGTTCAGGGCGCCTTACGCATTGCCGCAACGGCGCCGTATTACATTCTTGATCTGGTCAAAGCCTTTCGCGAGCGCCTGCCACAGGTAGAAGTGTCGGTAGAAATCGGCAACTCCCAGCAAGTGCTCGAAGCGCTGGATGATTACCGCGTTGACGTCGCCGCTTCCTCGCAATTGCTCGAAGACCCACGCTTGATCCGCCGCGTGCTGGGCACCGATCCGTTGGTGCTGGCGGTGCATCGCAACCATCCGTTGGCCAACCTCGATCACGTGCCGTTAAGTGCCCTGGCCGGGCACACCTTGTTGATGCGCGAAGCCGGCTCCACCACGCGGCGGCTGACCGAAGAAATGTTGCAGGGCGCCGGCGTGAGTTATGGGCCGCTGCTGGAAATCGGCAGCCGCGAATCGATTCGCGAAGCAGTGCTGCGCAATATCGGCATCAGCATCATCGCCCGGCAGGAAGTGCCCCACGACCCGCAGTTGCGGGTGCTGACCATCGAGAACGCGCCGCAGATTCCGGAGTATTTGTACTGCCTCAAGGAAAGAAAGGCTGCGCGGCTCCCGGCGGCGTTTCTGGGGCTGGCGCAGGAAATGTCGCCAATCTGAGGTTGATAGTGGCTTTGAGGGCCTCTTCGCGAGCAAGCCCGCTCCCACATGTTGACTGCATTCTCAGGTTGGAACTCGGTCAAGTGTGGGAGCGGGCTTGCTCGCGAATGCGGCAGACCAGACACCCCATCTCCATAATTCCTACACAAATCCACGAATACCACTATCACCGCCTTTTGCCTTCCTGCCACAACCGCGACGCATTGCCCGCCTAGCATGGCCTTCATCAGTTTGATGAGGTGCCTCCATGAACACAGCCCTGACCAACCCCGGCGCGCCGATGACGGTGCGTGGTATCCAGAAGCGCTTCGGCGCCTTTACCGCGTTGGACAACGTGTCCCTGGACGTCGCCGCCGGCGAGCTGGTGTGCCTGCTCGGCCCGTCCGGCTGTGGCAAGACCACCTTGCTGCGCTGCATCGCCGGCCTGGAGCGCCAGGACAGCGGTGAGCTGCGCCTGGGCAATCGCGACGTGTCTCTGTTGCCGCCACAAGCGCGGGACTACGGCATTCTGTTCCAGTCCTACGCACTGTTTCCCAATCTCACCGTTGAAGCGAATATCGGCTACGGCCTGATGGGCAATGGCCGCGATGAAGTGCGTCAGCGCGTCGGCCAGATGCTGGAACTGGTGGGCCTGGTCGGCAGCGAAAAAAAATACCCCGGCCAGCTTTCCGGCGGCCAGCAACAACGTGTCGCCCTGGCCCGTGCCTTGGCCCCGGCGCCTTCCTTGTTATTGCTGGACGAACCCATGTCCGCCCTCGACGCCCGTGTGCGTGAGCATCTGTGCACCGAGCTGCGCCAGCTGCAACGGCGCCTGGGCATCACCACGCTGATGGTCACCCACAACCAGGACGAGGCCATGCTGATGGCCGACCGCATTGCCGTGATGAACAACGGCAAGGTCGAGCAGTACGCCACGCCGCAGGAAATCTACGACCGCCCGGCCACGCCCTTCGTGGCGGAGTTTGTCGGCCAGGGCAACTGGCTGCCTTTCAGCCGCAACAGTGCCAGCCACGCCCAGGTTGGCGGGATGAATATGCGCTTGTCCGACGATGCGGGCGTGGCCAAATCCGGCCGGCTGTTCTGTCGCCCGGAAGCCATTAGCGTCAACCCGCCGGTGCATGAAGAAAACCTGTTCCCGGCCAAGGTCCGCGAGATCACCTTTCTGGGTAACCGCTGCCGCATGAGCTTTGAGCTGGAGCAACTGCCAGGGCATCCATTGCTCGCCGAGCTGGCCCCGGAAGCCATGCCGCGCCTCGGTGCGCAGGACATTTGGGTCGCCTTGCCGCCGCGCAGCCTGCAGGTGTTTGCCTGACATGGCCGCCGTGATGACGTTGCCGCGTCAGGCATCACGTGCCGAAACGGGCGACCGTATTTTCGTGGTCGGCGGCAAACTGCTGTGGCTGTTACTGCTCGGCATCGCCGTGCTGATGCCGTTGCTGGCGATCTTCT
Organism: Pseudomonas sp. AMR01; assembly: GCF_041946035.1. Taxonomy (NCBI): domain Bacteria; kingdom Pseudomonadati; phylum Pseudomonadota; class Gammaproteobacteria; order Pseudomonadales; family Pseudomonadaceae; genus Pseudomonas; species Pseudomonas sp. AMR01. The sequence goes on from NZ_JAUTYR010000042.1 coordinate 31,632, forward strand.
GGCGCGGCTTCAGCAGTGCCGCCGGGCAGGGCGGCGGCCTCGTAGCGGCACGCGAATTGGTGACCAGCGACAACTTCCACTGGCTACTCGGCAACAGCCTGAAAGTTTCCCTCAGCGTCGCGGCCATCGTCGTACCCCTGGCCTACCTGTTTGCCTACGCCCTGCAACGCACGCTGATTCCCGGCAAGGCGATCTGGCGCGGCCTGTCGCTGCTGCCGTTGATGGCACCGTCGATGTTGCCAGGGATTGCGCTGGTGTACCTGTTCGGCAATCAGGGCCTGTTGCGCGGCCTGCTCTCGGACAACATCTACGGCTTCTGGGGGATTGTGCTGGGTGAGGTGATCTACACCTTCCCACATGCCCTGATGATTCTACTGTCGGCGCTGTCTCTGGCAGATGCGCGCTTGTTTGATGCCGCTTCCAGCATGGGCGCCAGCCCGGCCCGGGCGTTTCGCAGCATCACCTGGCCGGCCACACGCCAGGCGGTGTTCGCGGCGTTCTGCCTGGTGTTCACCCTGACCATCACCGACTTCGGCGTGCCCGTGGTGGTCGGCGGCGATTATCAGGTGCTGGCGCTGGAAGCCTACAAGGCGGTGGTCGGCCAGCAACAGTTTGGTCGCGGCGCGTTGATTGGCATGGTGTTGCTGCTGCCGGCGCTGTTCAGTTTTGCGGTGGATGCCTGGCTGCGCCGTCGCCATGGCGACTCCATGAGTGGCCGAGCCCAAGTGTTCCAGCCCGCGCAGTCGCGGCTGCGAGACGGCTGCTACCTGGCCACCGTGCTGTTGATCTGCGCCGTGTTGCTGCTGGTGTTCGGCATGGCGGTGTATTCCTCGCTGGTGAAATTCTGGCCGTACAACCTGTCGCTGTCCCTCAGCCATTACCAATTCGAAGACACCGCGGGCGGCGGCTGGCTGGCCTACCGCAACAGCCTGACCATGGCGCTGTGCACAGCATTGGTGGGCAGTGTGCTGATCTTCACCGGCGCTTACCTGATGGAAAAGACCAAGGGCCAGAAAGGCCTGAACCTGGCGCTGCGCATGCTCAGCTTTGTGCCGATGGCCGTGCCGGGCCTGGTGCTCGGCCTGGGCTACGTGTTCTTTTTCAACCTTAACGGCAACCCGCTGCATGTGTTCTACGGGACCATGACCCTGCTGGTGGTGTGCACCATTGCGCACTATTTGACCACCGCGCAGATGACCGCGACCACCGCGCTGCGCCAGCTGGACGCCGAATTCGAAGCCGCCGCGCTGTCCCTCAAGGCGCCGCTGTACCGCCATTACCTGAAAGTCACGGTACCGATTTGCTTGCCCGCCTTGCTGGACATCGTGCGCTACCTGTTTGTGTCGGCGATGACCACCGTGTCCGCCGCGATCTTCCTCTACAGCCCCGACACCATCCTCGCCGCCGTCGCCGTGTTGAACATGGATGACGCGGGCAACGTGGGCGGCGCGGCGGCGATGTCGACTCTGATTTTGTTCACCTCGGCCGGCGTCTCGCTGCTGCTGGCGTGGGCCTCACGTGGCGCATTGCGCCGCTCCCAAGCCTGGCGCCAGACCGCGCCCGGCCAATAATTGTCCCTGTAGGAGGTGTTCCATGTTCAAGCCCCTGGCGCTGGTCGCTGCGGTACTCACTGCATTCAGCCTGAATGCCTTCGCCAAGACCGAGCTGACCGTGTACACGGCCCTCGAAGCCGAGCAGTTGAAGACTTACAAAGAGGCCTTCGAAAAGGCTAACCCGGACGTCGAAATCAAATGGGTACGCGACTCCACCGGCATCATCACCGCCAAGCTGCTGGCTGAAAAAGACCGCCCGCAGGCCGACGTGGTCTGGGGCCTGGCTGCTTCGAGCCTGGCGATCCTAGACCAGCAGGGCATGCTGGAGAACTACGCGCCCAAGGACCTGGACAAGATCGGCAAGAACTACCGCGACGCCGCCAACCCGCCGGCCTGGGTCGGCATGGACGTGTGGGCGGCGACCATTTGCTTCAACACAGTCGAAGCCGAAAAGCAGGGCCTGACCAAACCGGTGAGCTGGCAAGACCTGACCAAGCCTGAGTACAAAGGCAAGATCGTGATGCCGAACCCGACGTCTTCCGGCACCGGTTTCCTCGACGTCAGCGCCTGGCTGCAAACCTTCGGCGAGAAACAGGGCTGGCAGTACATGGACGACCTGCACCAGAACATCGGCCAGTACGTTCACTCCGGCTCCAAGCCGTGCAAGCTGGCGGCGTCGGGTGAGTTCCCGATTGGTATTTCCTTCGAATACCCGGCCGTGCAGTTGAAGCGCCAGGGCGCGCCGCTGGACATTATCCTGCCGAAAGAAGGCCTGGGTTGGGACATCGAAGCGACGGCTGTGATCAAGGGCACCGCCCATGCAGACGCGGCGAAAAAGCTGGCTGACTTCTCCGCGAGCCCCGCAGCGATGGATTTGTACAAGGACAACTTCGCCGTGCTCGCCCAGCCAGGTATTGCCAAGCCGCAGACTGAATTGCCGGCTGACTACGAACAGCGCCTGATCAAGAACGACTTCGCCTGGGCCTCGAAAAACCGCGACAGCATCCTGACTGAATGGCGCAAGCGCTATGACGGCAAGTCGGAGAAGGTAGCGGGTCAGTAAGTTTTCGTTAGGGCTGATGGCCTCATCGCAGGCAAGCCAGCTCCCACACTTGGAATGCATTCCCCTGTGGGAGCTGGCTTGCCTGCGATAGCGGTCTCGAATTCAGGACATCACGACATGACACAACCAAACGACCTGCTGATTGTGGGCGCCGGCATCCTCGGCCTGTCCCACGCCTTTGCCGCCGCCAAACGCGGCCTCAAGGTCAAGGTCTTCGAACGCAGCGCCACGCCGCTGGGCGCCTCGGTGCGCAACTTCGGCCAGGCACTGGTCACCGGCCAACCACCGGGGCCAATGCTTGACCTGGCTCGCGAAAGCCACGACATCTGGGGCCATTGGGCGCACGTCGCTGGCCTGCAACTCAAGCGCAACGGCTCGTACCTGTTCGCCCGTACCGAAGCCGAAGAACATCTGCTGGAAGCCTTCTGCGCCGGTCGCGCCAGGGAACACGGCTACAACGTCGAGCTGCTGCAAGGCGCGGCGATGAAGGAGGTGTACGGCGGCCAGTTCCGCCATCACCGCGCGGCGCTGCACGGCAAGGATGATCAGCAACTGTATTCGCGCGAAGCGATTCCGGCGCTGATCAACTACCTGGCGCAGGAGCTGAACGTGGAGTTTCACTTCTCCACCCTGGTGCGCGACGTCGAGCCCGGCCAACTGCACAGCACCGTAGGCAGCTTTCGCGGCGAGCAGATCATCGTCTGCTCCGGTCACGATTACCAAACCCTGCTGGCCGAATCGATTGCCGAACTCAGCCCGAGTATCTGCCGCCTGCAAATGCTGCGGGCGCGGCCTGCAATAGACCTGAATCTGCAACATGCCTTGCTGACGGGGTTGAGTTGCGTGCACTACGGCGCCTTCGCCGACCTGCCGGAAGCCGCGCCAGTGCGAGCGCACATCCTGCGCGAAACGCCGTACCTGCATGAGCACGGGATTCACTTGCTGATCAGCCCCACGCCCCAGGGCGAGCTGATCATCGGCGATTCCCACGACTACGGCAGCGATGCCTCGCCGTTCAATGCCGAGCAGGTCGATGACTGGATGATCGAACTGGCCGAGCAGACCCTGGGCTGCAAGGTTCAAGTGGTGGAACGCTGGCAAGGCGTGTACGGCTCGCGTGGGCCGGGGCCGTTTTCGTTCCTGCGGGCAGCACCGGGCGTGAGCGCGGCGCTGATGCACACCGGCGTCGGCATGAGCGTGGGGCCGGCGATGGCCGAGCGAAATATCACAACGTTGTGGGGAGAGGCGTGATGAACCCGGAACAGGCGATTGCCGACGTCTTCGGCTTGTACGAACAGCACGGCACCGCAGATTACATCGGCGAGCCGGTGTCGCAGATCGAGCACATGTCTCAGGCGGCGCAACTGGCAATGGCTGAAGGCTTTGATGATGAGGTGGTGTTGGCCGCGTTCTTTCACGACATCGGGCATATCTGCGGCCAGGGCGGCGCGAACATGGGCGGCTATGGCGTGGTCAGCCATGAGCGCCTCGGCGCGGATTATTTGCGCCGCGCAGGCTTCAGCAAGCGTATGGCCAAGTTGGTGGAGTATCACGTGCAGGCCAAGCGCTACCTGACCTTCAGCCAGCCGGACTACTACGCCCGCCTGAGTGAAGCCAGCCGTCGTACCCTGGGTTATCAGGGCGGGGTGATGAGCGCCGAAGAAGCCCGTGCGTTTGCGCAAGACCCGCTCTGCCAAGTCAGCCTGCGCCTGCGCCACTGGGACGAGCAAGCCAAGCAAATGCACGTGCCGGTGCTTGACCTTGAAGTGCTCAAGGCCAAAGCGCGGCGGTTACTGGCGCCTTAGGTCGCGTCCAGGCGCTGAGCCAGCGCTTCGACCTGTTCCTGGCGCTCGGCCTGACTCAATTTGGCGTGGGGGTTGAGTGACGACCATTGCGGGTGGGCGCGGGCTTTGTGCAGTGCGTCCGGCAGCTTGCCTTCGCGCCAGGTTTTGTCCTGGGGCGTGTCGACCTTGATGCTGTGCAACGCCGCATGGCCGCGCAGGTTCAGGGCCTTGAGCAACTGGCGTTGGCGCAGGGCAAGCAGGCGCAGCACGCTGTCGTCCACGGTCAGTTCGCGTTGGCCCTTGATCTTGCCGAGCAAGCGGCTGCCGTAGCTGCGCGCGGTTTGCAGTGCGCCACCGGCAATCGCGCCAGCCAGGGCGGCGGCCCCGAGGGTTAAGCCGCCGACCAGTAAATCCACGCCTGCACCGGCCGCCGCGCCTGCAGCAATTCCCCCGCCGACACGCACGCCCAGTTGCTTGAGGGTTTCGGGGTTGAACAGGTCGTCGCCCCAGCGCCCGTCGAGCAACGGCAAGTCGCTGGCGGCGGCGTCCTGTGGGCGGAAGCCGAACAGCTTGAGCAGGGCCTCCACGCATTTTTGTTCGCGCTGGCGCACGGCTTTGCGCAGGTCGTTGATGGCGTGCGGCTCATCCTCGGTGACCACGCTGCGCCGGCACGCGGCGCAGTCGATCAGCAACTCGGCAATCAACCGTGCGGCGCTTTGTTGGCGGGCCTGGCGTTGGGCTTGCTGATCGAGGATCAGCCGCTCCAACTGTGGCCGCGCGGTTTCGAGCAGCAGGGCGAGGCTTTCATACAGCCGCCGCTCGCCGTCTTCCGGCGGCGCGACGCTGTCGAAACGCACCAGCGCATGCAGGCCAAGGCGCGCCAGGGCTTCGCGCCAGTCCGGCTCGCGGTGGTCGCTGCTGCTGACAAAATTGAGTACCGGCAGCAAGGGTTTACCGCAACTGGCGAGCACTTGCAGCTCATCGCGGTACTTGGCCAGCACCGGCTCGCGGGCATCGATTACATACAGTCCCGCGTCGGACGCCAGCAGTTGGCGCAGCACTTTGGCTTCCTGCTCGAAACGCTGGCGGGCTTCGCTGCCCTCCAGAAAACGCGCCAGTCGGGCCGGGCCATCGAGGCGTTCGCCGGGTCGGTCCAGGCGTTCCAGATAGTCGAGCAAGGCGATGGCATCTTCCAGGCCGGGCGTGTCGTAGAGCTCCAGCAAGGCTTCGCCGTCCACCGACAAGCGCGCGCCTTCCACATGCCGCGTGGTGCTGGGGCGATGGGAGACTTCGCCGAAGCCCACATCGCGGGTCAGCGTACGCAGCAGCGAGGTCTTGCCGACATTGGTGTGGCCGACCACGGCGAGTTTCAGCGGTTTAGTCATGACCGGTCTCCAGCCAGTTCAGCGGCGCGCAATCGGCGAAGGGCAGCTCAAGCTGTTGCAGTGCGGTGTGCCAGTCGCCCAGGCGCTCGGCGTCCAGCGCTTGGCCAGTGGGCGCTTGCAGCAGCCAGACGCGGGTGGCGGTGGCGCTGCGCGCCAGTTCGGCGATCAGCGCCAGGCTGCCACGGTCCGGCGAGCGGCGTGGGTCGCAGGCGATGGTCAGGCGCGCGGGCGGGAAGCGCGTGAGTTGCTCCAGCAGTTTGTTGCGCGATTCACGGCTGTCGAGGATACCGGCGTTTTTGATGCTGTTTGGCAGCTTGGGCGGCCAAGGGTGTTGGTCGTCCAGCTCGATGGCGACCAGCAGCGCGCCGTCGCTTTCCAGTTCGCTGACGCCGCCGCTGACGTGGTGCAGCTGTTCGGGCGCGGCATCGTTGACGCCGAGGCGCTCGCTGCTGGGCATCAAACGTTCGCGCAACTGGCTGTAGCCCGGCAGATTCAGGTCAAGGCGCAATGCCGCGCGCCCGCGTTTCCAGCGCCACAGGCACAGCAGGGCGAGGATCAACCGTGGCAGCAGGCCGTAGACCAGCAACACACCGACCAGCCACGCGGCCCAGGCCTGACGGGCGCTTTCGATATTCAGAGCAGAATCGCCGCTGGCGCGGATCATCTCGACGGTGGGCACATTGAAGCCGAGCAAGGCGGGCAGGGTGCCGAGGGCTCTGGTCACGGCGACGAAGGTGTCGGCGCCGAGGATGGTGGTTTCCCATACGAAGCCGTAGCGGCGTGTGGCGAGCAACGTAAGAAGAATCAGCATGGCACTGAGCAAGGCCAGCAACCACAGGCTATTGACCAGCACACCCACCGCCCAGCGATTGAGCTTTTGGCGCTGCAACAACAGCAGCAGCGCGGGCGCCAGCTGCGCGGCCTTGGCGTCTCGGGCGAGCTTTTCGCTGAGCCACAACCACAGTCGCCCAAGGGCGGCGCTGTGCTCGCCGGCAAACAGCAGGCCCAAGGCCCAACTGGTCAGCAAAATCAGGTTCAAGCCAAGCAGGCTGCCCAACGCCCAAAACACATTCACTGGGGTCAGGCCGTTGCCCAAGGCGGCAAAGGCCAGCCCGGCACCGCTGATAACCGCGACTATCGCCAACAGCACCAGCGCCAGACGCGCGCCCTGCAGCCAGCGAGTGAGGGCGACGGTGAGGCCATCGCGCTCGGCCAGGTGCAGGGCGCGGTTCTGGATGCGCGTCGGCAAGTCGCCACCGGCCGTGCGGGCCAGACGGTTGGCTTCCAGGTCTTCCAGGGGACCGGCGTGTTCTTCACGCAGGCGCACGGTTTCCGTCAGCCAGAGTTTTTGCAGGGGGTTCAGTGCAGTCACGCGCCATCCTGTTGAGCAAGTGAGCCTGGAGCATAACCGCTGACTCGCGGCTCTGGTATTCTCGTCGCCATGAAAAAAACTCTCCCTCTAAGCCTGATCGCAGCCCTCGGTGAAAACCGCGTGATCGGCGTCGACAACAGCATGCCCTGGCATTTGCCGGGGGATTTCAAATATTTCAAGGCCACCACGCTCGGCAAGCCGATCATCATGGGGCGCAAGACCTGGGATTCCCTGGGCCGACCGTTGCCGGGGCGCTTGAACCTGGTGGTTAGCCGTCAGACCGATCTTGTACTTGAAGGTGCGGAAGTTTTTCCGTCACTGGAAGCAGCCGTGGAACGCGCAGAGGCGTGGGCGCTGGAGCAAGGTGTGGATGAGCTGATGCTGATCGGAGGTTCGCAGTTGTATGCGCAAGGGCTGGAGCAGGCGGATCGCCTGTATTTGACGCGGGTGGCGTTGAGCCCTGAGGGTGATGCTTGGTTTCCGGAGTTTGATTTGAACCAGTGGAAGCTGGTGTCGAATGTTGAAAACCCGGCTGAGGGCGATAAGCCGGCGTACAACTTCGAGGTTTGGGAAAAGGCCTAAGAGCATCGCAGGCAAGCCAGCTCCCACAGGGTGATCCGGTTTCTTCAGGAAAACTCGGTCAACTGTGGGAGCGGGCTTGCCCGCGATAGCGGTCTGTCAGGCTTGCGCTAATTCGGCATGCTCATCGGCATCCAGCAACGCTTTATCCGTCTGCCCCATAACCTGGCTGGTAATCGCGCCCGCCGTCATCGAACCGTTCACGTTCAGCGCCGTGCGGCCCATATCAATCAGCGGCTCCACGGAAATCAGCAGCGCCACCAGTGACACCGGCAAACCCATGGCCGGCAGTACGATCAGCGCAGCAAACGTTGCACCACCACCCACTCCCGCCACACCGGCCGAACTCAAGGTCACAATCGCCACCAGCGTCGCGATCCACAGCGGGTCCAGCGGGTTGATTCCAACGGTCGGCGCGACCATCACTGCCAACATCGCAGGGTAAAGCCCGGCGCAACCGTTCTGGCCGATGGTCGCCCCAAACGAAGCGGCGAAACCGGCGATGGATTGCGGAATGCCCAGGCGGCGCGTCTGCGCTTCAATGCTCAGAGGGATCGCCGCGGCGCTGGAGCGGCTGGTGAACGCAAAGGTCAGCACCGGCCACACCTTGCGGAAGAACCGCAGCGGGTTGATCCCGGCCAGCGACAGCAGCAGGCCGTGCACCACAAACATCAGGCCCAGCGCCAGGTACGACACCACCACAAAACTGCCGAGCTTGATGATGTCTTGCAGGTTGGAGCCGGCGACCACTTTGGTCATCAGCGCCAAAACGCCATATGGCGTCAACTTCATCACCAGGCGCACCAGGCGCATCACCCAGGCTTGCAGGGTGTCGATGGCGTTGAGCACTTTCTGGCCTTTTTCCACGTCATCCTTGAGCAGTTGCAGCGCGGCAACCCCGAGGAAGGCGGCGAAAATCACCACGCTGATGATCGACGTCGGTTTGGCCCGGGCCAGGTCGGCAAACGGGTTAGCCGGCACGAACGACAACAGCAGTTGCGGGATATTCAGGTCGGCGACCTTGCCTGCGTAATCACTCTGGATCACTTGCAGGCGCGCCATTTCCTGAGTACCGGCCACCAAACCTTCGGCGGTGAGGCCGAACAGGTTGGTCAGGCCGATGCCGATCAGCGCCGCAATCGCGGTGGTAAACAGCAACGTGCCGATGGTCAGGAAGCTGATCTTGCCCAGTGACGAGGCGTTATGCAGACGCGCCACGGCACTGAGGATCGAGGCGAACACCAGCGGGATCACGATCATTTGCAGCAACTGCACATAGCCGTTGCCGACCAGGTCGAACCAGCCAATCGAGGCTTTGAGCACCGGGTTACCGTCGCCGTAAATCGTGTGCAGCACCGTGCCGAATATCACACCCAGGGCGAGCGCGAACAGGACCTTCTTGGCCAGGCTCCAGTTTGTGCGGCGGGTTTGTGCCAGGCCCAGCAACAGGGCCACGAACACCAGTACGTTGAGAATCAGGGGCAGATTCATTGAAACTCCGTTGAGAGTGTTGCCAATCGCGTGAGCCTGCGATTGCGAACCGAAAATGCTAACAGCTTGAAATATATTGATTTAATACCGATATGGAATGGTGACTGTCGTTTTTGGAATAAGCGTGTGGCGCTCAGGTGTATGGCGGTGACGGGATCAGAACGCGCACCGTCGCGCTCGACTTGGGAATTGTCACAAGAATTTGTTAGCGTCGATGTCTTTCACTTACAGAGAAAACGCTTATGAAGTTCGCGCCCACGCTGCTCGCCGCTGCCTTTTGCCTCGGCCTTGCCAGCCAAGCCTTTGCCGCCACCGAGTTGAAGCACTGGCCGGCGCCTGCCGCCGAGCAACTGAACAAGATGATCGCCGCCAACGCCAACAAGGGTAATTTCGCGGTGTTCGACATGGACAACACCAGCTACCGCTACGACCTCGAAGAGTCCTTGCTGCCGTACATGGAAAACAAGGGCCTGATCACCCGCGACAGCATGGACCCTTCCCTGAAGCTGATGCCGTTCAAAGACACCGCCGACCACAAGGAAAGCCTGTTCAGCTATTACTACCGCCTGTGTGAAGTCGACGACATGGTCTGCTACCCGTGGGTTGCGCAGATTTTTTCCGGCTTCACCCTCAAGGAACTCAAGGTCCAGGTGGATGAGTTGATGGCGTCCGGCAAACCGGTCCCCGTCACCTACTTTGAAGGCGACGTGGTGAAGAAGTCCGAGGTGCAGCCGCCGAAAGTCTTCACCGGCCAGGCTGAGCTGTTCAACAAGCTGATGGAAAACGGCATCGAGGTGTACGTGATGACCGCCGCGTCGGAGGAGCTGGTGCGCATGGTCGCGGCTGATCCGAAGTACGGCTACAACGTCAAACCCCAGAACGTCATCGGCGTGAGCACGTTGCTCAAGGACCGCAAAACCGGCGAGCTGACCACCGCGCGTAAGCAGATTACCGCCGGCAAGTACGACGAGAAGGCCAACCTCGGTCTGGAGCTGACCCCGTACCTGTGGACGCCCGCGACCTGGATGGCCGGCAAGCACGCGGCGATCCTTACCTACATCGACGAGTGGAAAAAACCGGTGATCGTGGGTGGCGATACGCCGACCAGCGATGGCTACATGCTGTTCCACGATGTGGACGTGGCCAAGGGTGGCATTCACTTGTGGGTCAACCGCAAGGACAAGTACACGACCCAGTTGAACGGCATGATGGCCAAGCACGCAGCTGCGCAAGCTAAAGAAGGCTTGCCGGTGACGGCGGACAAGAACTGGGTGATCGTCAAGCCGGACGAGATTCAGTAAGACCGAGTCGCCTGCTTCGCGAGCAAGCCCGCTCCCACATTCGATCGCATTCTCAAGTTGGAACTCGATCAACTGTGGGAGCGGGCTTGCTCGCGAAGGCGGTGTTA
>NZ_JAUTYR010000185.1:0-516 GCF_041946035.1 Pseudomonas sp. AMR01
TCAACCGCAACCACCGCGCCCTGGCCGACGAGCTCTCCGAGAAACTGGCCGACAAGTGCTTTGCCAACTTCTCCCTGTTCCAGTCCCTGCCGGATGCCTGGGGTATCGGTCAGGTGTTCCCCGTGATGCCGCTGACCGGGCTCGATCGTCCGCTCAGTCGTCGTGGCATCCTGATGGATATTACCTGTGACTCCGATGGTCAGGTTGAACACTACGTCGACGGTCTGGGGGTAGAGAGCACGCTGCCGATGCCGCAATATGAAGAGAACGAAGTGTGCTACGTCGGTTTCTTCCTGGTCGGTGCCTATCAGGAGATCCTGGGGGATCTGCACAACCTGTTCGGTGACACTCACTGCGCGGAAGTGTGTCTCGATGAAGAGGGCAAGATGGACATTCGCAATGTGGTGCGCGGCGATACCGTCGACCAGCTGCTGCGTTACGTCAACATCGACCCCTCCGTCATTCGCGAGAACTACCAGCGTATCGTCTCCCACCCGGCGCTGGATGACGCGACCC
>NZ_JAUTYR010000186.1:0-514 GCF_041946035.1 Pseudomonas sp. AMR01
CAGTTGCAAGGCGTGGAGCACACCGCCCATCCTGCCGCCGAGCGCATCATAGACCATCTTGTGCTGCTGCACGCGGTTCTTGCCTGCGAACTGCGGTGCGGTCACCTTGGCAGCCCAGTGATCGTCATCGCCTGCGAGATCACGCAGTTCGATTTCGGCACCGGGCAGCGCTTCGCCGATCAGGCGCTCGATTTCACTGGCACTCATGGGCATGGGAAAATTCCTTGCGCTTGGTCGCGCTTAGCTTTCGCTCATCAACTGGCGGCGCGCTTCGATCGCCTTTTCTTCCAGCTTGGCGCGAATGTCGGATTCGCTGACATCGCAATCGGCGGCGGTGAGGTCACCCAGAAGCTTGCGAATGACGTCTTCGTCGCCCGCTTCCTCGAAGTCGGCCTGGACGACCGCCTTCTTGTAGGCGTCGGTTTCCTCTTCGGTGAGGTTCATCAGGCCCGCTGCCCACTCGCCGAGAAGGCGATTGCGCCGTGCAGCGATCTTGAAGGCGTTTTCCTCGTCG
>NZ_JAUTYR010000187.1:0-512 GCF_041946035.1 Pseudomonas sp. AMR01
CGCCTAAAGTTTCAAACTGCTCGAGGTCTTTTTCGGTCCACCAGTTGTTAAGATTTCCATCGGCGTCAAATCTTGACCCGCTGTCGTCAAATCCGTGAGATATTTCATGACCAATTACAGCACCAATTCCGCCGTAATTTACAGCAGCATCGGCCTTATAGTCATAGAAGGGAGGCTGTAAAATAGCTGCAGGAAATACGATCTCGTTGTAGCTTGGATTATAGTAAGCGTTCACGATTTGCGGCGCCATGAACCACTCACTCTTATCTACAGGCTTACCTAATTCGGCGATATCTTCCTGTACATTCCATTTTGCAGCGTTAAGCATGTTCTGGAAGTAAGATCCTCCATCTGCCGGTTCTTTAATATCTACCCCGCTATAGTCTTTCCACTCGTCCGGATATCCAACTTTGATCTGGGTGGTATTTAATTTCTGCTTGGCCTTAACTTTAGTGCTGTCGCTCATCCAGGTAAGGTTATCGATCCTGTTCTCGAAAGCCTTCACCACGTTT
>NZ_JAUTYR010000188.1:0-512 GCF_041946035.1 Pseudomonas sp. AMR01
GGGCCACATAGAAGACTACCGGCAAAGAAAAACCGAACATCAACCATCTAAAAAGACCTTTGTACTGATCCAGCCAGAATTCATTCACTTCAAAATATTCGGGGAAGGAGAGGAACATTACATTTCCAAATGCAAAGCCCGCTACTCCAAGCTTATAAATGATGCTGCGATTGATCTTTTTTGCTCCGGCTTCGCTGTCTTCAAGGCTAATGTATGGTTCATAGCCAATGCTGCTAAGAAAGATCACCAGCTCCTTAAGGCTTATCTTTTCTGAATTATAAGTAACCCTGATGGTTTTCTTGTGAAAATCAACCTGCGACGCAGAGATATCAGGTCTTAATTTATTGAGATTCTCAAGGATCCAGATGCAGGAGCTGCAATGAATATGAGGAATATAAAGGGAAACGATCTGTAGGTTCTCATCGCTGAATTCCAACAGCTTTTCCACGATCTTATCATTGCTTAAAAAGTCATACTTCCCTTCAAGTTTTGAGGGAGCTGCACCGGGAGCT
>NZ_JAUTYR010000043.1:0-41525 GCF_041946035.1 Pseudomonas sp. AMR01
GCGGGGCAAGCCCGCTCGCCACAGGGATAGTGTTCGCCCTTTCAGACAGATTCCCAAAGACCTTGAAAGGGCTGGCTATAAAAGCGGAACCCATCTCAGCCGTTACCGCAGCAACGGATATGTACACAAACCCCAAAGCCCCAAAAAGCAAAAAAGGCGCAACCCTCACGGATCACGCCTCCTTCAAAACCAACAAGCTATCAGCTACCCAACGCCTTGGAAGCCAGCCAAAACAACCCGGCTGACAGCCCGACGGTCGCCGGCAAGGTCAACACCCAAGCCATCAGAATGGTCTTCACCGTCCCGCCCTGCAGGCCGCTTTTGTTCGCAACCATGGTCCCGGCAACACCGGAAGACAGCACGTGGGTCGTGGACACCGGCAGGCTGAAGATGTTGGCCAGGCCAATCATGCTGGCGGTGGTAATCTGCGCCGACATGCCCTGGGCATAGGTCATGCCCTGCTTGCCAATCTTCTCACCAATGGTCAGTACCACACGCTTCCAGCCCACCATGGTGCCCAGGCCCAGGGCCAGTGCCACCGCGAGGATCACCCAGAACGGTGCATATTCGGTGGTGGCGGTCAGGTCTTTGCGCAGCTTGTCCAGGTCGGCCTTGTCACGCGCGGGCAGGTTCGGCAGCTTGCCGACCTTCTTCGCGGTGTCGTCCAGGCAGAGCAGGTAGCGGCGCACTTCAATGCGGTGCTCGGCGGTCAGCGAATGGTAGTCGGAGACACCTTTCAACGTCCCCAGCAGCGCGCTGATGGTGGGCTCGGTCTGCTGCGGGTTGCACTGGAACTTGCCGGGCAGGTCGTCCTTCACGCTTTTACCCAAGGCGAGGAACTCACCGAGGGTTTCATGATTGCGCTGGTAGAACTGGCTTAAGTGCGAGGTCGCGTCGCGGGTACGCTCGATCTGGTAAGTGGTGCTGCCCAGGTCGAGTACGAACTGCGCCGGCACGATGCCGATCAGCACGAGCATGATCAGGCCGATACCTTTCTGACCGTCATTGGAGCCGTGCACGAAGCTTACGGCCATGGCGGAAATCACCAGCACCAGGCGGTTCCAGAACGGCGGGTGCTTCTTGTCGTCGAGCTTGCGGCGCTGATCCGGCGTCTTGTGCATCTTCGACAGCGGGCGCCACCATTTCAGACCAAGCAGCACCAGGGCTGCGACCACAAAACCGGCCATCGGCGAGAACACCAGGGACGCGCCGATATCGATCGCTTTCTGCCAGTTCACACCGTCAGCCAGCGGGATGTCGTTGATCAAGGCATTGGCCAGGCCGACACCGAGGATCGAGCCGATCAGGGTGTGGGAGCTGGACGCCGGGATACCGAAGTACCAGGTGCCCAGGTTCCATGTGATCGCGGCGGCCAACAACGAGAAGACCATCGCCAGACCATGGCCGGTGTTCACATTGATCAGCAGCTCAACCGGCAGCAAGTGCACGATGGCGTAGGCGACACCCACACCACCGAGCAACACGCCGAGGAAGTTGAACACCCCGGAGAAGAACACGGCCAGATGTGGCGGCATGGCTTTGGTATAGATGACTGTGGCCACCGCGTTAGCGGTGTCATGAAAGCCATTGATGAACTCGAAGGCGAGGACAAAGGCCAGGGCGAGCAACAGGCTCACGAGAACCCAAGCATCCAGTCCGCTGAATAAATCGATCATGAAGGTTTTCTGACCCGGTCGTAAGGGGGCGCGATTATGCCAGAAAACCTCGGTAATCGATGCACTAGCTGTTGATCGGTAACAATCTTCATTGGAAAAAATCGACGCACGGGCGCGCATCCCAAGGTTTTAGGGGCTTTGGCAAGTCTTTGATTTATAAAGCGCGAGGCTGAAAATGACAATTTTCGTCATCCAACTGTCATGCCTGAAACATTTGTACGAAATTTTGCTGGAGGCGATCAGGCACCTGTCATGAATCAGGCTGCCCACCACTGGCAATGCGCCAGCAGTGGTGGCAAAACCATGAAGCTCAAACCCAAGCGTTTATGGTTCTTCGGTTTTGAGTTCCTGTTCAATCTTTTGGATTTCCTGGGCAAATGCCTGATCCAGCAAACTGGCGCGTTTGCGCCATGGTTTGCGCTCCGGCTCAGGCTGGGCGGCGTAGGTGGTGACTTCCCCGCCGTAAACGTCCTTGTAACGTTGCTCCTGGCGCTCAAGTTCCGCGCGCAGTTCGTCTTTCGTCACAGTGTTACCTAATTAAGTTGAGTGTATTTAATGTGCAGCGTCACGCCTGAAAATCGTGCTCGGGTTATTTCAAGTTGAACAATGCAACCGTTCAAGTTTGAAAGCGGGCACACGGTAATTCGTTTAAGCCGATACGTATAACTGGCGATGCTCGCACCTCGCAACGCCTGGCGAGCTCCAATCCCGGCAGGAATACCGGGCTGACCTCTGCACTGGGCTCATTATAGCGGCGCGTTTGAATAACACTATCACCGTGAAGTTAAAAAGCGTCAACGTTGTATGAGGGTTTTGTTACATGCGCGCGTCAGTTTTCGTCAATCTTGCGTGTCATATAGTTCGCACTGTATCGACATAGCGGCATAAATTTATCCACTGTGTGAACTCGTCCATCGAGTGCCGGGTGGGGTCTGGCGGCGAAAATTGCGATAATCGAATGATCGTCCGATAATCGCCCAATGTTGCCAGGGCTGCCTTGTGCATCCCGTCCGGCGCGGCTTGTAATAGCGGCCAACCCTCCCAGCGGTTGAAAACAAGAAAAAGGACCCTTGAAATGAACGATCAATTGCGCAACTCCTTCGCGTCAGTGGCGCCGCCGATCGTGGCGTCACCGGCCAAGCGCATTCAGGCGTTTACCGGTGATCCGGATTTCATGACCTCCCTGGCTCGCGGCTTGGCCGTGGTGCAGGCGTTCCAGGAGCGCAAACGCCACCTGACCATCGCTCAGATCAGCCACCGCACGGAAATCCCCCGCGCCGCTGTGCGCCGTTGCTTGCACACCTTGATCAAACTCGGCTACGCCACCACAGACGGGCGAACCTATTCGCTGCTGCCTAAAGTGTTGACCCTGGGCCATGCCTATTTGTCGTCCACGCCGCTGGCGGTATCGGCCCAGCCCTACCTGGACCGCATGAGCGAGCAGCTGCATGAAGCCTGCAACATGGCGACCCTCGAAGGCGACGACATCCTTTATATCGCCCGTTCTGCCACCACCCAGCGTTTGATTTCCGTGGACCTGTCGGTGGGCGGCCGTTTGCCGGCGTATTGCACGTCCATGGGCCGCATCCTGCTCGCGGCGCTCGACGATGCGTCCCTCCAGGACTACCTCGATCACGCCGACCTGCAGACCAAGACCAGCCGCACCCTGACCACCCCCGACGCCTTGTTCGAATGCCTGCAACAAGTGCGTCAGCAAGGTTGGTGCATTGTCGACCAGGAACTGGAGCAGGGCCTGCGTTCCATCGCCGTGCCGGTCTACGACGCGTCGGGCCAGGTGTTGGCGGCGCTGAACGTGAGCACCCACGCCGGGCGGGTCAGCCGCAGCGAACTGGAACAGCGTTTCCTGCCGAGCATGCTCAGTGCCAGCCGTGAGCTGAGTGCTCAGCTATTTGCCTAAGTGTTCGGTGACCGCACAGTTACCCGCCGGGTGAATTGACGGGGTTTGCCCTGGCTTATTAATGTGCGGCAGCGCTCTCAACGCTGCCCCCAATAATAATGACGGCCACAGGTCGCCAGCCCGCCCATCGGTGTGGAAATAACAATAATGAATCAGCCTTCTCTCGGTACGAACCTGGACGTGCAGTCCTTCATCAACACCCAGCCACTGTCACGCTATCAGTGGCGCGTGGTGATCCTGTGTTTCCTGATTGTGTTCCTTGATGGCCTCGACACGGCCGCCATGGGCTTTATTGCGCCGGCGCTGTCCCAGGATTGGGGCATTGACCGCGCCAGCCTCGGCCCAGTGATGAGCGCCGCGTTGATTGGCATGGTGTTCGGCGCGCTGGGCTCCGGCCCACTGGCCGACCGCTTCGGCCGCAAAGGGGTATTGGTCGGCGCGGTGCTGGTGTTCGGCGCTTTCAGCCTGGCCTCGGCCTACAGCGCCAACGTCGATCAATTGCTTGTACTGCGCTTTCTCACCGGGCTTGGCCTGGGCGCGGGAATGCCGAACGCCACCACGCTGCTCTCCGAATACACCCCGGAACGTCACAAGTCGCTGCTGGTGACGAGCATGTTCTGTGGCTTCAACCTCGGCATGGCCGGTGGCGGCTTTATCTCGGCCAAGCTGATCCCGGCATTCGGCTGGCATGCGCTGTTGATGATCGGCGGGATCCTGCCGTTGATCCTCGCGGCGGTGCTGATGGTGTGGCTGCCCGAGTCGGCGCGCTATCTGGTGGTGCGTAATCTCGGCACCGACAAAGTGCGCAAAACCCTGTCACCCATCGAGCCCAACCTCGTCGCCCAAGCCACCAGCTTCAGCGTGCCCGAGCAGAAAACCGTCAAGGCGCGCAACGTATTCGCGGTGATCTTCTCCGGCACCTACAGCGCCGGCACCTTGTTGTTGTGGCTCACCTACTTTATGGGCCTGGTGATTGTGTATTTGCTCACCAGTTGGCTGCCGACCCTGATGCGTGACAGCGGCGCGAGCATGGAGCAGGCCGCATTCATCGGCGCCTTGTTCCAGTTTGGTGGTGTGCTGAGCGCAGTCGGGGTGGGCTGGGCGATGGACCGGTTCAACCCCCACAAAGTCATCGGCACTTTCTACCTGTTGGCCGGGGTGTTTGCCTACGCGGTGGGGCAGAGCCTGGGCAATATCACCGTGCTGGCGACGTTGGTGTTGGTGGCCGGGATGTGCGTCAACGGCGCGCAATCGGCGATGCCGTCCCTGGCCGCGCGCTTTTACCCGACTCAGGGCCGCGCCACCGGCGTGTCGTGGATGCTTGGCATCGGCCGTTTCGGCGCGATTCTTGGCGCGTGGATGGGCGCGACCTTGCTTGGCCTGGGTTGGAACTTCGAGCAGGTGCTCACTGCGCTGGTGATCCCGGCCGCATTGGCTACCGCTGCGGTGCTGATCAAAGGCATGGTCAGCCACGCCGACGCCACCTGAGGGCCACCCGGTTCTGTTTGCTATAGAGCTTATGTGGGAGCGGGCTTGCTCGCGAAAGCGGTGGGTCAGTTAACTCATCTATAACTGACCCAAAGCATTCGCGAGCAAGCCCGCTCCCACATTGACCGAGGTGGGTTTGGGCCTAAGGTTAGCAAGGTAACAATCCGTTCGATAATCGAACGCTGTGTCGATTATCGGATTGTTCGGGCCTTATCCCCGGCTTAATCTTCAAGCACTTCGGCGCGACCCCAGCGTCTCTTTCGATCCATACCGGGAGCCCAACCCCATGGCTGAAATCCTTACCCTGCGAGATGCGGTAAAGCGCTTTGTGAACGACGGCGATACCGTCGCGCTCGAAGGCTTTACCCATTTGATCCCTACAGCGGCGGGGCATGAAATCATTCGTCAGGGCAAGAAAGACCTGACGCTGGTGCGTATGACGCCTGACCTGATCTACGACCAGTTGATCGGCGCCGGTTGCGCCCGCAAGTTGATTTTCTCCTGGGGCGGCAACCCCGGTGTGGGCTCCTTGCATCGCCTGCGCGACGCCGTTGAGAAGCAGTGGCCACAGCCGCTGGAGATTGAAGAACACAGCCACGCCGACCTGGCCAATGCCTACGTTGCGGGTGCTTCGGGCCTACCGTTCGCGGTGCTGCGTGCCTACGCCGGTTCCGATTTGCCCAAGGTCAACCCGCTGATCAAGACCGTGACCTGCCCGTTCACCGGCGAAGTGCTGGCAGCCGTGCCGTCGGTGCGCCCGGACGTCACCGTGATCCACGCACAAAAGGCCGACCGCAAGGGCAACGTTTTGCTCTGGGGCATTCTCGGCGTGCAGAAAGAAGCAGCCCTGGCGGCCAAGCGTTGCATCGTCACGGTTGAAGAAATCGTCGACGACTTGAACGCACCGATGAACAGCTGCGTGCTGCCGACCTGGGCCCTGACGGCGGTCTGTCATGTTCCTGGCGGTGCACATCCGTCCTACGCCCACGGCTACAACGAGCGCGATAACCGTTTCTATCAGGCGTGGGACCCAATCGCCCGCGACCGTGGGACCTTTACCGCCTGGATCGACAACTACATCCACGGCACTGCCGACTTCAGTGAATTTCAGGCCAGGCTGGCCACCGCGCAGGAGGCCCATTAATGACTTACTCGACCAATGAAATGATGACCGTCGCCGCCGCGCGCCGTCTCAAAAATGGCACCGTGTGTTTTGTCGGCATCGGCCTGCCCTCCAAGGCCGCCAACCTCGCACGCCTGACCTCGTCGCCCGACGTGGTGCTGATTTACGAGTCCGGCCCGATCGGCGCCAAGCCCTCGGTACTGCCGCTGTCGATCGGTGATGGCGAACTGGCTGAAACCGCTGACACCGTGGTGCCGACCGGTGAGATTTTTCGCTATTGGCTGCAAGGCGGGCGCATCGACGTCGGCTTTCTCGGCGCTGCCCAAGTCGACCGTTTTGGCAATATCAACACCACCGTGGTCGGTGACTACCACCAGCCCAAAGTGCGCCTGCCGGGTGCCGGTGGCGCGCCGGAAATTGCAGGTTCGGCCAAAAGCGTGCTGATCATCCTCAAGCAGTCGGCACGCTCGTTCGTCGACAAGCTGGATTTCATCACCTCGGTCGGTCACGGCGAAGGCGGCGATTCACGCAAGCGTCTGGGCCTGCCAGGCGCCGGTCCGGTGGGCATTATTACCGACCTGTGCACCATGGAACCGGAAGAGGGCACCCATGAATTCGTGGTCACCGCACTGCACCCGGGCGTGACCCGTGAGCAAGTCGTCGCGGCTACCGGCTGGGCGATCCGTTTTGCGGATCAGGTCGCCACCACTGCCGAACCCACCGAGGTAGAACTGACCGCCCTGCGTGATCTTGAAGCACGCACCGCTGCCGCCCACGGCCAAGCGCCGGGAGAAGCCTGATGCGTGACGTGTTTATCTGCGATGCCATTCGCACCCCTATCGGCCGTTTCGGCGGTGGCCTGTCGACCGTGCGTGCCGATGACCTGGCTTCATTGCCGATCAAGGCGCTGATCGAGCGCAACCCATCAGTAGACTGGAGCGCAGTCGATGAGGTGTTCCTCGGCTGCGCCAACCAGGCCGGTGAAGACAACCGCAACGTCGCGCGCATGGCGCTGTTGCTCGCCGGCCTGCCGGAAAGCATTCCCGGCGTGACCCTCAACCGTTTGTGCGCCTCGGGCATGGACGCCATCGGCACGGCGTTTCGCGCCATTGCCAGCGGCGAAATGGAGCTGGCGATTGCTGGCGGCGTAGAGTCGATGTCCCGCGCGCCATTCGTGATGGGCAAGGCTGACGCGGCGTTTTCGCGAAACATGAAGCTGGAAGACACCACCATCGGCTGGCGTTTTATCAACCCGTTGATGAAAGCCCAGTATGGCGTGGATGCGATGCCGCAGACCGCCGACAACGTGGCCGACGACTACAACGTCTCACGCGCTGACCAGGACGCTTTCGCCCTGCGCAGCCAGCAACGCACGGCAGCGGCTCAGGCTGCCGGCTTCTTCGCTGAAGAGATCGTGCCGGTGCGGGTCGCCCATAAAAAAGGCGAGACCGTGGTGGAACACGATGAACATCCACGGGACACCAGCCTGGAAGCCCTGGCCAAACTCAAGCCGGTGAATGGTCCCGACAAGACGGTCACGGCGGGCAACGCCTCGGGCGTCAACGACGGTGCCGCCGCGCTGATCCTGGCCTCTGCCGAGGCGGTGAAAAAACACGGCCTGACTGCCCGCGCCCGCGTATTGGGCATGGCCAGTGCCGGTGTCGCCCCGCGTGTGATGGGCATTGGCCCGGTGCCCGCCGTGCGCAAACTGGTAGAGCGTCTGGGCCTGGCCGTCACCGACTTTGACGTGATCGAACTCAACGAAGCCTTCGCCAGCCAAGGCCTGGCGGTGCTGCGTGAACTCGGTATCGCCGACGATGCGCCGCAAGTCAATCCGAACGGCGGCGCCATCGCCCTCGGCCATCCGCTGGGCATGAGCGGCGCGCGGTTGGTATTGACGGCGTTGCACCAACTGGAAAAAACCGGCGGCCGCAAAGGCCTGGCGACTATGTGCGTGGGCGTCGGCCAAGGCCTGGCCCTGGCGATTGAACGCATCTAACAAGAGAGGATTGCTGCATGAGTGACAAGCCCGGTTATCGGCGCCCGCAAGCGGGCACTCAACCTGATTACCTGCACCCGGCCTATCAGTCGACGAACCTGCGTTCGCCGTCCCAGCCGTTGGTGTTTCTGCCCCATTCCTTATCGGAAATTACCGGCCCGACCATTGGCGCCGAGCGAGTAGGCGAGAAGGACAATGACCTGACGACTCAGCATGACGGCGAGCCTCAGGGCGAACGCATCATCATTCATGGCCGGGTGCTGGATGAAAATGCTCTACCGGTGCCGGGCATCCTCGTGGAAATCTGGCAGGCCAACGCCGCCGGCCGCTACAACCACAAGCGCGACCTGCACGACGCGCCGCTGGACCCGAATTTCACCGGCACCGGCCGCACCGTCACCGACGCCGAGGGCTGGTATCAATTCCAGACCATCAAGCCCGGCGCCTACCCGTGGGGCAACCACCACAACGCGTGGCGCCCGGCGCATATCCACTTCTCGCTGTTCGGCCCCAGTGTGCTGACGCGGTTGGTGACGCAGATGTATTTCCCTGGCGACCCGCTGCTCGAATACGACCCGATCTACAACTGCGTGCCCGACACCTCGGCCAAGCAACGCCTGATCGCCAGCTTCGACCTGGAAAAAACCATTCCTTCCTATGCCCTCGGCTACCGCTGGGACATCGTCCTGCGCGGCCGCGACGCCACGCCGATGGAGAAATGAGATGACACTCAACGCGACTACGTCCCACACCGTCGGGCCGTATTACCACATCGGCCTGACCTGGCTGAACCGCGAAGACCTGACCGTGCCCGCCACCCTTGGCGAGCGCGTGGCGATCAGTGGGCAAGTGGTGGATGGCAACGGTGATGTCGTCAACGACGCCATGCTCGAAGTCTGGCAAGCCAACGCCGCCGGCAAGTACGACCATCCTGAGGATGAGCAGGACAAAGCCGTAGACCCGAACTTCGAAGGCTTTGGCCGGGTGCCGGTGGACGCCGAAGGGCGGTTTCGCTTTACCACCATCAAGCCGGGCGCCGTGCCGGGGCTGAACGGTACGACGCAGGCGCCGCATTTGGTGGTGCTGGTGTTCGCCCGTGGGTTGGTGAAGCACTTGCTGACGCGGATTTATTTTGACGGGGAAGCGCTGAATGGGGACGACCCGTTGCTGGCGTGTGTGCCGGCCGAACGGCGTAGCACGTTGATTGCAGAGAGGGATGGGGCGGGTGTGTATCAGTGGAATGTGATTTTGCAGGGGACAGATAAGGAAACGGTGTTCTTCGATTATTGAGTTGGCTTGAGACCCTTCGCGAGCAAGCCCGCTCCCACATTTTGATCTGCGAATACGTTCAAATGTGGGAGGGGGCTTGCTCCCGATGAGGCCGGCTCAAACGACCCCTAGCCAAAAGTCTGCTTGCG
Organism: Pseudomonas sp. AMR01; assembly: GCF_041946035.1. Taxonomy (NCBI): domain Bacteria; kingdom Pseudomonadati; phylum Pseudomonadota; class Gammaproteobacteria; order Pseudomonadales; family Pseudomonadaceae; genus Pseudomonas; species Pseudomonas sp. AMR01. The sequence continues at coordinate 9,623 of NZ_JAUTYR010000043.1, forward strand.
GAACACGGATGTTGCAAAGTATGTCTAGGCTATAACCGTTCCCACTGAGTGAAAACACATGACAACAACGAGTCACTACACCGGAGAAGAACGCAGCAAACGGATTTTTGCGATTGTCGGTGCGTCCTCCGGCAACCTCGTCGAATGGTTCGACTTCTACGTCTACGCCTTCTGCGCCATCTACTTTGCCCCGGCCTTTTTCCCGTCTGACGACCCTACCGTCCAACTGCTCAACACTGCCGGCGTGTTCGCCGCCGGGTTCCTGATGCGGCCTATCGGCGGCTGGCTGTTTGGCCGGGTCGCCGACAAACACGGTCGCAAAAATTCGATGATGATCTCGGTGCTGATGATGTGCGCCGGCTCGCTGGTCATCGCCTTTTTGCCTACCTACAAAGACATCGGCGCCTGGGCCCCGGCCTTGCTGCTGGTGGCGCGGTTGTTTCAGGGGTTGTCGGTGGGTGGCGAGTACGGCACCACCGCGACCTACATGAGTGAAGTCGCGCTCAAGGGCCAGCGTGGTTTCTTTGCCTCGTTCCAGTACGTGACCCTGATCGGCGGGCAACTGCTGGCGGTGCTGGTGGTGGTGATTCTGCAACAACTGCTCACCGAAGAAGAATTACGCGCCTGGGGCTGGCGTATTCCGTTCGTGATCGGCGCCATCGCGGCGGTGATTTCCCTGCTGCTGCGTCGCACCCTCAAGGAAACCACCAGCAAGGAAATGCGTGAAGACAAGGACGCCGGCAGCATCGCTGCACTGTTTCGCGATCACAAAGCGGCGTTTATCACGGTGCTCGGCTACACCGCCGGCGGCTCGCTGATTTTCTACACATTCACCACATACATGCAGAAATACCTGGTGAACACCGCCGGCATGCACGCTAAGACCGCCAGCTACATCATGACAGGCGCGCTGTTCCTCTACATGTGCATGCAGCCGCTGTTCGGCATGCTGGCAGACAAGATCGGTCGCCGTAATTCCATGCTCTGGTTCGGCGCGTTGGGCACCCTGTGCACGGTACCGATTCTGTTGAGCCTGAAAACCGTGACCAGCCCGTTTCTGGCGTTTGTGTTAATCACCGTGGCCTTGGCTATTGTGAGCTTCTACACCTCGATCAGCGGCTTGGTGAAAGCCGAAATGTTCCCGCCACAAATACGCGCACTCGGCGTGGGCCTAGCCTATGCAGTGGCCAACGCGATTTTCGGCGGCTCGGCGGAATACGTAGCCCTGGGCTTGAAAACCATGGGCATGGAAAACGCCTTCTATTGGTACGTCACCGCAATGATGGCTGTGGCGTTCCTGTTCAGCTTGCGTCTGCCGAAGCAGGCGGCTTATTTGCACCACGATCTGTAAGGGATGAGTTATGACACTGCGCACGAGCAATCAACTGTTCGACGCTTACTTCACCGCTGACAGCATGGCCGAGGTGTTCTGCGACAGCGGGCGCCTGCAGGGCATGCTGGATTTTGAAGCCGGCCTGGCTCGGGCTCAGGCGAAGGTCGGGCTGATTCCGCAGGCCGCCGTCGCACCGATTGCCCAGGTCTGCCTGGCGTCACTGTACGACGTGGATGCCCTCGGCGTGGCGATTGCCACGGCGGGGAACTCGGCGATTCCGCTGGTGAAGGCGCTGGGCACGTTGATCGCCAGTGAAGACGCTGGCGCCGAACGGTATGTGCACCTGGGTGCGACCAGCCAGGATGTGATGGACACTGGGCTGGTCCTGCAATTGCGCAGTGCAGTGGCCTTGATCGAAGCGGATCTTGCGCAGTTGGGCGGGATTCTTGCGGCGCAAGCGCAGCGTTACGCGGGCGTGCCACTGGCCGGGCGTACCTGGTTGCAGCACGCAACGCCGGTCACGCTGGGGATGAAAATCGCCGGCTGGCTGGGGGCCGTGACGCGCAGTCGCCAACGTCTTGCCGAACTGAAACCGCGCCTGCTGGTGCTGCAATTCGGTGGTGCCTCCGGCACGCTGGCCGCGCTCGGCGAACAGGCAATGCCGGTGGCCGAAGCCTTGGCTGGCGAGTTGCAACTGAGTTTGCCCGAACAACCCTGGCACACCCAACGCGATCGTCTGGTCGAATTTGCCAGCGCCCTCGGCCTGATCGCCGGCAGCCTCGGCAAGCTTGGCCGCGACATCAGCCTGCTGATGCAGACCGAAGCGGCCGAAGTGTTCGAACCGTCCGCACCCGGCAAAGGCGGTTCCTCGACCATGCCGCACAAACGCAACCCGGTGGGCGCCGCCGTGCTGATCAGCGCCGCCACCCGCGTGCCGGGGTTAGTGGCGACCATGTTCAGCGCCATGCCTCAGGAGCACGAGCGCAGCCTGGGCCTGTGGCATGCCGAGTGGGAAACCCTGCCGGAAATTTGCCGGTTGGTGTCGGGTGCCTTGAAGCAGGCAGTGCTAGTGAGCGAAGGGTTGGAAGTCGACGCCGCACGCATGGCCCACAACCTGGATCTGACCCGTGGCCTGGTGCTGGCCGAAGCGGTCAGCATCGTGCTGGCTCAACGCTTGGGTCGCGAAACTGCGCACCATCTGCTGGAGCAATGCTGCAAACGTGCGGTCGCCGAGGGTCGCCATCTGCGCGCGGTATTGGTCGATGAACCGCGCGTCACTGCCGAGTTGTCGGCGGCTGAACTGGACCGCTTGCTCGACCCGGCCCAGTACCTGGGGCAGGCCCACACGTGGGTCACTCGCGCTGTCAGCGACCACTTCTCATTGAACGCATAAGGAGATTGCCGTGGCTTTTGTAAGACTCGCTGAGGGTGAACTGCATTATCAACTCGACGGCCCCGTCGATGCGCCGGTGCTGGTGCTGTCCAACTCGTTGGGCACCGACCTGCATATGTGGGACATCCAGATGCAGGCCTTCACCAGGCATTTCCGGGTGCTGCGTTTCGACACCCGTGGCCACGGCAAATCCCTGGTGACCGAAGGCCCTTACAGCATTGAGCAGTTGGGCCAAGACGTCATCGCTTTGCTTGATGCGTTGGAAATCCCCCGCGCGCATTTTTGCGGCCTGTCCATGGGCGGCCTGATTGGCCAGTGGTTGGGTATCCACGCGGGCGAGCGCTTGCGCCGCTTGGTGGTGTGCAATACCGCCGCCAAAATCGGCACGCCCGAGGTGTGGAACACGCGTATTGAGACGGTGTTGCGTGACGGCGCCGCAGCCATGGTCGCGCTGCGCGACGCTTCGATTGCGCGGTGGTTTACACCCGATTTTGCCGAGGCTCATCCCGACCAGGCCAGGCTGATCACCGACATGCTCGCCGCCACCTCGCCTGAGGGTTACGCCGCCAACTGCGCGGCGGTGCGTGATGCGGACTTGCGTGGGCAACTGGGTTCAATCAGCGTACCGACGCTGGTGATTGCCGGCAGTGAAGACGCGGTTACACCGCCTGCTGGCAGCCATTTTATCCAGACCCACGTGAGGGGCGCGGAGTACGCCGAGTTCTATGCGGCGCACTTGTCCAACGTCCAGGCCGGCGCTGCGTTCAGTGACCGCGTGCTGGAATTTTTGCTGGCCCGCTGAATCTGTGGCGGGTGAGGCTGATGGTGGTGAGTGGGCTAGTTGTGGCATGCAGGCTTTTTATGGCAAACGGGCTTGTTGTGGTGAGCAGGCTAGATATGGCAAGCGGGCTTGTTGTGGCGAGCGGGCTTGCCCCGCGTTGGGCTGCGAAGCAGCCCCAAAACCAGCGGACCAGTTTCATCTGGAAGAACGCGGTGACCAATCAGGGCCGCTTCGCAGCCCAACGCGGGGCAAGCCCGCTCGCCACAACGAGCCCGCTCGCCATATCTAGCCTGAATGCCACAACAATCCCGCTCACTCATCATTAACGCGAATTAGGAGTTTTTTGTGGACGAGAAACAACGTTACGCCGACGGCCTGCAGGTGCGTCGCGAAGTGCTGGGCGACGCGCATGTCGATCGTAGCCTGAATGCCTTGACCGAGTTCAACAGCGAGTTTCAGGAGATGATCACCCGTCATGCCTGGGGTGATATCTGGACCCGTCCGGGGCTGCCTCGGCATACCCGCAGCCTGATCACCATCGCCATGTTGATCGGCATGAACCGCAGCGAAGAACTCAAGCTGCACCTGCGCGCCGCCGCGAGCAATGGAGTAACCCGCGCCGAGATCAAGGAAGTGCTGATGCAGAGCGCGATCTACTGCGGAATTCCCGCCGCGAATGCGACGTTTCATCTGGCAGAGTCAGTGTGGGATGAACTGGGCGTCGAATCCCGGCAATGATGGTTGCCACGCGCAGCGTAGGGATGATCATCAGTGGGAATCTGCGTCCCACACCCAGTTCCACACGCCGGGCAAATGCACCTGTTCATTCACATCGTTAACCGTGCGCGCCAGCGCCGCGCGCTCAAGGGTGGCGTGGTCGGTGTAGAACGGCTCGGCGGCTGTTTTCATGCCGTTGATGCGCGCGCTGTCCATCAGGATCTGCAGGTATTCCTGCAGGTGCCGCGCGGTGTAGCGGTTGATGTCGTGGAAGGTCACTACCACCGGTATCACGCCGTCCACCGTCGGCAGTTCGCCCAAGGCAATGCGCTCGCGCACTACCGACAATTGCCGGTACAGGTTGGCGCGGCGGCGCGGGCTGCCATTGAAGCCCCAGATCTTGCCGTCATTGGCACTCAGGTCGGTCAACAACACCCGCATGCCGTGACGCGTGTAGGCGGCGAAGGTGCGTTTGTCGTAGTTCCAGAAGGGCGGGCGCACCAGCAAGGGCGAAGCGCCGGTGATTGACGCAATATCGGCGGCGCCCTGGGTGAGGGTGCTTTCCAGCTCGGCATCGTTCAGCCAACGGTGGTTGGTATGAAACGCGGTGGCGGTGTGAAAGCCCAGGATATGCCCGGCCGCGTATTCGCGCTCCATGGTCTTGCGACCCCGTGAACTGCCGCCGGAGCGAGAGGCCTCGGTCTGCACGAAGAACACCGCCTTGATGCCCGGCAATACCGGGTTGTTCGCCAGGTCAGCCACCACCGAGCGGCTCGGGTTGTTGTAGCCCGAGGCGCTGGGGCCATCATCAAAGGTCAGCAGGAATCGGATCGGCGCCTGCGCCTGCAAACGCTGTTCGGTCTGCGGCGTCAAGGCGATGGGCGCGCCGATGCAGCCGCTGAGGCTCAAAGCCAGGGCAAGCAGTGCACAGGTATTCGCGAAGGATTTCATGGTGGGCGCGGGCTCGAATGAAGGCCGCTGCTGGGCGGATCAGCAGCGGCAGGCGCGCACCATACCGCAAGTTCAGCGGCGGGTTACAGCAGGCTGATCGGGTAACTGACGATCAACCGGTTTTCATCAAACTCATTGTTGCTGTAGTCGCGCCGCATGCTCGAATTGCGCCAGCGCATGTTGAGGTTTTTGAGGGTGCCGCTCTGCACGGTGTAGCCCAATTCGCTCTCGCGTCCCCATTCCTTGCCGTCGGTAATCAAGCCTGTGTGCACGTTGCTGCCGCTGATGTAGCGGTTCATCAAGGTTAAGCCGGGCAAGCCCAGTACCACGAAGTTGAAGTCGTGGCGCACCTGCCAGGATTTCTCCCGGGCGTTGTCGTAGCTGGCGTTGTAGCTATCGTTGGCCAGCGTGCCTCCGCTGGTGCCATTGACGCGCATCCAGGCGCTGTTGCCGGTGAGTTTTTGCAGGCCGACGTAGAAGGTGTTGCCGCCGTATTTGGCCGAGAACAGGCCGGACCAGGTCGTGTTGTCCAACTCACCGGCGCGGGCACTGCCGTCATCCTTGCCATAGAAGAAGCCGAGGTTGGCGCCCAGGGTCCAGTCGCCCAGTGGTTGGCTGTGGATCACATTGACGAACTGCTGGCGGTAGATGTCTTTGAGCTGGGCATTCCAGACGCCGACCTGTGTGCGTTTGTCGTTGAAGGCGTACTCAGCACCCTGGAAGTTGAAGCGGTCGGAGGTGAAGGCGGTTTTACCGAACATCGACAGGTCCGTCATGCTGCTGTCGTCGCGCGGGCTGTTGGCGCGGAACTGGCCGCCGTAGAGGGTCAGGCCGTCGATTTCCTTTGACGTGATCTGCCCGCCGCGCAGGGTTTGCGGCAGGGAGCGGCCGTCGTCTGAACGCAGGATCGGCAGCACCGGCATCCACTCGCCGACTTTCAGCTCGGTCTTGGAGATCCGCGCCTTGAACGCCACACCCAGGCGCCCGAAGTTATCCGCCGGGCGCCCATCGCGGTCCAGTGGCAGCAACTGAGTGCCGCCGGTGCCGCGCCCGCCATCCAGCTTTTCGGAATACAACCCCAACACATCCAACCCAAAACCCACCGTGCCTTGGGTGAAGCCGGACTTGGCGTCGAGGATGAAACTCTGTGTCCACTCCTGCGCGCCGCCCTGGGTTTTGGACGGGTTTGTGTAATTGCGGTTGAAGAAGAAATTGCGCAGGTTGAGGTTGGCGCTGGCGTCTTCGAGAAAGCCGTGTTCTTCGGCGACGACTGGCAAGGCAAAACTGGCGACAGCAGTGGCCAGCAACAGCTGGCGCGGATGCAAAGTGCTCATGGCGAGGGACCTGTTGTTATTGGGGTTATGCAGGTGCCGGCCATGGTGCTTGGCGGTGTGGGGGCGATGAAAGTGGGGGAGTGCGGGTTGTGGGCGATGATCGAACGTAAGTTGGCGGGCCGCCCGATACGGGGCAGCCCGCCTGCGCGACGTTTACATTCGGTACTCTACCAGGCGGGTCAAAGGGAAGGTGGGCAGGTACAGTTGGCAGGCGAGGGTCACGACCACCATGACCACCAGAAAAGCCACTTGCAGCGGGCTCCAGTAACCCCAGTGCAGTCCGCAGACCCATGGCCATTTTTCGTTAAAGGATTCGCTGACCTCACCGATGCGACGGCTGGTGAACAGGTTGATCAGGATCATGCCCACGTAAGTCAGCATACCCATCAGGCCCAGCACGAAGCCGAACATCAACAGCATTCCTACCTGCGGAACACCGTGGCGCAGCACCAGCCAGTACTGGCGCGGGTTGAAACGTTTGGATAGCAGTCGCTCGCTTAGCCACAAATCGACGACGATCAGGTGCGCAGTGATGACTGCCCAGGCCTGGGTGACGCGTATGGCGATCACGGTGGGTAAAAACGTCATCAGCATGAAAATGATGAGCTCGACGGGGGCAGGGCTTTTTTTCAGGTGAATGGACGCCAGGGCAGTAGCGATGGCCAAGCCGCCCCATACCCTGCCCCAGGTTTGATCGCTGACCCTGCGTGGCAGGAACTTGCGCCAAAAAAACACATCGGGTTGAGGCAGACGATCGAGCAACGATGGATAGCGCCATGCGAATTTTTCGGACAATTGCTGGCACGCCTTCCATTGGTCGTCGCCAAACTTGGCGAGCAGACGAACCTGTTCGGTGGCAGACATGGGAGTTAGCAGCAACCGCGCAGGCAACGTGTCGGGCGAGTTGCGCGGTCCGTTCAGCGCCTTTTCCTGCAGGTTGGCGAAGAAGCTTTCCTGTTCGCAGCGAGACACCAGGCTGCGCCACATCCAGGCGGGTTCGGGGTACACGCCTTTCTGATCGTCCCAGCCAAATACCTGACACACGCGCTCAAACAACGGCACGCTCCATTGGGTGTCGTGAAGCAATTGCAGGAGCATGCGTTGCCATTGCTGTTGCAGGTCGAAGACCCGCAACCAGGGTTGAGTGTTGCAACGCGTGAGCTGGGTGACGAATTCGCGCTCGGCTTTTTGTTCCAGTAGCGCCTGCAACTCGCCTCGATATTGCTGGAGCAATTCCCCCGCCAGTGCTTCGTGCTGCCAGGGCGTCATCGACACCTGTTGCCAGGGTGTCAGCCATTCAAGATGTTGAACCGCCCATGCTGCAATCGCGCCGCGCTCGGCTGGTGTTTCAAAGCAATGGCGCAGCAGGGCGGCCTGGAACGCATCGGCGCAGTGCTGCTGTTGGGCCTGGGCCCAGCGTTCATCCAGATTGCTGGCGTTGAGGCCGCTGATCAGTGCTTGGGCCGGGTTCGGCGCGGGCGCGTCGAACGGCGCCGGGCTGACAGGGCGAACAACCATCTGTTCATCCAGGTTGTTGAGGTTGGCGCAGGCCTGATCGACGACTACGTCGTGCGCTTGCTCCTCGTCGTCCGCCCGCCAGCGCGCTTCGCTTAAGGCCTGCTCATAAGCTTCGCGCAGGCGCTGGAAACCCTCAGGGTCATCGTCCGGGCGGCAACTTTTCAGCAGTCGCGCATAGGTGCGTTTGATCGTGCGTTCGTCGACGTCGTCCGCCAGTTGCAACACTGTCCAACAGTCCATGTTGTGTTCCCTTAGTGCCAGAACCCGTTGTCGAGTTGCTCAAGTTGACGGGTGAGTTCGCTGCGGGCCTCGCGGATGCGCCGCTCGTCCTGGGTGTCGAGCACCAGCTGGAATTGTGCGGCCAAGTGCCCGAATCTTTCGCGCATCTCGCCCAGGCTTTCCTGGTAGAGGCGCTCGAGGCGGGCGGTCAATACGGTGTTGACCTGCTGGTCGCGCGGGTGAACCTTCAACAGCGCCAAGGCTTGCAGACGTTGTTGAATTTCCTCCGGGCTCAGCACGCCAGGGTTGTTCTCGATCACCAGTGAATGTTGCTCGCCGGTCAACGGGATGTTCACTTGGGCTTCGAGCAACCCGTTGTTGTCGTAGGTGAAGCGCACGTCCAGCGAAACTTCGCCGGCCTTGCGCTTGGGCACCGGAATTTCCAGTTGGCCCAACTCAATGTTGTCTTTCACCAGACGGCTTTCGCCCTGGTAGATTTTCAACAGCACGCGGGTCTGGTCGTCGGAAAGGGTGACCACGCTTTTGACCCGGCTCACAGGCACGCTGCTGTTGCGCTCGATCAGCGGCAGGTAATGGCCGCTTTCGATGTGGCCGCCGTACTGGTTGGCGGTTTCGATGCCCAGGGTGTAGGGGCACACGTCGGTCAGCACTACTTCTTCCAGCGCCGCCGAACGAGCCTTGAGCGCGGCCTGGATGGCGGCGCCGTGGGCGACGACTTGGTCCGGGTCGAGGCTGATAGAGGGGAAACGCCCGAACAAGCCAGCGGCGAGTTTGCGCACCAGCGGCATGCGCGTGGTACCGCCCACCAGCAGGATTTCATCAAGGTCACCCACGCGAATCCGCGCATCGCGCAGGGCGCGTTCGATCGGCGCGCGCAGGCGTTCCAGCAATGGCGTGTAGAGCTTGACCATGTCCTGCTGGGTGATGGTTGTTACCCATTGCTGGCCGTCGACGCGCAAGGCGAACTCGGCGCTGTCGTCCTGGCCCACGGCTTTGCGCACACGCTCGGCTTCGCGGCGCAGGGCTTGCAGCACGCTGCTGGTGGGCGGGAAACCCTGGACGTTGCGCTGGCTGTCGACGAAGTGTTCGAGCAGCAAGGTGTCGAAGTCTTCGCCACCGAGGAAGTTATCGCCGGCGCTGGCGCGCACTTCCATGACCCCGTCGAACAGCTCGATGATCGACACATCAAAGGTGCCGCCGCCGAGGTCGAACACCAAAAACGAGGTCTCCTTGTCGCGCTGGTGCAGCCCGTAGGCCAGCGCAGCAGCGGTGGGCTCGTTGATCAGTTTTTCGACGTTGAGCCCCGCCAGCTCACCAGCAATGCGCGTGGCTTTGCGTTGGCCGTCGCTGAAGTAAGCGGGCACGCTGATCACCGCTTCGGTGACGGTCTGGCCGTAGGTGCGCTCGATGTCTTCTTTCAGGCTTTTGAGCACCAGTGCCGAAAGCTCTTCGGGGCGAAACGAACGGTCGCCGAGACGCACTTCCGTGGCGCTGCCCATGTAGCGCTTGAACAGCGAGGTGGTCAGGTGCGGGTGGGTGTGCAAGCGTTCCTTGGCGGCTTGGCCGACCAGCACGCGGCCTTGATCATCCAGGCCGACTACGCTTGGGGTCAGCAACTGGCCAAGGGCATTGGGCACCAATTCCGTGGCATCGCCGCGCCAGACAGCCGCGAGGCTGTTGGTAGTGCCCAGGTCGATTCCTACGATCATGACGACAAGCTCCCTTTGTGGTTTGTAAGAATCTGTTACTAATTTTAGCCTGAAAGGTTGAAGGGAAGGCAAGGTTTGGGGGCGCGGGAATTGCTGGGTACGTATCCGTTGCTGCGGTAGCGGCGGCTTTGGGTTCAGCGCCTACAGCCAGCCCTTTCAAGGTCTTTAGGCAGAACAGACGATAAGTACCCCGTGGCGAGCGGGCTTGCCCCGCGTTGGGTTGCGCAGCGACCCTAAAAAGGAAGAATGCGGTGATTCAGACAATCTCCGGCCGCTGGTTTGGGGCCGCTTCGCAGCCCAACGCGGGGCAAGCCCGCTCGCCACAGGGATAGTGTTCGCCCTGTCAGATAGATTTCCAAAGACCTTGAAAGAGGTGGCTGTAAGAGCGGAACCAATTTCAGCCGTTACCCAAATAACGGATATGTACACCCACAAAAAAACCGCTTCCTGTGAGGGAAGCGGTCTTGTCTACAACGCTGCTATCAGAACAACTTCAGCGGCGGTGCTTCTTCTTTCACCGGCTCGTTCTTCGCGGTCTGCTCATTCCAGCCACCACCAAGGGCCTTGTACAAATTGACCTCACTATTAAGCTGCGCCAAACGATCAGTAATCAACGATTGCTGAGCACTGAACAACTGACGCTGCGCATCAAGGAACGTCAGGTTACTGTCCACACCAATCCGGTACCGACGCTCAGCCAAGCGGTAGTAATCCTGGTTGGCCGCAACAAACCCACGTTGGGCGTCCAGCTGCTGCTTGTAAGTCTCACGGGCGGCGAGACCGTCGGACACTTCCTGGAAGCCAGTCTGAATAGCCTTCTCGTAGTTGGCCACGTTGATATCTTTCTGAATCTTCGAATAGTCCAGGCTAGCGCGCAGGCTACCGGCATTGAAGATCGGGATATTGATCTGCGGGGCAAACGACCAGGTACCCGAGCCACCCTTGAACAGCCCACCCAACGTCGGGCTGGCAGTACCGGCACTCGCCGTCAGGCTGATACTCGGGAAGAACGCCGCACGAGCCGCGCCGATATTGGCGTTGGCTGCCTTGAGGTTGTACTCGGCCTGCACAATATCGGGACGACGTTGCAGCAGGTCGGACGGCAACCCGGCCGGCACTTCGCTGAGCAGGTCATCCGACAGCGGCTTGCTGGTGATATTCGCCGGCAAACCAGTGCCCAGCAGCAGCGTCAGGCTGTTTTCGTCCTGAGCCACCTGACGCGTGTAGCGCGCCAGTTGAACGCGGGCGTTTTCCACCGAGGTGCGTGCCTGGCTGAGGTCGAGGGCCGAAGCCACGCCGACTTCATTGCTGCGCGAGGTCAGTTTGAAGCTCTGCTCGAACGCGCCGAGGGTGTCCTGGGTCAGCTTGAGCAATTCCTTGTCGGCCTGCCAGGTCAGGTAGGCGTTAGCCACGCTGGCCACCAGGCTGATCTGGGTGGTGCGCCGCGCTTCTTCAGTGGCGAAGTACTTTTGCAGTGCTTCTTCACTCAGGCTGCGCACGCGACCGAACAGGTCCAGCTCATACGAACTGATACCCAGGCCGGCCGAGTATTGGCTGGTAATGCCAGCTTCGCCGGTCTGCGACAGCTTGGCCGGGGTGCGTGAACGGGTGCCGCTGCCGGTGGCCGAGATGGCCGGGAACAGGTCGGCACGCTGGATCTGGTACTGCGCCGCGAAAGCGTCGATATTCAGTGCCGCAACGCGCAGGTCACGGTTGTTCACCAGCGCGGTCTGGATCAGCTGTTGCAGGGCGGGGTCATGGAAAAACTGCTTCCAGCCCTGCTCGGCAGCGGCCTGGCCCGGCGCCTGGGCCGACGAATACGCCGGCCCCTGCGGGTATTGCGCGGCCACTGGCGCTTCGGGACGCTGATAGTCAGGTATCAGCGAGCAGCCACTGAGCACGAATGCCGTGACGGCTAGGGAAAGTAGCGACTTGCTCATTGGCCAGCCTCTTTAGGAGTTTCAGTAGTGTCAGTCTTTTTACGGTCGCCGATGGCGGACACCGTTGCGAAGAACAACGGCACCCAGAAGATCGCCAACACGGTGGCCGTGATCATACCGCCAATCACGCCGGTACCGATTGCATGCTGGCTGCCTGAGCCTGCACCCGAGGAGATCGCCAGCGGCAATACGCCGAGGATGAACGCCATGGAGGTCATGATGATCGGCCGCAGACGCATGCGGGACGCCTCGATGGCCGCCTCGACGACGCCTTTGCCTTGTTCGTGAAGTTCTTTGGCGAACTCCACGATCAAGATGGCGTTTTTCGCCGCCAGACCCACCGTCACCAATAGGCCCACCTGGAAGAACACGTCGTTGGACAACCCGCGCATGCTGGTCGCAATCAACGCACCCACCACGCCCAGCGGCACTACCAACACCACTGCGATCGGGATCGACCAGCTTTCGTACAGGGCTGCCAGGCACAGGAACACGACCAGCAACGACAGCGCGTACAGCGCAGGCGCCTGTGAACCGGACAAGCGTTCTTCATACGACAGGCCTGTCCAGGCATAGCCAATACCGGCCGGCAGTTGCTTGACGAGGCGCTCGACTTCGGTCATTGCATCACCGGTGCTGTAGCCCGGTGCCGGTGTGCCAAGGATTTCCATCGCCGCCACACCGTTATAACGCGAGAGCTTCGGCGAACCGTAGATCCACTTGCCCGAAGCGATGGCCGACAACGGCACCATCTTCCCGGAGTCGCTGCGCACGTACCATTTGTTCAGGTCTTCGGGCGACATGCGGCTGGCGGCGTCACCTTGCACGTAGACTTTCTTCACGCGACCACGGTCGATGAAGTCGTTGACGTAGCTGCCACCCAGTGCAATCGCCAGGGTCTGATTGATGTTCGACAGCGTGATGCCCTGGGCGCTGGCCTTCTCGTCGTCGACGGTGAGCTCGTATTGCGGCTCATCGTTCACGCCGTTAGGGCGCACACCCGCGAGGATCTTGCTCTGTGCGGCCATGCCCAGGAACTGGTTACGTGCAGCCATCAACTTCTCATGGCCGACGCCGCCCTGGTCTTGCAGGAACACGTCGAAACCGGTGGCGTTACCCAATTCCAGTACGGACGGCGGCACGATGGCAAACACCATGGCGTCCTGGAAGGTCTGCATGAAGTAGCCTTGGGCACGCTTGGCAATTTCAAATACCGAGGTGGACGCGTCGCGCTCATCCCACGGCTTGAGCATCACAAATGCCAGGCCGGAACTCTGGCCACGGCCAGCGAAGTTGAAGCCGTTCACGGTAAACACCGATTTCACGCCTTTGCCTTCGCCTGGCTCGCCTTCCTTGTCGTTGAGCAGGAAGATGCGCATGTCGTCGATGACTTTTTGCGTGCGTTCAGCCGTCGAGCCGACCGGCGTCTGTACCTGGGCAAAAATCACGCCCTGGTCTTCGTCGGGCAGAAACGCAGCCGGGATGCGCATGAACAGCCAGATCATGCCGGCGAAGATCAGCAGGTAGACCAGGAACGCCGGGATCTTGTGCTTGATCATGTTGCCCACACCGCGCTCGTAGCTCAGTACGCCACGGTCGAAGGTGCGGTTGAACCAGCCGAAGAAACCACGCTTGGGTTGGCCGTGCTTTTCCGGGTCGATTGGCTTGAGCATGGTGGCGCACAAGGCCGGGGTGAAGATCAGGGCAACCAGTACCGACAACGCCATGGCCGAAACGATGGTGATGGAGAACTGTTTGTAGATCACACCGGTGGAGCCACCGAAGAACGCCATCGGCAACAGTACCGCCGACAGCACCAGGGCAATACCTACCAGGGCGCCCTGGATCTGGCCCATGGACTTGACCGTCGCTTCCTTGGGCGACAAGTGTTCCTCAGCCATCACCCGCTCGACGTTTTCCACCACCACGATCGCATCGTCCACCAACAGGCCGATGGCCAGGATCATGCCGAACATGGTCAGGGTGTTGATGGTGAAACCGAACGCCGCGAGGATCCCGAAGGTCCCCAGCAACACGACCGGTACGGTCATGGTGGTGATGATGGTGGCGCGGAAGTTCTGCAGGAACAGGAACATCACCAGGAACACCAGCACGATCGCTTCGACCAGGGTGTGAACCACACCGGAGATCGATTCGGTCACCACCGGAGTGGTGTCATACGGGACCACCGCCTTCATGCCTGGCGGGAAGAACGGTTCCAGAGACGCAACCGTGGCGCGGATGGCCTTGGCGGTGTCCAGCGCGTTGGCGCCCGACGCCAGCTTGATCGCCATACCGGAAGCCGGGTTGCCGTTGAACTGTGCGCTGATGCTGTAGGTCTGGCCGCCCAGCTCGATACGCGCGACGTCTTTGAGGCGAACCTGCGAACCGTCGGTGTTGACCTTCATCAGAATGTTGCCGAACTGCTCTGCGGTCTGCAGGCGAGTCTTGCCGATGATGGTTGCGTTCAACTGGGTGCCGGGCAGGGCAGGCAAACCGCCCAATTGGCCGGTGGCCACCTGCACGTTCTGTGCGGAGATCGCCGAACTCACGTCCACTGGCGTCAGCTGGAAATTGTTCAGCTTGGCCGGGTCGAGCCAGATACGCATGGCGTACTGCGAACCGAATACCTGGAAGTCACCGACACCTGGCGTCCGCGAAATCGGGTCCTGGATGTTGGACACGATGTAGTTGGACAAGTCGTCCTTGGTCATGCTGCCGTCTTCCGACACCAGACCGATGACCATCAGGAAGTTCTTCACCGACTTGGTGACGCGGATACCTTGCTGCTGCACTTCCTGCGGGAGCAATGGGGTCGCCAGGTTCAGCTTGTTCTGCACCTGAACCTGGGCGATGTCCGGGTTGGTACCCTGGTTGAACGTCACGGTGATGGTCATGCTGCCGTCGGAGTTACTGTCCGAGGAAACATAACGCAGGTTGTCGATACCGTTGAGCTGTTGCTCGATCACCTGCACCACGGTGTCCTGCACGGTTTGTGCGGACGCGCCTGGGTAGGTCACCTGGATGTCGATGGCGGTTGGCGCGATGGCCGGGTATTGGTTGATGGGCAACTTCAGGATCGACAGTGCCCCGACCAGCATGATCACCAGGGCGATAACCCAGGCGAAAATGGGACGGTCGATAAAAAATTTCGACATGGATTACTCCCCTTTGCCAGCAGCGGCAGCTGGAGCAGGAGCACCGGCAGGCTTGGCGTTGTCGGCCTCCTTGACCTTGACCTGGGCGCCCGGCTTGACGTACTGCAAGCCTTCGGTGATCACACGGTCACCGGCGTTCAAGCCTTTTTCCACCAGCCAATAGGCGCCGTACGTACGGTTGGCCACCAGTTCACGCTGCTCGACCTTGTTGTCGGCGTTGACGACCAGCGCGGTTGGCGTGCCCTTGAGGTCGCGGGTTACGCCTTGCTGTGGTGCAAGGATCGCCTTGCTGTTCACACCGGCTTGCAACTGGGCGTGTACAAACATGCCTGGCAGCAGGGTGTGGTCAGGGTTGGGGAACACGGCGCGCAGGGTCACGGAACCGGTGGTCTGGTCGACCGACACTTCGGAGAATTCCAGCGTGCCGTCCTTGCCGTAGTCGCTGCCGTCTTCCAGGGTCAGTTTGACCTTGGCCGCGTTGGCACCGGCTTTTTCCAGCTGGCCGCTTTCCAGGTCGCGGCGCAGTTTCAGCATTTCTGCCGAAGACTGTGTGACGTCGACGTAGATCGGGTCCAGTTGCTGGATCACGGCCATGGCATCGGTCTGGCCATTGCTGACCAGTGCGCCTTCGGTAAAGGCGGAGCGGCCAATACGCCCGGAAATCGGCGCGTACACCTTGGTGTAGCGCACGTTGATCTGGGCGGTTTGAACATCGGCTTCGGCGGTCATGCGATTGGCGACGGCGGTGTCGTATTCCTGACGGCTGACGGCTTGCTCATCGACCAACTGCTTGTAGCGGTCGGTGATTGACTTGGTCTGGGTCAGGGTGGCCTGGGCGCTTTTCAGCGTGGCCTCGTACACCGACGGGTCGATCTGGTAGAGCTGCTGCCCTTCCTTCACGTCGGCGCCTTCCTTGAACAGGCGCTTGAGAATGATGCCGTTGACCTGAGGGCGAACTTCCGCGATGCGATAGGCGGTGGTGCGGCCTGGCAGCTCGGTCGTCAGGGTAAAGGCTTGCGGTTGAATGGTGACCACGCCGACCTGAGGGGTTTGAGCGGGCGGAGCCGCTTCTTCCTTTTTACATCCGCTGAGCAGCGATGCCAGGGCGACGGCAGTGACCAGAGCGGTAACAGCTGGCTTAAGTTGCATGAAGATCCTCGGGTCAGGCGCGCAGAATGCGCACAAGAAGTGTGGAAGGGTAAAAAACAAGCCATGAGTAGATAAGTAGCTTGCTACGCAATATACTTACGTTCATGGTTGTTTGTAAACTCTTGACAGGCTTCGGGAAGTATTGACAACGCAGCCCTCGAAGCCTCGATTTTAGTACGTTCGGTGCCCTTGACGGTGCCGTCCCACAATTATTCAGATGATGCTCAAGCACCATCCACAGTGTCCTGATTGAGGTTTTACTGCCATGGTTCGTCGCACCAAAGAGGAAGCTCAGGAAACGCGCAGCCAGATTCTCGATGCCGCCGAGCAGGCGTTCTATGACCGCGGCGTTGCGCGGACCACGCTGGCAGACATTGCCGCGCTGGCCGGCGTGACGCGGGGTGCCATTTATTGGCATTTCAGCAACAAGTCCGACCTGTTGCAGGCACTGCTCGACACGCTGCACGAGCCGTTGGACGAGTTGGCCCGGGCGAGTGAAAGCGAGGATGAAGTCGACCCGCTGGGCTGTATGCGCAAGCTGTTGATTCATCTATTTCACCAAGTCGCCCTGGACCCGAAAACCCGGCGCATCAATGAGATTTTGTTCCATAAGTGCGAATTCACCGATGAAATGTGTGACATGCGCCGTCAGCGCCAGACTCACAGCCTGGAGTGTAATTTGCGGATCGGCCTGACATTGCGTAACGCAGTCCATCGCGGGCAGCTTCCGGAAAATCTCGACACGACCCGATCAGCGGTGTGTATGCATGCCTATATCAACGGGCTGATTGGCCAGTGGCTGCTGGTGCCCGACAGTTTCCAACTGCACCAGGAAGCCGAGCGTTGGGTGGATGCAGGGCTGGACATGCTGCGCCTGAGCCCCAGCCTGCGCAATTGAGACAAAATGCGTAATTGAGTCTACTTGTGTCAACAGTAAACACCAGAGACGGTCAATCGTCCCTTCGCCTGAATCGTGGGTGACTTTATATACGGGCTGGCGGGCGGTTGATAGGTAGGCGCCTAAGTATTTTGTAGCAATATTGTTGCAACACTGTGAAGGCGTGTTTCTTGGCTCACGCTGATTCACCTGTGGGAGCGGGCAAGTCCGCTCCCACACTGGCTCTGCCGCGTTTTCAAGCCGATGTAAAAAAGCCCCGGTTATCTCCAACCGGGGCTTTTTGTTTTTCAGGCGATTACAGCGCCATCGTCGGATAGTCGATGTAGCCGACCGGGCCCTTGGCGTAGAAGGTTTCCGGGTGCGCTTCGTTCAGCGGCGCATCTGCCTTCAAGCGAGCTGGCAGGTCCGGGTTGGCAATAAACGGCACGCCGAAGGCCACCGCGTCAGCTTTGCCCGCCGCCAGCCAGGCGTTGGCGCTGTCTTTGGTGAAGCGTTCGTTGGCGATGTACGGGCCGCCGAAGGCTTTTTTCAGTTGCGGGCCGAGGCTGTCGGCGCCTTCCTTTTCGCGCGAGCAAATGAAGGCGATGCCACGTTTGCCCAGTTCGGTGGCGACGTAGGTGAAGGTTTCCGCCAAATTGTCGTCGCCCATGTCGTGGGAGTCAGCGCGCGGTGCCAGGTGCACACCCACACGGCCTGCGCCCCAGACGTCGATAGCGGCGTCGGTCACTTCCAGCAGCAGGCGCGCGCGGTTTTCCAGGGAGCCGCCATAGTTGTCGGTGCGCTGGTTGGTGCTGCTTTGCAGGAACTGGTCAAGCAGGTAACCGTTGGCGCCGTGGATTTCCACGCCGTCAAAGCCTGCGGCCTTGGCGTTTTCAGCGCCGGTGCGGTAAGCGTCGACGATGTCGGCGATTTCATCCGTTTCCAGGGCGCGCGGGGTCGGGTAGTCGGCCATTGGGCGAACCAGGCTGACGTGGCCTTCAGGCTGGATGGCGCTGGGCGCCACCGGTGTTTCGCCGTTCAGGTAGGACTCATGGGAGATGCGGCCCACGTGCCACAGTTGCAGGAAGATCTTGCCGCCCGCGCCATGAATAGCCTTGGTGACATTGGCCCAGCCGCGCACCTGGTCGTTGGACCAGATGCCCGGGGTGTCCGGGTAGCCTACGCCCATCGGCGTCACGGAAGTGGCTTCGCTGAGGATCAGCCCGGCGCAAGCGCGTTGCACGTAGTACTCGGCCATCAGCGCGTTGGGCACGCGACCGTCGTCGGCACGGCAGCGGGTCAGCGGCGCCATGATGATGCGGTTGGACAGTTCCAGGTCGCCCAGTTTGATTGGATCGAAAATAGTCGTCATGGGATAACACCCTTCTCTTTAAGTGGATTGATCAGTGGGTCGCAGGGGCCAGGTCGGCATCGCCGCTCTGACGGAAAGTAATCAGGGTCACCAGCAGGGCAAGGATCGCCAGGGCTGCGGCAGCCAGCGGCACGCTGGTCAGGCCGAAGCCGTGGGCAATCACGCTGCCGCCGACCCAGGCGCCGAGGGCGTTGCCGATGTTGAAGGCGCCGATGTTCAGGGTGGACACCAGGTTCGGCGCCGCCTTGCCGAAGGTCACCACGTTGATTTGCAGCGCAGGCACGGCGGCGAACGACGCGGTGGCCCACAGGAACAGGGTGATTTCAGTCGGGATCAGCGCGACGCTGGTCCAGGTCAATACGGTGGACACCACCGCCATGCTGATGAATACACCGATCAGGGTGGCGGCCAGGCGTTTGTCGGCCAGCTTGCCGCCGATGATGTTGCCCACGGTCAGGCCCAGGCCGATCAGCAGCAGGGTCCAGGTCACGCCTTTGGGCGAAACACCGGTGACATCACCCAGCAGCGGCGCCACGTAGGTAAAGAGGGTGAACATGGACGCGGCGAACAGCGCGGTCATGGTCAGCGACAACCAGATGCCGGCGCCCTTGAGGGCTTTCAGTTCGGCGCGCATGTCGAGTTTTTCTTCGTCACGCTTGGTCGGCAGGAAGCGGATCAGGCCGATCAGCGCAACCACACCTATCACCGTCACGGCCCAGAAGGTGGAACGCCAGCCGGCGGCCTGACCGAGTGCGGTACCCAGTGGCACACCGAGCACGTTGGCCAGGGTCAAACCGGTGAACATCAACGCCACGGCCGATGCGCGCTTGTTGGCGGGTACCAGGTTGGCGGCCACCACTGAGCCGATCCCGAAGAAGGCGCCGTGGCACAGTGCGGTGACCACGCGGGCGAACATCAGCACGTTGTAGTCAGTGGCCAGGGCGCAGAGCAGGTTGCCGACTATAAAGATACCCATCAACGCTACCAGCGCGGCCTTGCGGGGCAGCTTGGCGGTGGCCAGTGCCATAAAGGGCGCGCCGATGGCCACGCCCAAGGCGTAGCCGGTGACCAGCCAGCCGGCGCCGGGGATCGACACGCCGAGGTCCGCCGCCACATCGGGTAGCAAGCCCATGATGACGAACTCGGTGGTGCCGATGGCGAAGGCGCTCAGGGCCAGTATGAGTAGCGAGAGGGGCATTTTCGTTTCCTTGTTACAGCGGTTCGCTGAGTTCAGCGCTGAGTTCGGTGGTGAGCGCGGCGAGGAAGGCCTGGATGGTGTCCTCGTTGCGTTTGAAAAAGTGCCACTGCCCGGCTTTCTGGCTGCTGATCAACCCCGCACGTTGCAACGTGGCCAGGTGCGCTGACACGGTCGACTGGGACAAGCCGCAGCGCTGGTCGATCTGCCCGGCACAGATGCCGTATTCGTGGTTGTGCAGTTGTTCGGGAAATTGCACTTTCGGGTCTTTCAGCCAGGTGAGGATGTCTCGTCGTACTGGGTGCGCCAGGGCTTTTATTATTTCGTCGAGGTCAATGGACATGGCAGGTGCTCGGTTTCAAGAAACGTTATATCGCGATGAAGCGAACCTTAAATCGTTGTATCCCGATATACCAATATGATTTTGGTCTTAATTCAGGCCGAATCGGTATATCGGGTTATAACGATACGTTGACGGCAGTGATAGACTGCGCGCCATGAATTATCTCGCACATCTGCACCTGGGCGGCCAACTACCTGCGCAACTGCTGGGCAGCCTTTATGGTGACTTCGTCAAAGGCCGCCTGCAGGGCCAGTTCAGTCCGCAAATCGAGTCGGCGATTCAGTTGCATCGCGCCATCGACAGCTTCACCGACAGCCATCCGCTGGTGGGGGAGGCGTTGTCGCGCTTTAGCCTGACCCGCAAGCGCTACGCGGGGATCGTCCTTGATGTGTTTTTCGATCACTGCCTGGCGCGGGACTGGGCGTTGTATGCCGAGCAGCCTTTGGAACGTTTTACTGCGCAGGTGTACCGCGTGCTGGCCGATGAGCCGCAGTTGCCCGGGCGACTGGCGCAGATTGCGCCGTACATGGCGGCTGATGATTGGTTGGGGTCTTACCGCGAGTTTGCGGTGATGGATCAGGTGTTACGCGGGATTTCCCGGCGGCTGACGCAGCCCCAGGAGTTGGGGTATGCGATGCAGGAGTTGCGTGAGCTGTATGAGCCGCTGAGTGAAGACTTCCGGGTGTTCTATCCCGAGTTGCAGAAATTTGCACAGGCCCATCTCACAACACAGGTTTAAATGTGGGAGCTGGCTTGCCTGCGATTGCAGTCTGCCAGTTGATACATGTGTTGCTGACCCACCGCTATCGCAGGCAAGCCAGCTCCCACATTGAACTGTGTTCACTTGATTTCAGGCGGCGAACGCAGGTCTGGCATCCACTTGTTCTGTTTCCGGCAACGGCCCATACAACACCTTCTGAACCGCCTGCTGCGCCTGATACGCCAGCGCCGCGCGCTCTTGCCCCGCGCAGGCAATCGGTTTGAGCACATGGATTTCCACATCGCCCTGATCATTGCCAAACAAGCGCATCAAGTGCGACAGCAAATCATCATCGCCAATGAACGGCGCCAGCGGATCCACTTGCCCGTCGCGCAGGTAACGAATCGCCACCGGTTGCAGCGGCACCTGCGCGTCAATCGCACTGGCCAGCAAACGCCCGTGAAACGTACGCAGGCTGCGACCGTCGGTGGTGGTGCCTTCCGGGAACATCAGCATCGGGTGCCTTTGCTCCAGATGACGGGTCATCTGTTTGCGGATCAACTGGCTGTCGCCCGAACCCCGGCGGATAAACAGGCTACCCGCCTTGGCCGCCAACCAGCCAGCCACCGGCCAGGTGCGCACTTCGGCCTTGGACAGAAACGACATCGGCGCCACCGCACCCAGCAGAGGAATGTCGGTCCAGGACACGTGATTGCTCACCCACAGCATCGGCTGCGTCGGCAATTCGCCGTGTACCGTTACGCGAAACGGCAGGGCATTGGTCAGCCGCGCCATGAAAAACCGCGACCAGCGCTGGCGGCGCACCATCGAGTTGGCCACGCCCATGCGTTCAAACAATCCAAACACAGTAGCCATGCTCAACCCAAGCGCCACCACCAACAGCACGCGGGCAATGCGCCCGTACACCCGAAGACGGCTCATCACATGGCCGCCTTAAAGTGGCGCGCGTAACGCGGGCATAACTGATCGCGCTTGAGCAGGATGAACACGTCGGCCACCTGGAATTCTTCATCCCAGCACGGCTCGCCACAGATCTTTGCGCCCAGGCGCATATAAGCCTTGAGCAGGGGCGGCATTTCGGCGATCACGTTGGACGGCAGATCCAGCGCCGGCAGTGGTTTTTTCGGTTCGGCGCGCAAGTGTTCGTTGCACAGGTAGCGTTCGCGCAGACGCTGCATGATCGCGTGGGCCTGGATGCCGCCGTCATGCATCGGAATACTCGCGCAGCCCATCAGGTAGCTGTAGCCACCCTGGTTAAGCACTTCGGCCAACTCGCCCCACAACACCGCGATAGTGCCGCCGTTGCGGTAGGCCGGGTCGACGCAGGTGCGGCCGATTTCCAGGATCGGGCCCTGCAAGTGGAGCAAGCCATGCAGGCTGAATTCTTCTTCGCTGTAGAACTTGCCCAGAGTGCTGGCGGCCTGATGGTCGAGCAAGCGGGTGGTGGCTACCAATCGACCGCTGTTCAAATCCCGCACGCCGATATGGCTGCAGTGAACATCATAGTCATCCATGTCCAGGCCCAGTTCCGCGCCTTTCAGCTTGGCGTTGAATTCGCCGCTGAACACGTTGAACCGCAGGGCCTGTGCTTCCTGCAAGGCTTTCGCGCCGATCAGGCGTTCGGCTTGCAGGCGGCGGTCATTGCCGGTGTCGCTGATGCGGGCGATCTGAGTCATGGCGAGTCTCCGAGTGCCGGCCACGTATCGGGCGGGCGACTTTGTTGTGCAAAGTCAGGCTATGGAGGCCCGGTGTCATCTCCATGAAGTTACGGTGACGGTTGGATGACAGGGGTTTGGCGCAGGAGTGAATACCCGTTGCTCCGATCACTTTTATGCGCAGACGAGCTTTCGACATGCCAGTACGGGCGCTGTGAAACGGGCATTGGATTTGGATGCTCGGCATTCGCCAAGGCGCTGAATTCCAAAGAAGTACGCCGTTTCATTCTGACCCGGTACAAAGGCCAGGTCGCCACAGGCTTCTAAGGTTAACGAGGATCAAAAGTGGGAGTTGGCTTGCCTGCGATAGCGTCACCTCAGTGTTGTAGAGACACCGCGTTGCCCGCATCCCAAACAAGCCAGCACTTCGGCAGTATCGCCAGATCAGGAGTGTGTGGTGGGCTCCAGAAGCTGCGCCCCTGGCCCATGCTCGCCGAGCCGGTCGCCGCTGTTGCGCAACGGGCAAGCCTCCAGCGACAAACACCCACAGCCAATACAGCCACTCAGCTTGTCCCGCAGCAGCACCAGCTTGTTGATGCGGTCATCCAGATCCTCTCGCCACAGCGCCGACAAACGCTCCCAGTCCGACTTCGTCGGTGTGCGGCCGTGCGGCAATGTCTGCAAGGCCTCGCCAATGGTCGCCAGTGGAATCCCCAAGCGCTGGGCGATTTTGATCACCACCACCCGACGCAACACATCCCTTGGGTAGCGCCGTTGGTTGCCGGCACTGCGGTTGCTGTTGATCAAGCCTTTGGATTCGTAAAAATGCAGCGCCGTGACCGCGACGCCACTGCGTGCGGCCAACTGGCCGACGGTAAGTTCTTTATTGAGCATGAACACTCCAAAACACTGCTTGACCTTGACTTAACTAGAGGTTTTACCCTGCGTGGCATTGAATCGCAAGATTTTGCCTACAGAGAAAGGGGAGTGTTCATGCAGGTATTAGAGAAGAATCGCAGTTTCACTCAATTGATCGAGTTTCAGATCGAGCCCCGGCAGCAAGATGCCTTGGTGGCGGCCTTGTCCACTCAAAGCGAGCGCCTGGCTCAAGGCCATCGCGGTTTTTTGAGTGCCAGCGTGCAGGTCAGCGATGACGGACGGCGGGTGCTCAATTACCTGCAGTGGCAATCGCGGGAAGAGGGCGAAGCGGCGTTCCAGAGCTTTGAGAAGGGCGAGGAAGATTTCTGGACACTGATCCGCGCGCACCGGGCCACGGCGGTGACCTTCGGTTCGTTTCAGGTGCTGCGCAGTTTTGAGCGCAGCCATGACAACGCGTTGCACTGCCGCCTAAATGGATAGGTGCAGCATGCGTTCGCCTTGTACGTTTTCCCCGGGACGACGTTTGTTCACCGCCAGCTCGCCAATCTTGATCAGGCGTGTGCGTGTGACGTTGCGGCTCAGGCCCAACAGGTTGGCGGTGTGCACCTGGTTGTAATGACTGAAGCGGTAGGCAGCGCGCAATAACGCGTCCTCGACCTTCTCATGCAGAGCGCCGGCCTGTTCCTCGAATAACTTCTGAAAGGCGCGCTCCAGCAGGGCTTCGGCGCTGTTGTCGATGCCGTGCTGGCTGTCGTCCGCGCGCTCGATGCGCAGGTTCGAGAGGCGCAAATCATCACGTTCGATCACACCGTTACGGCAGATCAGCAGGGTGTGGTGAATCACGTTTTCCAGCTCGCGGATATTGCCCGGCCAACTGTAGCTCTTGAGCTTGTGCTCGGCCTCGCGGCTGATGGTAATCGGGCCGTAACCCAGGCGTTGGCTATAGGCTTGGATGAAGTGCCGGGTCAGCGGCAGGATATCGCCCGGGCGATCGCGCAGCGGGCTGAGCTCCAGGCTGACCACGTCGAGACGGTAATAGAGATCTTCACGGAAATGCCCGGCGTTGATGGCTTTTTCCAGCTGCACATTGGTCGCCGCGAGTACCCGCACATCAATCGCAATGCTCTTGCGCGACCCCAGGCGCACCACTTCGCGCTCCTGCAGGACGCGCAGCAGTTTGACCTGGATGGCCATCGGCAAATCGCCGATTTCGTCGAGGAACAAAGTGCCGCCGTCGGCTTCTTCGAACCAGCCCGGCTTGGCGCTGAGGGCGCCGGTAAACGCGCCTTTTTCGTGGCCGAACAACTCGGCCTCCACCAGCGATTCAGAGAACGCGCCGCAGTTCACCGCCACGAACGGCCGGTTGCGCCGCGCGCTGAGGTTGTGGATATGCCGCGCCACCAGCTCTTTACCGGTACCTGTTTCGCCGATGATCAGCACGCTGGCTTCGCTGGGCGCCACTTGCTGGATATGGTCGAGCAATGCCTGGGATTTAGGGTCTTCGAAGACCTGGGCCGTGGCGCGGATCGACGTCGCGAGGGCGGGCGAGGGCGGTAGGGTCAAAAGCTGCATGGGCACCTCTCTCAGGAGTAGAACGTCGGAATGGGCAGGGATTGGTTCAACGCCCAGCCGTCGGTCTGGCGCTGGCCGATATTGTTCCAGTCGTTGTGCAAGGTGATGCCGCTGTGCCCGCTGGAACTGTCGACCTCGGTGAGGGCAAATTCCGCGGCCAGCAGTTTGGCGGTCTGCAAGGGCAAGGGCATCACGCTGTGGGGTTTGGCTGTCACACGGGGCTCCTCAGTGTCTTTTTGGCAATGAAGCCCAAATGTGGGAGCGGGCTTGCTCGCGAATGCGGTGTTTCAGTTGATACAGCTGTGACTGATCTACCGGCTTCGCGAGCAAGCCCGCTCCCACATAAAGCAGACCTCATCGTTCTCACGGCTTGGCTGGCAGCACATCATTGGCAATCATTTCGCCAAACGGGCCCGTGAGGTTGGTCACACCATGCCCTGCGAGGCTCGCATAGGGTTCCGGCAGCAGCGGGAACACCAGCTCGGCAAAGCGATACGCCTCTTCCAGATGCGGGTAGCCGGAGAAAATGAAGCTTTCGATGCCAAGGTCGGCGTATTCCTTGATGCGCTCGGCCACTTGTTGCGGGTTGCCCACCAACGCGGTTCCTGCACCGCCGCGCACCAGGCCGACGCCGGCCCACAGGTTGGGGGCGATTTGCAGGTTGTCGCGGCGCCCGCCATGCAGGGCGGCCATGCGGCGCTGCCCTTCGGAGTCAAAACGCGAGAAGGATTTTTGCGCCGCGGCGATGGTTTCATCACTGATGTGCTCGATCAGTTTGTCGGCGGCTTTCCAGGCCTCTTCTTCGGTTTCGCGCACGATCACATGCAGGCGAATGCCGAACTTGACCGTGCGGCCATGGCGTGCGGCGCGTTCACGCACGTCCGCGAGTTTCTCCGCGACGGCGGCGGGCGGCTCGCCCCAGGTCAGGTACACATCGACTTGCTCAGCGGCGAGGTCGTGGGCAGCGTCCGAGGAACCTCCGAAATACAGCGGCGGATAAGGTTTCTGCACCGGTGGATAAAGCGCCTTGGCGTTTTGCACGCGCAGGTGTTTGCCTTCGAAATCTACGGATTCGCCCTGCAACACGCGGCGCCAAATCTGCAGGAATTCGTCGGACACTTCGTAGCGTTCGCTGTGATCGAGGAAACTGCCATCGCCACGGTTTTCATCGGGGTCGCCACCGGTCACCACGTTGATCAGCAAACGGCCGTTGGACAGACGGTCCAGTGTGGCTGCCATGCGCGCGGAAACTGTCGGCGAAATGATGCCCGGACGAATCGCTACCAGGTAACGCAAGCGCTCGGTCAATGGCACCAGCGCCGAGGCAATTACCCAGGAGTCTTCGCACGAGCGCCCGGTCGGAATCAACACGCCGTAGTAACCAAGGCTGTCAGCCGCCTGCGCAACTTGCTTCAGATAATTGAGGGTGACCGGGCGTGCACCTTGGGTGGTGCCCAGGTAATGGCCGTCGCCGTGGGTGGGTAGAAACCAGAAAACATTCATGACAAATCCTTATACGGTCTTCAGCAGAGAAGGGGCATGCGCGGCAAACAAAGGCGCCGCGCGCTCACTGCTGATAAATGAAGCTGTTGCGCGCCCGGTGTTTTGTTGAGTGGCTGTTGCGCTGCCAACAGTAGCGATTCGCCGTGGGGTCATTTATAGAGGGTAAGATTTATTCCGTAAATGAACGTATTTCCATATTTATAGATCATAAATGAATATGAATGCCGGCCTATCGAAGGTGTCTGAACGGTTGATAGCGACTATCACGGGGGGTGATTTCTCACTTTGAAAGGGCGGGAGTAGCCTGTGTTCATTGACTTGAAACCTCCTTCGCAGGGCATCGCCATGAACCGTTTTCTCGCTGTTTCGTTGTTAGTTGTCAGCTCCGTCCTTGCCGGATGTGCCACACACCCCTCGCCGGAGTCGCGTCCTTACACCGCAGAAGAAACCAGGCAACTCGCCCTGGAGGCGTTGAGCCGTCGCGGGCTGTCGTTTGATGAGTATCAACAGCAGCGTGCCGCGCTGACCGGGCAGCCACAGAAGCCCTTCGGTTTCGATCACCACGGCGAAATGAACGCCGAACGCAGCGTGGTCTTGCATGGTCGTCCCAGTTGAGCCGGCGCTCAGTGGCAAAAAGCCCGAGGTTTCCCACAAGGAATCTCGGGCTTTTTGTTTGCCATGGCGTCACTTCAGCCTGTTAAGCTGAATTTCAGGAGCGTTCCTACGCACATTTACATAAAGTGGTTCTTCTTTAATGGCCTTCGATTGGTTAAATCTGACAACCTCTGCCCCGGTCGACGCCCCCTGAGACGCAGTTCTCGGGAATACGCTCTGCGAGTCTCTAACGTCATGAATAAACGTCCGTTGTATTTCGACTACGCCGCCACCACGCCGGTGGATGAGCGGGTCATCCAGGTGATGGTCGAGTGCCTGGGCTTCAATGCCAATTTCGGTAACCCGGCGTCCAGTTCCCATGCGTTCGGCCAAGCGGCCCGGCAAACGGTTGAACAGGCGCGCCGTCAGGTGGCTGAACTGGTCGGTGCGAGCCCCGAGCAACTCGTCTGGACCTCAGGTGCCACAGAATCCAACAACCTCGCTATCAAAGGCGTTGCCCAGGCGCGCGGCGTGGCGGGCGGCCATATCATCACCAGCCAGATCGAACACAAGGCCACGCTTGATACCGCGCGGCAGTTGCAGGAAGCCGGTGTGGCGGTGACCTATCTGGTGCCGGATGCCGACGGTTTGATCAGCGCCGAGGCGGTCAGTGAAGCCTTGCGTGAAGACACCTTTCTGGTGTCGCTGATGCTGGTGAATAACGAACTGGGCACCCTCAACGATATCCCCGCCATCGGCGCACGGGTGCGTGAGCATGGCGCGTTGTTGCATGTGGACGCCGCGCAAGGCGCGGGCAAGGTCGCGATCAACCTGGCTGAATGGCCGGTGGATCTGATGTCGTTTTCTGCGCACAAGCTGTATGGCCCCAAAGGTATCGGCGCGTTGTACGTTGGCCCACGGGCACAACAGAAAGTGTTGGCGCAGATTCATGGCGGTGGCCATGAGGGCGGCTTGCGTTCCGGCACCCTGGCAACGCATCAAATTGCGGGCATGGGCACGGCGTTCGCCTTGGCGGCAGAATCTTTCGCCGAAGAAAAGGCCAGGATTGTGGCCTTGCGTCAGCGTCTGCTGGATCAACTGGAGTCGGTTGCGGGCGTGCGCCTCAATGGCAGCAAGACCCAGCGGATTCCCCATACCCTCAGCCTCACGTTTGGCGAGGGCGAATTCAATTCGGTTGCGTTGAGCGCGGGTATCGCATTTTCGGCGACCTCTGCCTGTAATTCGGCCAGTAATGCACCGTCCCACGTCCTTCTGGCGTTGGGCCATGATGCCCGCAGCGCCGGTCGCACCATCCGTTTGAGCCTGGGTCGGTTCACCACCGAGCAGGATATCGACGAAGCCGTGAGACTCATCAAAACGGCTTCTGCCAGCGCACCAGCGTTCTGGGCCGTCTGATTTTTTATTTGCGTTACATAACAATTATTAGCCGTTAGCAGGAGACATGATGAGTACGCAGCCTTTGACCCATGGAACGGTTCCCCAGCGCCTGGCGCAGACCCGTGAACTGATGAGCCGCGAGGGCATTCACGCCCTGTTGGTGCCGTCGGCCGACCCGCATTTGTCCGAATACTTGCCGGGCTATTGGCAGGGCCGGCAATGGTTGTCGGGGTTTCATGGGTCGGTGGGTACGCTGATTGTCACCGCAGATTTCGCCGGTGTGTGGGCTGACAGCCGTTACTGGGAGCAAGCGACCAAGGAACTCAAAGGCAGCGGCATCGAGCTGGTGAAATTGCAGCCTGGCCAACCCGGCCCGCTGGAATGGCTGGCCGAGCAAACGCCGCAAGGCGGTGTGGTGGCGGTGGACGGTGCGGTGATGGCCGTGGCTTCAGCGCGCACCCTGGGCGGCAAGCTCGAAGAGCGCGGCGCGCGCTTGCGTACCGATATCGACCTGCTCAATGAAGTTTGGCAAGACCGGCCGACCTTGCCGAACCAACCGATCTATCAACACTTGCCGCCACAGGCGACCGTGAGTCGTGGCGAAAAACTCGCTGCCTTGCGCGCCAGCCTGAAAGACAAGGGCGCCGACTGGCACTTCATCGCCACCCTGGATGACATCGCCTGGTTGTTCAACCTGCGCGGCGGTGACGTGTCGTTCAACCCGGTGTTCGTGTCCTTTGCCTTGATCAATCAACAACAGGCCACCTTGTTTGTGGCGCTGAGCAAAGTCGATGCTGAGCTACGTGCCGTGCTTGAAAGTGACGGCGTGACCTTGCGCGATTACAGCGAAGTAGCGGGCGCATTGCGTGACGTGCCGTCGGGCGCGAATTTGCATATCGATCCGGCGCGCGTCACGGCGGGCCTGCTGGAAAACCTCGACGCCGGCGTCAAGCTGATCGAAGGGCTGAACCCGACCACACTGGCCAAATCGCGCAAAAGCCTGGCGGACGCCGAGCATATCCGCCGAGCCATGGAGCAGGATGGTGCGGCCTTGTGCGAATTCTTTGCCTGGCTGGACAGTGCTTTGGGCCGCGAGCGCATCACTGAACTGACTATCGATGAGCACCTGACTGCTGCGCGTACCCGTCGTCCGGATTATGTGTCGCTGAGTTTCAATACCATCGCGGCGTTCAACGCCAATGGTGCGATGCCGCATTACCACGCCACCGAAGAAGAGCACGCGCTGATTGAAGGCGATGGCTTGTTGCTGATCGACTCCGGTGGCCAGTACTTGGGCGGCACCACGGACATCACCCGGATGGTGCCAATCGGTACGCCGAGCGAAGAGCAGAAGCGCGACTGCACGCGCGTGCTTAAGGGTGTGATTGCCTTGTCCCGTGCGCACTTCCCGAAAGGTATTCTGTCGCCGCTGCTGGATTCGATTGCGCGTGCGCCGATCTGGGCTGAAGGCGTGGACTACGGTCACGGCACTGGTCACGGCGTAGGCTATTTTCTGAACGTGCACGAAGGTCCGCAGGTGATTGCCTACCAGGCTGCTGCCGCGCCGCAGACCGCGATGCAGCCAGGCATGATTACGTCTATTGAACCGGGTACTTATCGTCCGGGCCGTTGGGGGGTTCGTATCGAGAACCTGGTGCTGAACCGTGAAGCGGGCAAAACCGAGTTTGGCGAGTTCCTCAAGTTTGAAACCCTGACCTTGTGCCCCATCGACACGCGCTGCCTGGAGCCGTCGCTGCTGACGGTTGACGAGCGTGAGTGGTTCAACGCCTACCACGCCGAGGTGCGTGAACGTCTGAGCCCGTTGCTCAGTGGCGCTGCATTAGCGTGGTTGCAAGTGCGAACGGCGGCTATTTAATCGACTGCAGTTCTGCGTCTTGGGAGCTCCATTGGCTCGGTTGTCGAGCGGGGGGCTGGACGCAGGGGTGCGAAGGCATAGGCGCAAGTCTGGAATTTAATGAGCAGTCGCGGGTGACTGCTCGGGACGTCACTTACAGATGACGATCATGCTGCGGCTGGTGTAGCCGGCAGGGTTGAGGCCGAAAGGGTAATCCCCAGGCTCTTCGGAGTTGTCACCGGATTTTGCGATAACCCGGTAGCCCTTGGCGCCGCAGGAATTGACTGCGCTGGTGTAGCACTCGTCCCAGGAGGAGGACAGGCCAGAGCAGTTGATGTGCAGCCCTTTTTTACCGCGTTTCACTTCTGTCTTGGTGGTCGCAGCACAGCCAGCAATGGCCACGATCATTAACAGTATCAAAATTCGTTTCATTCCTATCCTTAATAGCCGCTTCGCAAAAACGCCCGAAGCCGGCTTTACTCGCTCTCGATTGTAGCGTTCATGCTGTCCTTGTCGACACGCTCCATGAATGACATTCGTGCACGGCCTAAACATGGCCTAAATGAACCGCAAATACCAGAGCTACCTTTAAAGAGGGTTAATCAGCGGGTACCAATGGTTTTGATTCGTTGCGCATGGTCAGCGTCGCACCTACCGACGCCAGAATGATGCAGGTGATGGCCAGCCATTGTGCGAGGGACAAGTGTTCCTGCAGGAAGAACAAGCCGGACAGGGCGCCGAATGCAGGTTCGATACTCATCAGCGTGCCAAAGGTGCGGGCAGGTAGACGAGTGAGGGCGATCATCTCCAGGGTGTAGGGCAAGGCCGTGGACAGTACGGCAACGCCAATCGCGATGGGAACGAGCGCGGGCGTGAGTAGCGCCGCTCCCGCGTGGACGATACCGATAGGGGCAACGAACAGAGCGGCGATCATTACGCCGAGGGCTGCGGTTTGCACGCCGTTGTCGTTGCCAGCCTTTTGGCCGAACAGGATGTAAAGCGCCCAGCATATTCCTGCGCCCAACGCGTAGGCGGCACCGGTCAAGTCGATGCCGCTGCTGGCCTCTCCCATCGGAATCAACAAGAGCAGGCCTGTGATCGCGAGCGCGATCCACAGGAAGTCCACCGCTCGGCGCGAGGCGTAGAGGGCGACGGCGAGTGGGCCTGTAAATTCCAGCGCTACCGCAATGCCCAGGGGGACGGTGCGCAACGACATATAGAAGAGGAAGTTCATGCCACCCAGCGCCATCCCATAGATGAGCACGGTGCGCAGGGATTTGGCCGTCAGCGTGGCACGCCAGGGGCGCAATATAAGCAGCATGATCACGCTGGCAAAGATCAGGCGCAGGGTTGTCGTGCCTTGAGCGCCGACGATGGGGAACATGCTTTTGGCCAGTGATGCCCCGGTTTGGATGGACGCCATGGCGATCAGCAGCAGGCCGACAGGGAATAATGCCGAAGCCAGGCTGCGGGAGGTGGTGGTCATTGGGGGGGGGGCGTCCGAAGTCATGGTAGAGAAGCAGAGGCCGCTATGATGCTTAACTGTTAGCCTTTGGGCAATATATTGCTCATTTGTCTAGGCGCTACTCTCTATATAGGAAGGAATTGCGGCATTTCAGTCTGATGGATAGAAAATTCAAATTAAGGGTTGACGGCAGATTCTGGAAGTCTATAATTCGCCCCACTTCCGGCGCAGTCGAAACGGAAAACTCCTTG
>NZ_JAUTYR010000189.1:0-509 GCF_041946035.1 Pseudomonas sp. AMR01
CTTGCCATTTTCTTTCTCCAACAATCCTAAAAGCTGCGTTACACGCGGCGCTTTTTCGGCGGACGACAACCGTTATGAGGGATCGGAGTCACATCAGTAATGTTAGTGATGCGGAAACCAGCCGCGTTCAGAGCGCGGATAGTAGACTCACGACCAGGACCAGGTCCTTTAACCATAACTTCCAGGTTCTTGATACCGTATTCTTTCACTGCGTCAGCACAACGTTCTGCTGCAACCTGTGCTGCGAACGGAGTGGACTTACGAGAACCACGGAAACCGGAACCACCGGCTGTTGCCCAACCCAAAGCATTACCCTGACGATCAGTGATGGTAACGATGGTGTTGTTGAAAGAAGCATGGATATGAGCCACGCCGTCAGAGAGTTGCTTTATTACACGCTTACGTGTACTAACAGGTGCCTTTGCCATTATTAAATAACCCCGATTATTTCTTGATCGGCTTGCGGGGACCCTTAGGGGTACGTGCGTTGGTCTTGGTGCGCTGACCGC
>NZ_JAUTYR010000190.1:0-508 GCF_041946035.1 Pseudomonas sp. AMR01
GCTCATGGCGCCTGCATCGGGCGATTGCGCGCTCCGCCGGTCGCCGGTCGAAAGCGCCTCGCGCAGCCCCGAAACGATGAATCCGCGCACCCCGCGTGCATCGCGAAACCGCACTTCGGTCTTGGCTGGATGGACGTTCACATCGACATCCTCGGGCGCCAGATCGAGGAACAACGCAAGCACCGCGTGACGGTCGCGCGCGAGCATATCCGAATAGGCCCCGCGCACCGCGCCGACGAGCAGGCGGTCCTTCACCGGACGCCCGTTGACGAAGAGGTACTGGTGGTCGGCCACGCCGCGATTGTAGGTCGGCAGCCCCGCGATACCCGTCAGCCGCATCATGCCACCCGGACCGGGACGCTCCATGTCGATCGCGACCGAATTGTCCTTGAGTTCACGTGCGACGATACCCGAGACCCGGTCGGCCAGAGCCTCGTCCGCCTGTGTACCTATAATCTTGCGGTCCCCGTGTTCGAGGGTGAAGGCGATCTCCGGACGCGCCATGGCG
>NZ_JAUTYR010000191.1:0-507 GCF_041946035.1 Pseudomonas sp. AMR01
GCAATCGGTACGAGCTCTAGCGTCACCGCAAGAAGACACAGGGTTATAACGGCCAGCCCGCCCCAAGCCAGCAGATTCCGGTGCGCGACGATCCATTTCGGACAGGCGGACGATCGGTTGGCAAATGCGCCGGCAATGAAGAACATAAATAACGCTGTAAAATAACCGTAGCCGGCAGGATAGCCGACCAAATACAGCGTGACGGCAACCAACGCAGCTACCACTAGCCCCGCCTTGAACAGAAAAAATCCGATGAGATAATAGACCGCCAGGTAGTGCAAAAACCAAAGATGATGCCAGGGGTCGTAAAGCAACGCACGAAACAGCTCGATCTCCGACGGTAGGCCTAGGACAACCTCTCTCGCCTCGTACAAAAAATACAAAACCACAGTCCAGACCACAAAGGGATATATCAGATTATTCAGCTTGCCCAGCGCATAGTTCTTCGCGCCCTTGTCTATGGAGCGGGCCAGAAGCAGACCGGATAAGAAATACAATAACGGCATT
>NZ_JAUTYR010000192.1:0-506 GCF_041946035.1 Pseudomonas sp. AMR01
ATATATGTCGGCATCCCGCCTTGAACATACGCCGGAGTTGGCTCCATATTTATTCAATCTTATGCCCTCAGATTTTTCTCCGGTTTTCTTTTTCACCGGAGCATTGCCCCGGGACATGGTTTTGGGATCCTTTTCATTTCGATTCACCGGAGCATTTCCACGTGCGTGTGATTTTGATCGTTCTCCCCCACCCTGTCTTCCTGAAGATTTTCCGGAAGAGCGGTCTCCCCTGCTTCCGGATGACCTGTCATTTCTACTCATAACTATTTAATTTGGTACAAAGATACTAGATTGTTTAACAATAAATAATCCTATAAAGAAGAGGGAACCTCCTTGAAACGAAACAAGGATCACCAGGCACCAAATTTCAGAAAGAATTGAAGAAGAAGATAAAAATTCCCACAACCCGGCCTTTTAACTGGCTATCTCCGCAAATCAGCGTGTTCTGCGGGAAAGTTTCCATTAAAAATGATCAATAAAACAATTAGCAAAATTTTTTTGCGGCC
>NZ_JAUTYR010000193.1:0-506 GCF_041946035.1 Pseudomonas sp. AMR01
TGCCTGCAGAAATGTCCAACCGATGCGTTTGTGGATGCGCACGTGCTGGACGCCCGCCGCTGCATCTCGTATCTGACCATTGAGTTGAAAGGCTCGATTCCCGAAGACTTGAGACCGAAAATGGGTAACCGGGTGTTTGGTTGTGACGATTGCCAGATCGCCTGTCCATGGAACCGATTCGCCCAGCCTACACAGGAAAGCCATTTTTATCCTCGCCATCAGCTCGAACAGGCCGATCTGGTGACCCTGTTCCGCTGGGATGAAGAGAGCTTTCTGCGCAACACCGAAGGCTCGCCCATACGCCGCATTGGCTACGAACGCTGGCTGCGCAATCTCGCTGTCGGCTTAGGGAATGCCACGTCCAGCATCCCCGTGATCGAAGCACTCAAAAGCCGCCTCGATCACCCCTCGCCACTGGTGCGCGAACACGTACAATGGGCGTTGCAGCGGCACCTCAATAACGGATGAAATGTTCGCGGTAGTGCTTCAGCTCGTTGATCGAATCG
>NZ_JAUTYR010000044.1:0-39529 GCF_041946035.1 Pseudomonas sp. AMR01
TGCCGAGTGGTGGGGCACAGACCTTTTGGTTACTTTTGGGGCGTTTGCCAAAAGTGACCCGCTGTAAGAGCGGAACCCATATCAGCCGTTGCGACGCCAATGGATATGTACCCAACCCAACCCAACCCCAACCCCCTAAAACGGCGCCGAACACTCAAACCGCAACCGCTCCCCACTCTGCGGATGCGTAAAACTCAACATGCTCGCATGCAGGCACAACCGTGGCCACGCAGCCAAAGCCTGCTCATGCGCATACAACCCATCCCCCAACAGCGGATGCCCGATCGACAGCATATGCACCCGCAGCTGGTGCGAGCGCCCGGTAATCGGCGTCAGCTCCACACGACACCAATCGCCACACCGCTCCAGCACCTTCCAGAAGGTCAGCGCATGTTTGCCAAACTCATAGTCGACCACATGACGCGGCTTGGTCGGCGGGTCGTAACGCAGGGGCAAGTCGATACTGCCGCTGTCCAACTCAGGTTGACCCCAAGCCAGCGCGGTATAAGCCTTTTCCGTTTCACGGTCATGAAACTGACGCGACAGTTCGCGGTGCGAATCAGCGTCGCGGGCGAGCAGGATGATCCCGGAGGTTTCCCAGTCCAGTCGATGGACGATGCGGGCTTCGGGGTAGCCGTTTTCCTGCAGGCGGGTGATCAGGCAGTCCTTGTTGTCATCGGCGCGGCCAGGCACAGAGAGCAGCAGGGTCGGTTTGTTCACCACCAGGACGGCGTCGTCCTGATGCAGGATATGGATATTGGACAGCGGCATTAAACAGCCTCGTAACAAACGCCAACGGCGGCTCGCTCACCCGGTTCCCGATAAGGGATCAAGGTGGCCGAGCCGCCGTGGCAACCGCCTTTTCGATTAACGATCAGGCAGTGTGATATTGAGTTCCAGAATCGAGCAGCTGCCGTCGTTTTCAAGGGCGACATGTACGTCGTCGTTACCGATATTGACGTACTTGCGGATCACCTCGACCAGTTCCTTCTGCAAGGCTGGCAGGTAGTCCGGCGTGCTGCGTTGGCC
This sequence comes from Pseudomonas sp. AMR01, assembly GCF_041946035.1. Lineage (NCBI taxonomy): Bacteria > Pseudomonadati > Pseudomonadota > Gammaproteobacteria > Pseudomonadales > Pseudomonadaceae > Pseudomonas > Pseudomonas sp. AMR01. The sequence continues at coordinate 1,030 of NZ_JAUTYR010000044.1, forward strand.
GCGTTCGTGCGCCACGATGATCTGTAGACGCTCTTTCGCTACCGACGCGGTACTTGGTTTTTTGTTGGCGCGAAAGAAGTCGAGAAATTTCATTGTTTAGTTGCCCCCAAAGATACGCTCGAAGAATCCCTTCTTCTTAACATCGAGGAAGCGATGTTCCACGGTCTTGCCCAGCAAGCGATCAACTGCATCGCTGTACGCTTGGCCGGCGTCGCTCTGGTCGTCAAGAATTACCGGGACGCCCTGGTTGGAAGCCTTCAGCACAGCCTGGGATTCCGGGATCACACCCAGCAGGGTCACTGCGAGGATGTCTTTGACGTCTTCAACGCCGAGCATTTCGCCATTGCTGACGCGCTCAGGGTTGTAACGGGTGAGCAGCAAGTGCTCCTTGATCGGGTCTTCGCCTTTTTCGGCGCGCTGGGACTTGCTGGCCAGCAGGCCGAGCATGCGGTCCGAGTCACGTACCGAGGAGACTTCCGGGTTGGTCACGACGATGGCTTCGTCGGCGAAGTACATCGCCAGGTGAGCACCGGTTTCGATACCGGCCGGGGAGTCGCACACCACGTATTCGAACGTTTCTTTCAGCTCGGCGAGAACTTTGCCCACGCCTTCTTTGGTCAGCGCGTCTTTGTCACGGGTCTGGCTGGCGGCCAGCACGTACAGGTTCTCAAGGCGCTTGTCCTTGATCAGGGCCTGTTGCAGGTTGGCTTCGCCGTTTACCACGTTGACGAAGTCATACACCACGCGGCGTTCGCAGCCCATGATCAAGTCGAGGTTACGCAAACCAACGTCGAAGTCGACGATAACTGTTTTGTGGCCGCGCAGTGCGAGGCCGGTACCGATAGCGGCGCTGGTGGTGGTCTTACCCACACCACCCTTGCCGGATGTAACCACGAGAATCTTGGCCAAGGTGTTTCACCCCTAAGGAAAAAGGACTTTTCAGTCCCTGAAAAACATCTCTTGAAACTCGCTGCAGGCGGACAGCCTTTGTAGGAAAGAATCTGGTTTGCGCGAGAAAAACGCCAACTTCCAATTATTCCTACGCAAGTATTGCCGGTTTCGCTGTGCTATCAGAGTCTAGAGATGCTTGGAAAATGCGGCAGTATCCGTTAAAGACGGGTGATGTTCAACACATCGCCCGACAGGCTGACTTGGACCCCGGCCCCCCACAGCGGATCACGGCGCAAATCTTCTGAAACCTTGTACTGGCCTGCGATGGACACTAGCTCAGCGGTCAACTGCTGGCAAAAAATACGGGCCCTGGTATCACCCTTGATGCCGGCGAGGGCACGTCCGCGCATCGGGCCGTATACATGGATGTTTCCATCGGCGAGAAGTTCCGCGCCCGGGCTTACCGAAGCGATCACCACAAGGTCGCCGCCCTGGGCGTAAATTTGCTGCCCGCCGCGTACGGGGGAGGTGATGACCTTTGTAGGCTTGATCGTCGGTTCCGGCGGTTTTTCCGGTTTTTTCTTCAGTTCACCTTCCATCGGCTCGAGCGGACGCTCGCGGGCTCCGGACGGCGGCAGTACTGGCAGTTCAATGGCGATGGCTGCGGCGATGTCTTCAATGCGGCTGGCGCGAATCGCCAGGGTGCGCAAACCGTGGGAACGGCAGACGCGCATCAAACCGGGCAAATCAATCGCGCCTTGGCCGGCCGGGAGTTTGTCCAGGGCAAGCACCAGCGGGGCATTGTTGAAAAAGTTCGGCGCCAGGGCGACCTTGGCGGCGAGTTGGCGGTCCAGGGCATCGAGGTCATTGCGGGCCAGCTCCAGCACGGTGATGGCGAGCATGCTGCCTTTTAGCTGGAACACGGGATCTTGGTCTAGCGGTTCGGTTTGGCTCATGGTCGGCAAAAGCTGCTTGTCACGAAAAGTGTCGAGACTTATAACGAGAACATCCCCGGGCCGCAAGCCGAGTCGATCCGTTGTAGAATGCGCGGCCCTTGTCTTTACCGGAATCTGTAATGGATCGCCCGCGTTTTCGTGCTGCATTTCTTCACCCGCGTTTTTGGCTGCTATGGCTGGGGCTCGGCCTCCTGTGGCTGGTTACTCAGTTGCCGTATCGGGCGCTGTTGACCATTGGTCGATTACTCGGTGTCGGGATGTACCAAGTGGCCGGCGAGCGCCGCCGCATCGCCGCGCGCAACCTGGAGCTGTGCTTCCCGGAAAAATCCGCCAAGGAGCGTAAACGTCTGCTCAAGGAAAACTTCGCGTCCACCGGCATCGCCTTTTTTGAAATGGCCATGAGCTGGTGGTGGTCGCGTCAGCGCCTGGCGCGCCTGGCCCATGTGGAAGGCTTGGAGCATCTCAAGCAGGCGCAGCTGGATGGCAAGGGCGTGATCCTGATGGCCCTGCATTTCACCACCCTGGAAATCGGCGCCGCCCTGCTTGGGCAAAAACACACCATCGATGGCATGTACCGCGAGCACGGCAACCCGTTGTTCGACTTCATCCAGCGCCGTGGCCGCGAGCGGCATAACCTGGATTCCCTGGCGGTTGAACGTGACGACGTGCGAGGCATGCTCAAGCTGCTGCGCGCCGGCCGCGCTATCTGGTACGCACCGGACCAGGACTACGGCGCCAAGCAAAGTATTTTTGTGCCACTGTTTGGCATCCAGGCCGCGACTGTGCCCGCCACCAGTAAGTTTGCCAAGCTGGGGAAGGCGCTGGTCGTGCCGTTTACTCAACAGCGCCTGGCCGATGGCAGCGGTTACCGCCTGGTGATCCACCCGCCGCTGACTGACTTCCCGGGCGAAACCGATGAGATCGATTGCCTGCGCATCAATCAATGGGTTGAAGCCTCGGTACGCGACTGCCCCGAGCAATACCTGTGGACGCACCGACGCTTCAAGAGCCGCCCGCCGGGTGAGCCCAAGTTGTACGAAAAACGCCGTCGATAACACCTGTTTTCATTACATGGAGTGACGCAATGCGCCCAGCTGAACCGGTCACAGGCTTGATTCTTTCCGGCGGCGGGGCGCGAGCGGCGTATCAGGTGGGCGTGTTGGCGGCAATCGCCGAGCTGTTGCCGCCGGGGGCACCGAATCCGTTTCCGGTAATCGTCGGCACCTCGGCCGGTGCGATCAACGCGGTGAGCCTGGCCAGTGGTGCACTGGATTTCACCGCGTCCATCGAACGGCTAACTGCGTTCTGGCAAGGCTTTCGCAGCCACTTGGTGTTGCGCAGCGATTGGCCCGGCGTGGTGCGCCAGGCGAGCCGCTTTTTAACCCACAGCCTGTTGGGCTTTGGCACGCGACTGCCGGTTGCGCTGCTGAACAGCTCGCCCTTGCGCGATTTACTCCACGACAAACTACGCCTGGAAGGCATCGACGAGGCCATTCGCCAGAACCGTCTGCACGCTGTGGCAGTCACGGCGTTCGGTTATGAGTCAGGGCAAGCGGTGACCTTTTATCAGGGCGGCGGCACCCTTGAACCCTGGCTGCGCCATCGGCGTATCGGGGTGCCCACGCAACTGACGGTTGAGCACCTGCTGGCGAGTTCGGCGATTCCTTTGCTGTTTGCCCCGGTCAAACTTGGCCAGGAATATTTCGGCGACGGGGCCGTGCGTCAGTCGGCGCCGATCAGCCCTGCGTTGCACCTGGGCGCGACTCGGGTGCTGGTGGTGGGCGTCAGTGGCAACCCACGAGGTAACGAGCCGTTGACCCAGCGCACCTACACCGGCCAGCAGCCGACGCTGGCGCAGATCGGTGGGCACATGCTCAACAGCACGTTCATTGACAGCCTGGAGAGTGACATCGAGCTGTTGGAACGCCTGAACCACTTCAGCCACGTGCTGCCAGCCGATGCGGCCATTCAGGGCCTGGCACCGGTGGACGTGCTGGTGATTGCGCCGAGCCAGCCGATTGATGAAATTGCGGCGCGGCATCGCCAGGAATTGCCGGCGGCGTTGCGCGTATTTCTGCGCGGGCCGGGGGCTACCAAAACGAGCGGGGCGGGGGTGTTGAGCTACCTGCTGTTCGAGGCGGGGTATTGCAGCGAGTTGATCGAGTTGGGGCGGCGTGATGCGATGGCCAAGCGCGAGGAGATCACCCGGTTTTTGAGGTTGCCCCCAATCTAAATGTGGGAGCGGGCTTGCTCGCGAATGCGGTGCGTCAGTCAGCACATTAGTTGACTGGCACACCGCCTTCGCGAGCAAGCCCGCTCCCACATTTTGTATTGCAGCGTGGGTTAGAAGTGGTACTTGACCAAGAAGCTCGCCGTGTCCTGCGTCGTCTTGAACGCACCCGAATCTTCAATCCCGTATTTGTTCTTCCAGTAATCGTATTCAAAACCCACATACAACTGCTTGTCGCCCCAGTGCAGCGCCTTGCCCAGGTCATATTTGACCTGTGGGTTGAAGTGCAAGTTGGCGTGGTAAGTACCACGGGCGTTCTTGTCGTTGTCCACCACCCAGTCCATGAAACCGTCGATCAGCACATTCGAATTGCCCACCGGAATCGTGTACGACCACACCGGAGTGATCTGCCACACGCCGTCACCCGGCCGATTGCCTTCGGTCTGGCGCTGGTAGAAATTCAACTGGAAGTAGTCGAACCCCGGGATGTTCAAGTCAAAGGCCGGGCCGAGCAGGTACGACTCGTTATCGCCCTCACCGAACTCGTAAGTGAAGGCCAGCAATACATCTTTGATCGGGCCGAATGAAAGGTCTTTGTCGAAAATCTTGCCGAACGACAGGCGCGGGCTGAACTCGCCGTAGTAAGTGCTTGGGCCGACGTTGCCATCTTCTTTGCCGTTATAAAAGATGCGGTCGACAAAGAAAAAGTTGTCGCCGTACTTCCACGCGTCAGCATGTTCGAAGGTGACGGTTTGCTGGATCTGCGGGTTGACGGTGAAGTTCTTGCCCCACAGATACGTCAGGCTGTTGTTCTGCCATTGCAACAGGTCACCGGCCACGGCTTGGCCACCGGCCAGCAGGGATCCCGCCAGCATCAGGCCTTTGAACATAGGTTTCATTCGGTTGCTCCCGAGTTAAAGTTTTATGGTTTTTTTTTCTACGCAGGCGCTCTGGTGTGGCGCCTTTTGGTCAGCTGAAAAAATAGTCTGGTCGGTCAGCTTTAGTGCATTTAGCAAGAGCTGCGCCAAGCTGTTTAAAAAGCCAAAAAATCCCCGTCGGCTGCATGGGATGCAGTCGAATTCAGGGAACTTTTGCGCACTTTGGCCGCAGACATAAGGCCGGGATAAGTTGGCCTTGCAGTCAGCTTTTACATTCGCTGTTTTTTTTTGAGTTGATTCGAGCGGGCGCGGAGAATACTGGCTCTTATGCCTGGGCTCAAGTGCGCTGTAACAGAGCGCGTGGGGCAAGAATGGGGCACGGCTTGTGGCCGGCCCCAGGTGAATGGCGTGCATGTCGTGGTTCCCGGTTTCGTTATTGTTTTTGTAAGAACGAAGGAATCAATGCGTAGAGGTGACGACAGGTCGGTCAGCGCCGCCGAGAATGTTGAACAGGATATTCAGCCGACGGCTGCGAAACTGGCGCCCATCAATCAGCGGCACGGCGACGGCGCCGCCGTACATCAGCAAGACGTGTTGCAGGCCTACCAGAATCAGTTGCAAGAGGGGCAGCCGCACCATGGCGGGCGCGGCAGGAGTCTGCGTTTCTAACGGGGACATGCAACACCTCGGATCTTTTTATTTTTGTGTTGTGTGGAATGCAATCTCTACATCACCACAAATCCACTGTGGGAGCGGGCTTGCTCGCGAATACGGTGTGTCAGTCACTGAATGTGCTGACTGATCCAGCGCCTTCGCGAGCAAGCCCGCTCCCACATTTGGATCTGTGTGAATCAGTTAGTCAGTTGGTGTGCGCCCCCTGATTGATCCAGGTCCCAATCAAATCCCGCTCCTGCTGGGTCATCTGGGTAATGTTGCCCAGCGGCATGATCTGGCTGGCCACGGCCTGCGCTTGAATGCGCGCTGCCTGCTGCTGGATCTGCACGGGCGTGTCGAACATAACTCCAGCCGGCGCGGTGCTGAACAGTGGGCTGGTCGGTTTGGCCGAATGGCATACCGCGCAGCGTTCCTGGATAACCCCATGCACCTTCTCGAAATCAATCGTCGCCTGGGCAGGCGCCGCTGCTGGTGCAGCAGCAGGCTCGGCCGGCGCGGCAGGTTTCAAGCCACCGCCCAACGCGGTTTCCGGTAACGGCTGATATTCGATGGCCGCAGGTGCCTTGGCCACTTCCGCCACCGGCTTGGGGCCGGTCACATACGCCAGGCAAATCATCGCCAACGCGCCCACCGGCAAGGTCCACGCATACTTCTGGCTGTTATGCCGGGTGTTGAAGTAGTGACGCACCAACACCGCCGCCACCGCGATACCGGCCAGGATCAGCCAGTTGTATTGGCTGCCGTAGGTGCTCGGGAAGTGGTTGCTGATCATGATGAACAGCACCGGCAAGGTGAAGTAGTTGTTGTGACGCGAACGCAGCAAGCCTTTGGCTGGCAGTGCCGGGTCCGGCGTGCGGTTCTCCGCGATGGCCGCCACCAGCGCGCGCTGAGCGGGCATGATGATGCGGAACACGTTGCCGACCATGATGGTGCCGATCACCGCACCCACGTGCAGGTACGCGCCACGGCCACTGAACACCTTGCTGAAGCCGTAAGCGGCCGCAATCAACAGCACAAACAGGATCAAACCGAGCAGGGCAGGGCGCTTGCCCAGGGCCGAGTCGCACAGGAAGGAGTAGATGAACCAGCCGGCAAACAGTGAGCCGATGCCCAGCAATACGCCTTCGGTGCCGCTGAGCGTGCTGCCGGGGGCGAGCAGGTACAGCGTCGGGTTGAGGTAGAACACCACGCACAGCAGCGCGACGCCCGACATCCAGGTGAAATAGGCTTCCCATTTGAACCAGTGCAGGTTGTCCGGCATGGTCGGTGGGGCCAGTTTGTATTTTTCCAGATGGTAGATACCGCCACCGTGGATCGCCCACAAGTCACCGGCCAGGCCGCTCTTGGGGTTGACGCGGTTGAGGTTGTTTTCCAGCCAGACGAAATAGAAGGAAGCGCCGATCCACGCGACGCCAGTGATCATATGAACCCAGCGTACGCTCAGGTTCAGCCATTCCAACAGATGTGCTTCCACAGTCTTTACCTCTCGCCTGTCACCCTTGTTGTCGGGTGATCCGGCCTTCTCTTATTGGTGGGGGGCGAGGATCAACCGCTCATCCTCTTTGAAAAAATGCTCATCGCAGTTATTGCCTGTGCCACTGCGATCAACCACCAGGAAGTCATCCCGCTTTTCGATCGTCAGCACCGGGTGGTGCCAAACGCCGCGATGGTAATTAATGCCCTGCCTGCCGTTGGTAACGAAGGCGCGGACCAAGCCTGATACAGGTGCATCGCCAAGGGGCGCGACCACGATCAGAAAGGGGTTGCCGAGCAGCGGTATAAAGGCCTGGCTGCCCAGCGGGTGTCGCTCCAGCATGCACACGGTCAGCGGCATGTCCTGCGCGTCGGCGCGGAAGATGCTGATGATTGCGTTATCTTCCGGCGTGGCGGTTTGCACCGTCGCCAGTTTATGAAAACGCATGGTCGACCCGTTATTGATCATGAAGTGATCGCTGCCATCGGTTTCGATAACGTCTCCGAAGGGGGCGAAGGCTTCTTTGGTCAGGGGCTCGATCATCAGTGTGCGCATGGCTGTCTCTTATCCGGACTCGGGGTTGTTTGTTCTGACGCCTTCGCGAGCAAGCCCGCTCCCACAGGGGAATGCATTTCAAATGTGGGAGCGGGCTTGCTCGCGAATGGCCTCACCGCTTACTTAGCTACTTTGCCCAAAACCCGCAGGCGACTCACACCACCATCCGGGAACACGTTCAGGCGGATGTGGGTAATCGGCCCCAGTGCCTTGATCTGCTCGGCAAAGGTATGTTCGGCGTGCATTTCCAGTTTCTGCGCTGGCAGCAGTTCGCGCCAGAACAGTGATTGGGTTTCGATCTGGCTGTCGGTGCCGCCCTTCACGAACGCGCCCTGGATGGAGCACGTGTCCGGGTAGTTGCCCTTGAAGTGCAGGGTGTCGACGATGATTTTTTCGATCTCGCCAGGGTGGCCCAGCGCGACGATCACCCAGTCATTGCCCGGCGTACGACGACGTGCGGTTTCCCAGCCGTCGCCCATGTTGATGCCACGGCCCGGGTTGAGAATGTTGCTCATGCGGCCGAAGTGTTCATCGGAGCACGCCAGCGCGCGACCACCGTTGAGGGCCGAGGCCAGGTCGACTTGTTCGTTGTCGCCCACTGAGGACCAGTCGCGGAACGGCACGCCGTACACGCGCAGACGGGCCACGCCGCCATCCGGATAGATGTTAAAACGCAGGTGGCTGTAGGCCTGGTCGTTGTTGATCTCGTGGTAATGGTGGCTGTTGCCCTGCAGCTCGACGGCCGACAGCACTTCCACCCACTGGGTGTTTTCATCCGGGTCGCCCGAGGCCAGGAAGCAGGCTTCCAGGGAGGCAGACGGCGGGTAGTTGCCGGTGAAGAATGAAGTGTCGATGTCCACGCCCTTGATCGAGCCCGGTACGCCCAGGCGGATCACCGCGCTGTCGTAGCCTTCGAAGCGCTTGCGGCGCGACTCCCAGCCGTCCATCCACTTGCCGTTGTCATCGAAAACGCCCTCCTTCCACACGGCCGGGGTCGGCTGGAACAGGCGGTTGGCGTCAGCGAACCAGTCATCGGTCACCGAAAGAATCTTGGTGCCCAGACGGGCGTCGGCCAGGTTGACGAACTTCTCGAAAGGTACGGCGTAAGCTTTCATTCTTCTTGTCTGCCTTGGATAGAGTGGCTGGGGATGGTCATTCAGAGGGTCAGTAATCGGAACAACGCGATCTTGTTGATCTCGGCCAGCGCGCAGTTGAACTCGGTGTCTGCCGAGTGGTGGATGCGCGTTTCGAACGCGGCGAGGATCTGATGCCGGTTGCTGCCTTTTACCGCCATGATGAAGGGAAACTTGAACGTGGCTTTGTAGGCGTCGTTCAGCTCGGTGAAGCGTGAGAACTCTTCGGCCGTGCATTGGTGAATACCCGCGCCGGCTTGTTCATCGGTGCTGGCTTGGGTCAATTGGCCCTGGACGGCAGCTTTGCCGGCCAGGTCCGGGTGAGCATTGATCAGGGCCAGTTGGCTGGCATGATCGGCGCTCAACAGGATGTCGCTCATGCGCTGGTGCAGGGTTTCGATCTCATCGATCGAGCTGTCCTGGCCCAGGTCGAAGGCCTTTTCGGCCACCCATGGCGAATGTTCGTAGATGTCGGCGAAGGCTGCGACGAATTCATCGCGGCTCAGGGTCGACGGCTTGAGGGTGTGGAACGCAGTCATTTCGCCGCTCCCGTGTACGGGTGGGTTGCGTGCCAGTGACGGGCAATGTCGACGCGTCGAGTGAACCACACCTGCTCAAAGCTTTTGGCGTATTCGATAAACCGTTTCAAGGCGGCGAGGCGCGCAGGGCGGCCGATCAGGCGGCAATGCAGGCCGATGGAAAGCATTTTCGGCGCCTCGGCCCCTTCGGCGTAGAGCACGTCGAAGGCGTCCTTGAGGTAGTCGAAAAAGTCATCGCCCTTGTTGAAACCCTGCACTTGGGTGAAGCGCATGTCGTTGGTGTCCAGGGTGTAGGGGATCACCAGGTGCGGCTTGCCGGTGGGGTTGTTGGGTTCCCAGTAGGGCAGGTCATCGTCGTAGGTGTCGCAGTCATACAGGAAGCCGCCTTCCTCCATCACCAACCGGCGCGTGTTGGGGCCGGTGCGGCCGGTGTACCAGCCCAATGGGCGTTCGCCGGTCAGCTCGGTGAGGATGCGGATGGCTTCGAGCATGTGCTCGCGCTCCTCGGCCTCGTCCATGTACTGGTAGTCGATCCAGCGGTAGCCGTGGCTGCAGATCTCATGGCCCGCATCGACCATGGCGCGGATCACGTCCGGGTGACGCTGGGCGGCCATGGCCACGGCGAAGATGGTCAGCGGGATATCGAATTGCTTGAACAACTTGAGGATGCGCCACACGCCGGCACGGCTGCCGTATTCGTACAGCGACTCCATGCTCATGTTGCGCGCGCCTTGCAGCGGCTGGGCCGAGACCATTTCCGAGAGGAACGCTTCGGACTCTTTATCGCCGTGCAAAATGTTGCGCTCACCGCCTTCTTCGTAGTTGAGTACGAACGACAGCGCGATGCGTGCCTTGCCCGGCCAATGGGGGTGAGGAGGGTTACTGCCGTAACCGATCAGGTCGCGTGGGTAGTCAGCGCTCACTGCAGTCTTCCTTCTTGTTCGTGATCATTCATGTGGCGGCCGGGGGATGAAATGACCGGGTGGCGTCACAGCGATGAGTGATTGTATACAACTTATCGACGACTTTGTAAGCCTGCATTTCTGCATTTTTTCCATAAACCCCTCTGTGAATGGTCTAGCAAGAAACTTGCCTGCCTGGTCAGTAAATGGATAAAAGGTCGTTTAAAAGCAAGGTTTACTCATCAATTGCTCTATGGAGCATCGAAGGAACGCAGATCCACAGTTTTGTGATTTTTATTGTGTACAATTTTTTTAAAAAGTGTCTTAATCAGCCATCGCCGGCTTTTTTGATGCCCTGAAAAAGTGCGGACCTCTTATCTACTGACTTCGGGAGGCGCGTAGACGCCAATGGGACGTTTGACCACACACGTTTTGGACGCCGCACACGGCTGCCCTGGCAGCGCAATCAAGGTTGAGCTGTACCGCGTCGAAGGTGCGCAGCTCGAACTGGTTGCCGCCACCGTGACCAACAGCGACGGACGTTGCGATGCGCCACTGCTGCAAGGCGATGACTACCGCAGCGGCGTGTACCAGCTGCAATTCAGCGCCGGCGACTATTACCGCGCCCGTGGCGTGCAATTGCCCGAACCGGCTTTTCTGGATGTGGTGGTACTGCGCTTCGGCATCAGCGCCGAACAGGATCATTACCATGTCCCGCTACTGATTTCGCCTTACAGCTACTCCACTTATCGCGGTAGCTAAGCGTCACCTCGCTTCACACCCCCAAAGCTCTTCGTTGGTTTTTTGCCCGCCCACACAGCGGGCTTTTTTTTGCGTGTCGTCCGCGCGCGGCTGTCCCTTGCGCCAGCGGCACAGGCGGCCTTTATCCGCGCAGTCAGAGACTGCGCGGCGCGGTGGATAGGGAGAAATGGCGGAGCGGGAAGGGCGACGCTGCACGCTTTTACAACGTCAAATCAGGCTCTCGCTCTCATCAGCGACACCAGGCCAGCACAGCCGAACAAGCCGGCACTGACGCGGTTGAACCAACTCTGGCCCTTGCCGGTGCGCAGGTAGCGTGCCGCAGCGTGGGCGCCAAGGCCGTAGGCGAGCTTGCACAGCAGGTCGAGCAGGGTCCAGGTTACGATCATGACCAACAATTGCGGGAGGAACGGCAGGTCGTTGCTGAGAAACTGCGGAAGGAAGGCGGCAAAGAACAGAATGTCCTTGGGGTTGCTCGCGCCCAGCACGAAGGCGCGGCCAAACAAGGCGCGAAAACGCGGCGTAGCAGCGGCCTGAGGCACCACCGCGCCCTGAGACGGTTGACGCGATTGCTGCCAACTCTGCCATGCGAGGTAAAACAGGTAGAGGGCGCCGACAATCTTCAGCGCGCTGAACAGCTGTTCGGAGGCCAGCAACAGTGCGCCCAGACCCAGTGCCGAGGCGCTCAACAAACAGATCGAGGCAAACACGCCGCCGAGAAACGCGGGATAGGCGCGGCACAGCCCAAAATTGAGGCTGTTGCTGATCATCAGCAACGACAGCGGGCCGGGGATCAAAATCACGATCAATGCAGCGCCACTGAACAGCAACCAGGTTTCCAGCGTCATGCCTTACTCCTTCTACAAAAATATGAATTTGGCGATAAAGATCGCGCACAGCACCCACAGACTGACTGAAATTTCGCGGTATTTGCCGGTACCGGCCTTGAGCGCCACATACGTGATAAAGCCCAGGGCGATACCGTCGGCGACCGAGAACGTCAGCGGCATCATGATCGCAGTGACAATCGCCGGAATGCTGTCGGTGGCTTCATCCCAGTTGATATGCGCCATGCTCGCCATCATCAGCATGGCGACGTAAATCAAAGCACCCGCTGTCGCGTACGCCGGGATCATCCCCGCCAGCGGTGCAAAGAACATCGCGGCCACAAACAGAATGCCCACGGTGACAGCCGTGAGCCCGGTGCGACCGCCAGCGGCCACGCCTGCAGCACTTTCCACGTAGCTGGTAACTGGCGGCACGCCGACCATGGCACCGAATACACTGGAAGCACTGTCGGCTTTCAACGCGCGCGACAGGTTATCGATTTTGCCGTCGGCGTTGACCAGCCCGGCGCGCTGCGCGACGCCCATCAGTGTACCTGCGGTGTCAAACATGTGAACAAAAAGAAAGGCAAATACAACGCTGATCATGCTGACATTGAATACACCTTTCACGTCCATGGCCATCCACGTGGGCGCCAGGCTCGGCGGGGCGGAGAGAATGCCGTTGTAATGCACCAGGCCCAGGCCCCAACCGGCGAGGGTGACGGCGATGATGCTGATCAGGATGGCGCCGAACACCCGGTGGTAGCTGAGGATGGCGATCAACAGGAAGCACACGGCGGCGAGCAAGGGCGCTGGCTCATGCAGCGAACCGAGCTTGATCAGGGTTGCCGGGCTTTCAACGATAATGCCCGCAGTCTTCAGGCCGATCACGCCGAGGAACAAGCCCACACCTGCGCCCATGGCATGGCGCAGGCTCACGGGAATGCTGTTGAGCAGCCATTCACGCACGCGGGACAGGGTCAGGCCCATAAACAGCACGCCGGAAATGAACACTGCACCCAGCGCGGTTTCCCAGGTGTAACCCATGGTGCCGACCACGGTGTAAGTAAAAAACGCGTTCAGGCCCATGCCCGGCGCCAGGCCGACTGGCCAGTTGGCGTACAGGCCCATCAGCAGGCAACCCAGTGCCGCCGCGATGCAGGTGGCGACAAACGCCGCGCCGTGATCAATACCGGCGTCGGCCATGATGTTCGGGTTGACGAAGATGATGTAGGCCATGGTGATAAAAGTCGTGAGGCCAGCGATCAGCTCGGTCTTCACTGTGGTGCCATGCAAGCTGAGTTTGAACAGGCGCTCCAGCCAACTGTTGTTGGGCCGGGCGATTTCCAGCGTAGGGGCTTCGGATTTGCGGCTTTCCACAGCGAGTACTCCTCAGGAGTTTTATTGTTATTTCCAGCGCCGGTCACATGAGTGGGCAACAGCGCTTTGAGGTGCTGGCGGGTTTTGTTGACCAATAGGTCAGGAACTCGCACGAAGCGAATTATGCTTTTGTATACAAATAAAGCAAATAATGTTTTCGATTATGTGCGCGAAAGGGGATGAAAGGCTGCTTCGAAAGGTGTTGTGGCGAGCGGGCTTGCCCCGCGTTGGGCTGCGAAGCGGCCCCAAAACCTGCCACCGAGTTTTTATTGAAAGAATGGAGTGCCCGGATCAGGGCCGCTTCGCAGCCCAACGCGGGGCAAGCCCGCTCGCCACGACAAGCCCGCTGCCACAGTAAGCCCGCTAGCCACAACAACCCCGTTTGCCACAACAGCGAGCGCTGCGACCATCAAGGGTTGGCGAGTGCCTGATTGACCGCCAGCCATCCCGCCACGGCCTCTTCCCCGGCGTCTGCGAAGGCGCGCTGCAACAACTTCACCTGTTCACGGCGCAGTGACTGCTCGAAGCGCAGGCCTTCTCCACTCAATTCCAGCAGGCGTTTGCGCTTGTCAGTCTCGGACGCAACGCTGCTCACCAAGTGCATTTCCTGCAATTGGCGGTTTATTCTTCTGGCTGACCTTGAAACAGCCGCTGGATACCCGCACCTTGTTGGCTCCAGCGCTCGACAGGAACGTTGCGTTCATGCCCGGTGAACCGTTCTTTTCCGAGCCGGACCGGCACTTGGGTTCGTTCCGGCTGAATTTCAGCCACATCGACCCGGCCCGTTTGGACGAAGGTCTCAAACGCCTGGCCGCAGTGGTCCGTCAAGCACAGCACGCGAGAGCGGCATAAGGGGAGCCCCATGTACAAGGTTTATGGCGATTACAAGTCGGGCAACTGCTACAAGGTCAAATTGATGCTCAACCTGCTGGGCATCCCGTATCAATGGATCGATGTCGACATCCTCAAGGGTGACACGCAGACCGCCGAATTCCTGGCCAAGAACCCCAACGGCAAGATCCCGGTGCTGGAGCTGGAAGACGGCACCTGCCTGTGGGAGTCCAACGCGATTCTGAACTTCCTCGCCGATGGCAGTGAGTTTCTGCCGGGCGAGCCGCGCCTGCGCACACAAGTGTTGCAGTGGCAGTTCTTCGAGCAATACAGCCATGAGCCGTATATCGCTGTGGCGCGGTTTATCCAGTTCTACCTGAACATGCCGGAAGATCGCCTTGAGGAATACAAAACCACCCACAAGGGCGGTTACAAGGCGTTGAGGGTCATGGAGCGTCAGCTGCAAGCCACGCCGTATCTGGTGGGCGAGCAGTATTCGATTGCGGACATTGCGTTGTATGCCTACACGCACGTGGCGCATGAGGGCGGATTTGACTTGGCGCCGTATCCGGCTGTGCAGGCTTGGTTGGCGCGCGTCGCCAGTCATCCGAAGCACATAGCGATGCTGGACTGACTCACTCGGTCAAACCTGTGGGAGCTGGCTTGCCTGCGATAGCATCACCCTGGTGTAACTGATACACCGAGGTGTCTGCATCGCGGGCAAGCCCGGCTCCCACACAAACCGGCTCCCACATTTAGCTTGGTGTTGTGTCAGACAGTTCTTCCCTGAGCAGGTCAAAGCAGCGCTGTGCCGCCGGGCTTAGTCCCATCCCGCTGCGGCTGATCAACCCAATCTCCCGATTGACGCCTGGATGGTCGATCGCGATGCGCACCAACCCCTCCAAACTGTCCGCTGCCGACTCCGGCAGCACACTGATCCCCAACCCCTGGCGCACCAGTGCCAGCACCGTCGACATGTAATTCGCCTCCATCCCCGCGTTCATCGTTAGCCGCGTTTCATCAAACAGCGCCTCCACGTGTTCGCGCACGCTGCTGTCGCGTCCGGTGAGGATGATCGGCTGGTCGGCCAGTTGCTCCAGCGTCAATGCAGTGTGCCGGGTAAGGGGATGATCCAGCGGCACGAAGGCGCACAGCCGATCATTCAGCACGGGCAAAAACCCCAGGCCATGGCTGAGCCGTGCACGCACGCCGATGCCGAAATCCACTTCGCCGGAGCGCACCTGGGCATGAATCCGGTGAGCGACCAGGTCGTGCAGGCGCACTTCGATGCCGGCAAAGCGTTCGCGAAACAGGCGCAACGCCGGTGGCAGGGCTCCGGCGCACACTGAGGGCAGGGCGGCAATGGTGACCACGCCCCGGCGCAACTGCGCCAGGTCGCGCGAACCGGTGACGATGTTGTCCAGGTCCAGCAGCAGTTTTTCCATGGGGCCACGCGCCTCCTGGCCGGCGGCGGTGATGCTCACGTGGCGCGGGCTGCGGTCGAGCAGCGCGACGCCGAGCCAGTCTTCGAGTTGCTGCACCTGCACGGTCAGCGCCGAGGGCGAGAGGTGCAGCTCGTTGGCGGCTTTGGTGAAGCTGCCGGTACGGGCGACGGCAAGGAATGCCTGAATATGTTGGATACTGTTTTTCATTTTGTTTTTCCGAACGTGATCGGCTGAATATTCCAATTTACAAAGACTAACGCGGTTCCAATACTCGGGGGAAAACAATAACCGGCCAACAAGGCCGCTCTGGAGTAACCCATGCTCGCAACCCTGGGTGTCATCACCATCCTCTGCCTGCTCGCTGCCGTCATGAGCAAACGCCTCTCGCCGTTGGTGGCCCTGATCGCCTTGCCGATCATTGCCGCGCTGCTCGGCGGTTTCGGCCTGCAAACCAGTGCCTTCATCATTTCCGGTATCAAGAACGTCGCCCCCGTGGTGGGCATGTTTGTGTTCGCGATTCTGTTTTTCGGGATCATGACCGACGCCGGCATGCTCGACCCGATCATCGACCGCATCCTGCGCACGGTGGGTACGCGTCCTACGCGAATTGTCGTCGGCACCGCGACCCTCGCGCTGCTGGTGCACCTGGACGGTTCGGGTGCGGTGACCTTTCTGGTGACGGTGCCAGCGATGTTGCCGCTGTACACGCGGCTGGGCATCGACAAGCGTATCCTCGCCTGCATCTGCGCCATGGCCGCCGGGGTCAACTTCCTGCCGTGGACCGGCCCGGTGTTGCGCTCATCTGCCGCGTTGCACGTGCCGGTGGCGGAGCTGTTCCAGCCGCTGATCCCGGTGCAAATCGTCGGCCTGGTGTTTGTCTTTGCCTGCGCCTGGTGGCTGGGCCGTCGCGAAGAAAAACGCCTGGGCCTGGGCGCCGGTTCCACGGTGGATGCGGTGCCGCAACGGGTGCTCAGCGACGATGACCTGGCGCTGCGTCGCCCTCGGTTGTTCTGGATCAACCTGCTCCTCACCGTGGTGGTCATGGTGGTGATGATTGCCGGCTGGGTCGATCCGGTGGTGATGTTCATGCTCGGCACCGTGGTGGCGCTGTGCATCAACTACCCGAATGTCGACGCCCAGCGTGCGCGCATCGACGCCCACGCCAAGACCGCGCTGACCATGGCCAGCATCCTGCTTGCTGCCGGGGTGTTCACCGGCATCATGCAAGGCACCGGCATGCTCAAGGCCATGGCCGAAGTAGCGGTGGCGCAGATCCCGGCGGGCCACGGCAAGTTGATCCCGGCAGTGGTGGGCTTTATTTCCATGCCGTTGAGCCTGCTGTTTGACCCCGACTCCTACTATTTCGGCGTGATGCCGGTGATCGCTGAAGTCGGCAAGGCGCTGGGCGTCGACCCGCTGCAAGTGGCCCAGGCCTCTTTGCTGGGCGTGCACACCACTGGCTTCCCGGTCAGCCCGCTGACCCCCGCAACCTTCCTGTTGGTGGGCTTGTGCAAGGTCGAACTGGCCGATCACCAGCGCTTCACCATTCCTTTTCTGTTTGCCGCGTCGGTGTTAATGACCCTGACCGCGTTGCTCCTGGGAGTGTTTTGAGATGAAAACCTTGCGCATCGGTTCCGGCGCCGGCTATTCCGGCGACCGTATTGAACCTGCCGTGGAATTGGCCGAACAGGGCGACCTGGATTACCTGGTGTTCGAGTGTTTGGCCGAACGCACCATCGCCCTTGCGCAACAGGCGCGTATCAGCGATCCGCAGGGCGGTTATGACCCGTTGTTGAGTGAACGCATGCGCCGTGTGTTGCCGTTTGTGGGGGTTCAGGAAGGCCGTCGCCGCCTGCGGGTGATCACCAATATGGGGGCGGCCAACCCGGTGTCGGCGGCCATTGAAGTGCGCCGCATCGCCGATGAGTTGGGCCTGAAGCTCAAGGTCGTGGCCGTGGTGGGCGATGACGTGCTGGATGTCTTGCAGCCCGAGCAGGTATTGGATAACGGCCAGACCCTCGGCTCACTGGGTGAGCGGTTGATTTCCGCGAATGCCTACCTGGGTGTCGAGGGCATTATCGAGGCCTTGCGCGCAGAGGCGGATGTGGTGATCACCGGCCGCGTGGCTGACCCGTCGCTGTTTCTGGCGCCGCAGATGTTTGAATTCAACTGGGCGGCGGACGATTGGCAGCGCTTGGGGCGCGGTACGCTGGTGGGGCATTTGCTCGAGTGCGCGGGGCAGGTCAGTGGTGGTTATTTTGCCGATCCGGGGTTCAAGGATGTGGATGACCTGGCGCGGCTGGGGTTTCCACTGGCCGAGATCAATGCTGATGGCGAGGCCTTGATTACCAAGGTCTTGGGCTCGGGCGGCCGGGTCAGCCGCGCCACCTGTACCGAACAGTTGATCTATGAAGTGCATGACCCGGCGGCATATCTCACACCGGACGTGACGGCGGACTTTTCCCACGTGGGGTTTGTGGAGGAGGGCGTTGATCGTGTGCGGGCTCAGGGTGCCAGCGGCCGCCCACGGCCTGAACGGTTGAAAGTCAGCGTCGGTTATCTCGACGGTTGGATTGGTGAGGGGCAGATGTCCTACGGCGGCCCGGGCGCTGTCGCACGGGCGCAGTTAGCGCGGGATGTCGTGCTCAAGCGCCTCGAATTGATGGGCGTGAAGATGCAGGACGTGCGTGCCGAGTTGATCGGCATGGACTCGTTGCACGGCCCGCGCAGTGGCGTCGAACCGTGGGAAGTACGCCTGCGTGTGGCGGCGCGTTGTGAGGATCGCAGTGAGGCGGTACGCGTTGGCAATGAGGTGGAAACCCTTTACACCAACGGCCCGTCCGGCGGCGGCGGTGCCAGTAAAAGCGTGCGGCAGGTGGTGGCGGTGGCGTCGTTACTGCTGCCCCGTGGCGTGGTCAACCCGAGAATCGAAGCATGAAACTGCACACGCTGGCCCATTCCCGGACCGGGGATAAGGGCGACACGTCGAACATTTCGATCATTGCTTATCGTGCTGAGGATTTTGCGGTGTTGTGCGAACAGCTCACCGCAGAGCGCGTGGCCGAGTTCTTTGCCGGTTTGCTGGAGCCCGGCGCGGCGCCCGTGCGTCGCTATGAGTTGCCGAATGTGCAGGCGCTGAACTTCGTGCTGCCGGGCATCCTGCGCGGCGGGGTGACGCGTTCACTGGCGCTGGATGCCCATGGCAAGTGCCTGGGTTCGGCGTTGCTGGATCTTGACTTGGCAATACATCAATAAATGTGGGCTTGCTCGCGAAGGCGGCGTGTCAGTTGCAGATTTACTGGCTGACACTCCGCTTTCGCGAGCAAGCCCGCTCCCACATTTGGATCTGCGCCAGTCTGTCAGACTGCAGCGAACCGCTTGTCCAGGTAGTCAATGATCACCTTGGAGTCGTACATCCAGGTGGTCTGGCCATTCTCTTCAATGCGCAGGCACGGCACTTTGATCTTGCCGCCTTGCTCCAGCAGGGTCTGGCGGTCCTGCTCGTTGTTCTTCGCGTCCTTCAGCGCCACCGGTACATTCAGGCGGTGCAGGGTGCGGCGGGTCTTCACGCAGAACGGGCAGGCGTGGAACTGATACAGCGTCAATGCCTTGGCCGCGGCATTCACCTGAGCTTGCTGCTCGGCAGGGCGCTGCTTTTTGCGTGGACGGGTCAGAAAGTCGCCCGCGATGATGACGTGGCCAAGGCCCACTCGAAGTGCTTTGACGAACATGGCTAAAACCTCTTGCCCGATACAGAAGGGGCCGCAGCTTACCTGAATTTTGCGGACGAAAAAAAACCGGCGATGAACGCCGGCTTTTTCCTGCGCAGCCTGTTTACTTGATCAGGCTGAGGAACTCGCTGCGGGTGGCCGCGTTTTCGCGGAACTCACCCAGCATCACCGATGTGATCATCGACGAATTCTGTTTTTCTACACCGCGCATCATCATGCACATGTGCTTGGCTTCGATCACCACCGCAACGCCCAGTGCACCGGTCACCTGCATTACCGCATCGGCGATCTGGCGGCTGAGGTTTTCCTGGATCTGCAGGCGGCGCGCGTACATATCGACGATGCGTGCGACCTTGGACAGGCCCAGCACTTTGCCGCTCGGGATATACGCAACGTGAGCCTTGCCGATAAACGGCAACAGGTGGTGCTCGCACAACGAGTACAACTCGATGTCCTTGACCAGCACCATTTCGCTGTTGTCAGAGCTGAACAAGGCACCGTTGGTGACCTCTTCCAGCGTCTGGGCATAACCGCGGCAAAGGTACTGCATTGCCTTGGCGGCACGCTTTGGCGTGTCGAGCAGGCCCTCGCGGGAAACGTCCTCGCCGAGTTGGCCGAGGATCGCCGTGTAATTCTGTTCCAGGGACATGAAACTACCTGTGGGATTTTCGCAAAGCGCAAGGTTACGGTGGCGGACACATCGCTGCAAGCCTGACGATGGCACTTGTTACTCGTCGCGGCCTTCCATCATGGTGCGCTTGAGCATCACGTACACCGCACCGGCGCCGCCGTGGCGGGCCTGGCACGAGGTAAACCCCAACACCTGAGCATGCTGGCGCAGCCAGGTGTTGACGTGGCTTTTGATCATCGGGCGCTTGCCATCCAGCCGCACAGCCTTGCCGTGGGTGACGCGCACGCAGCGGATTTCGAATTTGGTGGCTTCGGCGAGGAAGGCCCAGAGGGTTTCGCGGGCTTTTTCCACGTTCATGCCGTGCAGGTCGAGGCTGCCTTCGAACGGAATCTGGCCGATCTTGAGCTTGCGCATCTGGCTTTCCTGCACGCCGTCGCGGGCCCACATCAGCTCGTCTTCGGGGCCGACATCGATCACGAACTGATCCGACAGGCCATCCACGGTGGTGGCATCGGTGCGCACGGTCGCGGCCTGGCGCAACTTGGCAATCTGCGCCCGGTCAGCCTTTGGTTTGCCAGTGTCGGCGCGGTCGTGCTTGATCGGCTTGACGCCGCGCAGCTCGTTTTTGAACAGGGAAAAATCGTCGTCTTGCATGTCAGCCTCCGCGAAGGGCGGGCAGTTTACCTAATCGCGGCGGCCAGGGCGCAGGAAACGCTATCCAGGCGCCATCAGTCGTGCTTTTTCATCAGGTGCGAAGCGATGTTCAGCGACAGCGGCTGGCGCATGCGCCGACGGCTGCGACGCCACAACCACACGCCCAGCCACAGCACCAGCAGGCCGCTCACCAGTAAAATCGCCGAGCCGCCGGGGCTGGCGTTCAGTTCGCCGAGGGCGGGTGAGTGACCAAACAGACCGGCACCACCAGCACCGGCCAACAGCAAACCTACGATCGCCAGCAGCGCGGCAAAGCCGGCTACCAGGCGCAGACGCCAGTTGCTCGGGCCCTTGGGACGCAAGCGACGAGCATCAAAACCATCGGATATCTTCATTCCGACCTTTCCTCCAGGGTATCGGCCCTTCGACCGGAAGATACACAGGTTGTTCCGGGTGGAGGGGTAAATGCGCCAAATGAAAGGGCTTCGCGGATGAGCGGAGCCATAAACGCGCCGCTCATCAGAGGGGCGATCAGATCAGATCTTTGGTCAGGGCGAGTGTCGCGAAGTTATCCGCCATGATGGCCATTTCAGTCTGCTGCACGTGTTCGGCACTCAGTACGCCGCCTTTGTAAGGCAGGTCACGGGTGGCACAGGCGTCTTCCACCAGAGTGCAGCGAAAGCCCAGGTTCTTTGCGGCGCGCACGGTGGTGCTGACGCTGGAGTGGCTCATGAAACCGCAGACGATCAAGTCCAGGGAGCCAAGGTCTTGCAAGTATTTTTCAAGGCCTGTGCCGTGGAAGGCGCTGGGCAGCAATTTACCGATGATGGTTTCGTCACCCAAGGGTTCCAGGCCAGGAATGAATTGGCCGCGTTCGCCCTGTGGGTCAAACAGGCCGCCGACGGTGCCCAGGTGACGCACATGCACAATCGGGCGCCCGGCGTTGCGGGCCGCTGCGACGAGCTGCTGGATGTTATCGACCGCCGCGTCCATGCCGGACAAGGCGAGTGGGCCGCTGAGGTATTCCTTCTGGGCGTCGATGATCACAAGGGTCGCGTGGGCCAGGTTGGCTGCTGCGTAACCGCGACCGCTGAGTTGAAACATCGTCTTTGGAACGGACATTCTGGGGGCTCCTGTGAGGGGGGCTTTTGTGACATTGTCCACTGGCTGAGCGGTTCTGTGAATCGCTACCATCGTAAGGTACGCCGTTGTTGGCGTGCAGCCATGTCAAGTGGGCGGCTTGTTTATCGCAATGATGGCAAATTGCATGAAATCCGACGCGCGGTGAGGGCATTTCGTACATCGAACGGACAGACGAACGCTGTTAGAATTGCCAGTCGTTTTTTCCAGGAGTTCTGCCCCCGTGATCACATCCCGCCTGCGCACACTGCGCGACCATATCCGTTGGGCTGTCAGCCGTTTCCATGGGGAAGACCTGTTTTTCGGGCATGGCACCGACAACGCCTGGGATGAAGCCCGGCAACTGGTGCTCGGTGCCCTGCACCTGCCTTGGGAGATCAACGACAGTTACCTGGACTGCAACCTCGAAGAAGAGGAAATTTCCCACGTTCAGCGCTTGCTGCATCGGCGTATCCACGAACGCGTGCCCACCGCCTACCTGTTGAAAGAGGCCTGGTTCTGCGGCATGTCATTTATCGTGGATGAACGTGTGTTGATTCCGCGCTCGCCGATCGGTGAGTTGATCGAAAGCCGCTTTGCACCCTGGCTGGCCAACCCGCCAGCACGCATCCTTGACCTGTGCACCGGTTCCGGTTGCATCGGCATTGCCTGCGCCTACGAGTTCCAGGACGCCGAAGTGGTACTGGGCGACTTGTCCTTTGAAGCGCTGGAAGTGGCCAACCAGAACATCGAGCGCCACGGCGTCGACGAGCGCGTGTACACCGTGCAGGGCGACGGCTTCGACGGCCTGCCGGGTCAGCGGTTTGATCTGATCGTGTCGAACCCGCCTTACGTGGACGCCGAAGACTTCGCCGACATGCCGGACGAGTACCAGCATGAGCCGGAGCTGGGCCTGGCGTGCGGTGATGATGGCTTGAACCTGGTGCGGCGCATGCTGGCCGAAGCGGCAGACCACCTGACCGAGAAGGGCTTGCTGATTGTTGAAGTGGGCAACAGCCAGGTGCACGTTGAGGCGTTGTACCCGGAAGTGGACTTTGCCTGGCTGGACTTCCAGCGCGGTGGCCACGGCGTGTTCATGTTGACCGCTGAGCAGTGCCGGGCACATCAGGCCGTCTTTGCCGCCAGGGTTTAACTGACTTCGCAGAAGAAACGCGGTTCAAATGTGGGAGCGGGCTTGCTCGCGAAAGCGGTGTATCAGTCAGCATGTTGTTAACTGATGCACCGCTTTCGCGAGCAAGCCCGCTCCCACATTTATTGATTGCATTCCAATCGACTAGCGGTGTGTCGCAATCCAGATCAACAACCCCGCCTGAAATACCGTAAACGCCACCAGGCAGGTAATGGTAAAGCGCAACCCACTGTCCTCGCGCTTGAACTTGGTGACTTTATCCTCTTCCTTGCGCAGCTTCACTTCCTGCTCCGCCAGGTTGTGCTCAGCCTGTTGCAGCATCTGCGCGGCTTCGAGGATTTCCACAAACTGCACCTTCTCGGTGTTCCAGCTGTCCAGCACGTCGCTGACCTTGCCCGGCTGCACATTGCCTTTCAGGTGCTGCACATCGGCGTAAGCTACATCGAAGCCCTGAACGCGCAGGAAATGATCGCGGCGCAGGCGCGTGGCTTCGTTGAGCGCGTCCTTGTTGGCCAGGTCTGCGCCGTCAACGCGATAGTGCGACCAGCGTTTTTTCGCCCACGCGGCGCCCTGGGCCACCAGGAAACGCCCGATGCCCCGGTTGGCCGGTTCAATCTCCAGGCTGTTACCCGGGCCGAAGTGCACGCGGTGTGTATCGTGATCGACCCAGATATCCAGGTGATTCTGCTCGCGACGCACGCGCTGGCCCGGCAACTGAATGACCATGCGCAACAGGCTGCGGTGCTTATCGTTGCGCTCGGTATACCCGAACTGCACAAACCGCAGCGGGCGTACGCCCGTGGCGCGGTCGGTGGCCAGGGGGGCCAGGCGCAGCAGCTTGAAATGTTCGGCCTGTACGTCCGCCCACGGCAGTGCCGCTGCCTCGACGGCCTCGGGTTTTTCAGCCGCGGTGTCGGCAGTAGGTTCTGATGTTGCTTCAGTGGTAGTCATGCGGCGCGATCCTGTCCAAGCCCTGCCAGTCGACAGCCTTTTTGCTGTCGACTTTCGGCTTATCGGCCGCTTCCCGGGGGACTGGAGGCAAATAGTCGCTTAACGGGGTTGAAGTCCGTCTATAAAGCGCACGATGCGCGTGCCCAGTTCGGCGGCCAGCGGCAGTTTCGGATCGTTGTAGGAGGCCAGTTGCTCCTTTACATCCCTGGGCACGATGCGCATCACGTGGTTCATGCCTTCGATCACTGTCAACTGCGCGTCGGGCTTGGCCCTTTTCAATTGCTGAGCATCGGCGACGCCTACCTGAATATCGTTAGTGCCCTGAATAATCAGTGCCGGCATATTCAGTTTTGCGAACGCGGCCGACGGGTCAGCGCGAAACAGGCTGATCAGATAAGGCTGCACAGTGGGCCGGAAAATCCCCTCCAGCGGGCCAGGCACATCGGCATCCACCTGACCGGCCTTGAGGTTGTCAAGGATTTCATTACTGCGCAACAACAGGGCTGGTGGCAGGTGGGCCGCCAGTTGCTGGCGGATCACCTGGTCCACCGGCCGTGCACTGCCGGACAGCGAAATCACCCCGGCCGGATCGAGTTGCGGAGCGGCGAGGGCTGCGACCAATGCACCTTCGCTGTGGCCCAGCACGATCAGCGGGCCCATGCGTGGGTCGGCCTTGAGCAGCTTGCCCCACGCCACCGCGTCGGACACGTAGGCGTCCAGCGTCAGGTTGCGTTCGTCGGGCGTGGCGGCGAGGCTGGCGGCAACCCCACGCTTGTCGTAGCGCACGCTGGCGATGTTGTTGCGCGCCAGCACCCAGGCCAGGCGCTTGAGGCTGTCGTTGCGCGCGCCGTCGGCGCTGTTGCCATTGCGGTCGGTGGGGCCGGAGCCGGCGATGATCAATACCACGGGCACCGGCTTGTCGGATTTGGGCAGCAGGAGCGAGCCAAACAGCTCGCCGCTGCCGGTGTCGAGGCTGATGGGCCGTTGCAGCACGACAGGGGAGGCGGCGAAGCCAAGGCTGGAAAACAGGGTGAGGGTCAAAAGCAAAACTCGCAGCATCATCGCGCCATCATCAGAAAGGTGCCGGTTGGACAGATGTCTGCCGGTAAGGTTTCGAGGATGAACTAGTCGGTTAGCCTGCGTATACTGGCCGCCTTAAGTTATTACGGTTGAGTTGATTCAACTGATTTCACGGAGCGCCCTGCATGTCCGGCAATACCTTCGGCAAGCTGTTCACTGTCACCACCGCGGGCGAAAGCCATGGCCCGGCGTTGGTCGCCATTGTCGACGGCTGCCCGCCCGGGCTTGAGCTCTCGCTGGAAGACCTGCAGCGTGACCTCGACCGCCGCAAGCCTGGCACCAGCCGCCACACCACCCAGCGCCAGGAGCCCGACGAGGTCGAGATCCTCTCCGGCGTGTTCGAAGGCCGCACCACCGGTTGCGCTATCGGCCTGCTGATCCGCAACACCGACCAGAAGTCCAAGGACTACTCGACGATCAAGGACCTGTTCCGCCCGGCCCACGCCGACTACACCTACCATCACAAATACGGCGAGCGCGACTACCGTGGCGGTGGCCGCAGCTCGGCGCGCGAAACCGCCATGCGCGTGGCCGCCGGCGCCATCGCCAAGAAATACCTGGCCACCCAGGGCATCGTGGTGCGCGGCTACATGAGCCAGTTGGGCCCGATTGAAATCCCGTTCAAGACCTGGGACAGCGTCGACGACAACGCCTTTTTCAGCGCTGATCCTGCCAAGGTGCCGGAACTGGAAGCCTACATGGACCAGTTGCGCCGCGATCAAGACTCCGTCGGCGCCAGGATCACCGTGGTCGCCGAAGGCGTGAAACCCGGCCTGGGCGAGCCGATCTTCGACCGCCTCGACGCCGAACTGGCCCACGCGCTGATGAGCATCAACGCCGTGAAGGGCGTTGAAATCGGCGCCGGCTTCGCGTGTGTCTCCCAGCGCGGCACCGAGCACCGTGACGAGCTGACCCCGGAAGGCTTCCTCAGCAACAACGCCGGCGGCATACTCGGCGGTATTTCTTCCGGCCAGCCGATCGTTGCGCACCTGGCACTCAAAGCCACGTCGAGCATCACCACCCCGGGCCGTTCGATCGATGTGCACGGCAACCCGGTGGACGTGATCACCAAGGGCCGCCACGACCCATGCGTCGGCATCCGCGCCACGCCGATTGCCGAAGCCATGATGGCCATCGTGTTGATGGACCACCTGCTGCGCAACCGTGGGCAAAATGCCGATGTGCGTGTGAGCACGCCGGTACTGGGCCAGCTGTGACCTGTGGCGAGCGAGCTTGTTGTGGCGAGGGAGCTTGCTCCCGCTGGGCTGCGCAGCAGCCCCATACAAACCAATGACCAGCCCCCTCCCATATTGGCGCCTCTCCAGCTTCTACCTTTTCTACTTCGCCCTGCTGGGGGCGACAGCGCCGTTCCTGGCGCTGTACTTCGACCACCTGGGCTTCTCCAGCGCGCGCATCGGCGAGCTGGTGGCCATCCCCATGTTGATGCGCTGCGTGGCGCCCAACCTGTGGGGCTGGCTGGGCGACTACACCGGCCGACGCCTGGCCATCGTGCGCTTCGGCGCGGTGTGCACCCTGGCCAGTTTTTCGCTGATCTTCGTCAGTAAAACCTACGCCTGGCTGGCTTTGGTTATGGCCCTGCATGCATTTTTCTGGCACGCCGTGCTGCCGCAATTTGAAGTGATCACCCTGGCCCACCTGCAAAAACAGACCGCGCGCTACAGCCAAATCCGCCTGTGGGGCTCCATCGGTTTCATCCTCACCGTGGTCATCATGGGCCGCCTGTTCGACTGGCTGAGCCTGGACATCTACCCGGTGGTGGTCGTGGTGATCATGGCCGGCATCATCGGCGCCAGCCTTTGGGTGCCGAATGCGCAACCCGCCACCCATGGCAACCGCCTGGCCGCCGACGGTTTCCTCAAGCAACTGCGCAGCCCCGGCGTGCTCGCGTTTTACGCCTGTGTGGCGCTGATGCAATTGAGCCACGGCCCGTATTACACCTTCCTGACCCTGCACCTCGAACACCTCGGTTACAGCCGTGGCGTTATTGGCATGCTCTGGGCCGTGGGCGTAGTTGCGGAAGTGCTGATGTTCCTGGCCATGAGCCGGCTCCTCACGCGCTTTTCGATACGCCGGGTGCTGTTGGCCTGTTTCCTGTTGGCTGCGCTGCGCTGGCTGCTGCTGGGTTCATTTGCCGAATACCTCTGGGTGTTGCTGTTGGCGCAAGTGATGCACGCCGCCACCTTTGGCAGCTTTCACGCATCGGCGATTGCCTTTGTACAGCGCAGTTTTGGTGATCGCCAGCAAGGCCAGGGCCAGGCGCTGTATGCCGCACTCGCCGGAACCGGCGGAGCACTGGGTGCGCTGTACGCCGGTTACAGTTGGAACCTGTTGGGCCCCACGCTGACGTTCAGTATCGCCAGCGTCGCCGCCCTGGTTGCCGCCCTTATCATCGGCCTTCGATTGCCGGAGCACAAAGGAACCGTTCAATGAGTTATGTCGCTGTCTACCCCGTCGCCTC
The DNA here is from genome assembly GCF_041946035.1 of Pseudomonas sp. AMR01. NCBI lineage: Bacteria > Pseudomonadati > Pseudomonadota > Gammaproteobacteria > Pseudomonadales > Pseudomonadaceae > Pseudomonas > Pseudomonas sp. AMR01. The sequence continues at coordinate 28,300 of NZ_JAUTYR010000044.1, forward strand.
ACCGGATACGCCGAACAAAGTCTTGACCCACCTCGACGACATCGCCGCCACGCTGGGTGCGCAGGGCGTGCGTTTCGAGCGATGGCAGCCGGCCATGGCGCTGGTGCAAGGCGCCACTGAGGCGCAGATGATTGCGGCCTACAGGCCGCAGATCGATGCTTTGGGTTATGGCTCGGTTGAAGTGCAGCGTGTCAGTACCGATCATCCTCAGAAAGACGAATTGCGTGCCAGGTACCGGGACGAGCGTCGCTACGCTGAAGATCATGCGTGCTTTTTCGTCGCGGGGCAGGGGTTGTTCAACCTGCGGGTGGGCGACTATGTGTACGCCGTACGCTGTGAGAAAAACGATCTGCTGGTGATTCCGGCCGGTCTGGCGCATGGGTTTGATATCGGTGAGAACCCGCATTGCGTGACCTTGCGCCTGTCCCGCACACGGCAAGGGCCAGTGCCTGAATTCACGGGAGAGGCTGGCACCGGGTTTCCGGGGCTGGATGACTGACCCGCCCGAAGAGGCGCATGCCCCTTCCGGCTTTATCTACACGGGGAAATAGCGGCACGGTCAGCAGTGCACAGAAGGCTGCGGCCAGCCACACCGTGCCCCAGGAGAAATGCGTCATCAGCACTGACGCTGCGATGGGCGTAGCGAACAGCACGACAAACACGCAGGTATTGCCCATCGCCAGTGCGGTTCCCGCTCGGCTGGCACCGGCCAGAGTGGCCAGTTCGGTGTAGGCCACGCCATGCCAGGCGGAGACGCTGATACCGGCGATTACCATCACGGCGATGATCAGGGTGCTGGCCAGCGGTGTTTGGCTTATCCCGTAAGTGCTGGCGATTGATACGGTCGCGCCCAGCAGCAGGAAGGTCAGGGCACTGAGCCACGCGCAGGCTTTAAGGTAGCTGCGGCGATTTTTGTTTTTGTCGGTCCAGCGTCCGCTCCAGATACGGCTGACGATTGCGCCGATCTGGATAACTGCCAGGGTCGCCGAGACCAGGGTGATGTCCAAGTGGCTGAAGTCGTGGAAGAACACTGCTGCGTAGGTGAGAATCGCGAACTGCGGGGCACAGAGCAGGCCGATGGCCAGGACGATGCGCCACACCCGTGAGTCTTTCAGCGGGCTGCCGCCGGGCGTTGCGCCGGACTTTTTAGCGGTGGTTCCGTCGAAGTCCGGCTCGTATAGCCATAACCACGCAAAGAAGCTGGCCACCAGGCAAAACAGCGCGCTGGCGCCAAACACTTGAACAAAGCCGTAGGTATGCGCCAGGTACGGCAGGATCAATGCCCCCAGCGCATAGCCGCCGGGGACGGCCGTTTGCCGGATACTCATGGCCAGGCCCCGTTCGCCTTCTTTGAACCACGCCATGATCGCTCGGCCGCTGGCTCCGTTGACGCTGCTGCCGAGCAGGCCGACGATGAACAGCCCGATAGCCAGCAACGCCAGAGTGGGTGTGTAGAGTGCCAGCACCGCCAACAGTGCCAGGGCGATACCTGAACTCAGCAGGCCGGTGAGCAACACCGGGCGATCGCCCCAACGATCCGTCAGCAGGCCCCAAGGAATTTCGCTGATGGCAATGCCCAGCCCCAGCACGCCCAGTACCAGGCCCAACTGCGTCGTGTCGAGTTGATAGGTGGCGCGCATATAAATGGCGGTTGCCGGCAGCCCCCCGACGACACTGGAAAAGCTGGCATTGGCCGCAACGCCGACCCCAAGCACTTTCCAGCGGTGACCGTTATCGACTGGCATAAGCACCCCAAAAAAAGACCAATAATTCGTTGGCAAAAGGCTCTCACGGGCGCATCGTTCCGAATATCAAATTATTTGGCTCATTAGTCCCGAAAATCAGGATGATCATGCGACCGGTGAATTTCGATTTGGACGTGATGCGCAGCTTCGTCACGGGCGTTGAACTGGGCAGTTTTGCCAAGGCGGCGCAGAAGCTCGACCGCTCGACTTCGGCGATCAGCGCCCAACTCAAAAAGCTCGAGGCACAGGCGGGTTCGCCCTTGTTCACCAAAGCCGGGCGAGGGCTTGCGCTGACGGAGACGGGGGAGGTGCTGCTTAACTACGCCAAGCGCTTATTGAGCCTCAATGACGAAACGATCACTGCCGTGTCCGAGGTCAAGCTCAAGGGCTGGGTGCGCCTCGGCCTGCAGGAAGACCTTAGTGGTTTCCTGCCCACGGTATTGGGCCGCTTCGCCAGGGCCCATCCGCAGGTGCGGGTAGAAGCCAGGATCGCGCGTAACGCTGACCTGCTCAGTCGAATCGACAATGGATCACTCGACCTCGCCGTGGTGTGGGGAGACGAGCATAGCGGCGGGTACCAGGAACGCGTGGCGCAGTTGCCTATGCAGTGGATAGGTTCCTCCCATGAATACCTGAACTGGACCGCCGATTCAGGCGAGCCCTTGCCGATCATTGCCTTTGACGCGCCGTGCCCCTTTCATTCAATGGCGACGCAAGCCCTGACCGACAAGGGCATTCCCTGGCTGTTATCGTTCACCAGTTCCAGCCTCAACGGCTTATCGGCGGCCACCGAGGCGGGGCTGGGCTACACCATCAGGACATCCCTGGGTATGCAGGCGGGAACAGCGGTGCTGGCAGCCGCCGAGCGGGGGTTGCCGCCTTTGCCCAGTATCGCGCTGACTCTGCACCGGCGACAGGCCACCCCTGACCAACTGACCGAGCGCCTGGCGAGTATCGTCACCCAGGCGATTCGCAGTGAAGTGGTTAATTAAGGGGCAATATCCACCTATCCAAAATGTTCAACTCAGGCAAGTTGGAATTTATCGTGGGAAGCGCCTTAATTTAATGTAAGGCCGGGCTGTTTATCATCAGCCTTACATTCTGGTTATCAAGGTTATGTAACTCTCTCTGGTCTCAATGTTTATACCGACTGTCAATAGGAAGACTCCGAAGGTCGGTATTGCGAAGCCACCCTAAGGGAGAGAGATATGAGCGGCACAGAGGAGTTCGGACCACCGTCGAGCGAATCGGACAGCGGGTCCAGGCTGCCAAAACAGCGCCTGAGCTTGTCCGGCAAACCCTTGACACCGACGGAGCTGGAAATTCTGCGATGGGCTTCAGAAGGCAAGACTGTCTGGGAAATCAGCCAGATTCGCGATATTTCCGAGGCCACGGTGAAGTTCCATCTGCGCAATATCTACGGCAAATTGGAAGTGACCAACCGGGTGCAAGCAATGAATGAGGCATCCCGCCAAGGGCTGTGCTGAACGCATAAAAAAGGGCCGCGACACTGGGTAGTGTCGCGGCCCTTTTTGGGTCTGTTATTTAAGCCGAGTGATAGGTCGGCAGCGCAAAGCGGTTCTGGCTTTGCAGCATGGAAATTTGCGGCAGGTCACTGGCTTGTTCGGCCAGGTCGCGGCGAATGGCGCTGATCACCCAAGTCAGTTGATCGGCCGTGTGCAATTGCTGGTACGAAATCGAACGTTTCACCTGTTTGCCTTCGCTGTCGCGCAGGGTCAGCAGGATACCGCCATCAGGGCGCGGCTGAGTGGTGACATCGTATTGGGAAAATACAGAAGCGAATTTGTCTTGGATCAGGCTCATGTCTATCAGCTCCGTTGGCTCAAGTTGGCAAGCATGGAGTGATAGGTGCAGTGATTGTGCCAGTATTGCTTATCGAAAAAAGTCGTTATAAATCATAGGCTTAAAAAAATCAGGATTTTTCGTTTTCGTGCAATTTGCATGAATAGCCATCGTGCATCCTGCATTTTGCGCTATCGAAGTCGGCTTTTTCGCATTGTTGTTACAGATAATGACCCTTGCGGCGTCGCAAAATTCCGTTACTTAAGGATGCTCGCCCCGGGATACAAAACTTTTCAAATCCCGCGTGTACAGCCAAAGAACCGCAGGCGTATTTTCCTGCAAGGCATTCGGCCGATTACCGACCGGGCCGCCGATGCTTTCGGATCAGACGAATAATAAGAAAAAGGACGTTCCTGAATGAGCCCTCCGCGAGACGATATGATTACCTGGGGCATGATGCTGCGTAAGGTGCCCTCCATTGTTCGAGCCCTGCCTCGGGTGGTGCGCGGTATGCGCGCGGCGAATGTCACCGATCCCGGCCAACCCTGCGGCCTGGGCTGGCACTTCGAACAAGCGACCCTGCGCAACCCGCAAGGCGCAGCGCTGTTGTACGGCGACCGCGTGCTGAGCTACAGCGAAGCCAATCGGCGCGCCAACCGCATTGCCCATCACCTGCAGGCGCAGGGCCTTCGCAAAGGCGATGTGGTTGCACTGTTTATCGAAAACCGCCCTGAACTGTTATTGAGTGTGCTGGCCGTGGCCAAGCTGGGCGGCATCTGCGCCATGCTCAATACTTCACAGACCCAGGCGGTGTTGCTGCACAGCCTCAATCTGGTGAACCCGGTGGCGATTGTGGTGGGGGCAGAATTGGTCAGCGCCTACGCGGCGGTGCGCGACCAGGCAGCGATCAGCGCGGACAGAACCTGGTGGGTGGCCGACCAACAGACGAGCCCGGCACCGCAAGGTTATATCGACCTGCTGGTCGCCAGCGCCGAATGCCAGGAGGACAACCCCGCCAGCACTGCGCAGATCTATTTCAACGACCCCTGCTTCTACATCTACACTTCGGGCACCACCGGCCTGCCCAAGGCCGGCATCATGAAACACGGGCGTTGGACCAAAACCGCCGTCAGCTTCGGCAGCATCGCCCTTAACATGGGGCCGTCCGACGTTCTGTATTGCACCTTGCCGCTCTACCACGCCACGGGCTTGTGCGTGTGTTGGGGCTCGGCAATTGTCGGCGCGTCGGGGTTTGCCATTCGGCGCAAATTCAGCGCGAGCCAGTTCTGGGATGACGCGCGTAAGTTCAAGGCGACTACTTTGGGCTATGTCGGTGAGCTGTGCCGTTATCTGCTTGATCAGCCAGCAGGTGCGCAAGACCTCGATAACCGCGTGACCAAGATGGTCGGCAATGGCCTGCGCCCTTGCGTCTGGGCACAGTTCAAGCGACGCTATGGCGTTGAACACATCTGCGAACTCTACGCCGCCAGCGACGGCAATATTGGCTTCACCAACGTGCTGAATTTCGACAACACCATCGGCTTTTGCCTGCAGCACTGGGCGCTGGTGGACTACAGCCATGACACGGGCGAGCCGGTCCGTGGCAGCGATGGGTTCATGCACAAGGTACGCACGGGCGGGCAGGGGCTGTTGTTAGCCAGGATCGATGACAAGTCGCCGTTTGACGGCTACACCGACCCGGAAAAAAACCGCAAGGTGGTGCTCACCGACGTGTTCGAGAAAGGCGACCGTTATTTCAACACCGGCGACTTGTTGCGCAGCATTGGCTTCGGTCATGCGCAATTCGTCGACCGTTTGGGCGATACCTATCGCTGGAAAGGCGAAAACGTCTCGACCACCGAAGTCGAAAACGTGCTGCTGCAGCACCCGCAGATCGCCGAGGTGGTGGCCTACGGCGTCGAGATCGAAAACACCAATGGCCGTGCCGGCATGGTCGCCATCACCCCGAGTGAATCCCTGGCCGCCCTGGATATGCGCGAGCTGCTGCAGTTCGCACACGGCCAGTTGCCGCACTATGCGGTGCCGTTGTTTCTGCGCATCAAGGTGAAGATGGAAACCACCGGCACCTTCAAGTACCAGAAAGTAAAGCTCAAGGAGGAGGCGTTCGACCCAGGCAAGGCCGGTGCCGATCCCGTCTTCGCGTGGCTACCGGGTTCCGATTGCTACGTACCGGTCACCGGCCCGTTGTTGGCACAGATACAAGGTGGGTTTTTTCGTTACTAAATGCAGCGCTATTGATTCTGCCTATGGCCTTTTTTCACAAAAAAGGCATGACAGTGGGGAACTCCATCGCGACACTGGGCGCCTATTAAGGCACACCAGACAAGGAGCCCCACATGTCAGACCAGCCCAAACAGATGACCGACGATGAAGCCGCCGAATTTGCCGAGCAAGTCTTCGACGTGGCCCGCAAGGGCGATGACGCCATGCTCGACGCGCTGCTGGCCAAGGGCTTGACGCCCAACCTGCGTAACCACAATGGCGACACCTTGCTGATGCTCGCCGCCTACCACGGCCATGTCAAAGCGGTGAAAGTGCTGCTCAAATTCAAGGCCGACCCGCAGATCGCCAATGACAAGAACCAACTGCCGATGGCCGGTGCAGCGTTCAAGGGCAACCTGCCCGTCGTCAAAGCGATGATCGAAGGTGGCACACCGGTGGATGCTGCATCTTCTGACGGCCGTACGGCGCTGATGATGGCTGCCATGTTCAATCGCGTCGAAATGCTCGACTACCTGCTCGGCCAGGGCGCCAACCCGAAGGCGACCGACGCGCAGGGCGCAACTGCACTGGCGGCGGCACAGACCATGGGCGCAGTGGATACGACGGCGCTATTGCAGAAACTGGTGTAGGCTACGCGCCCTCAAAAGCCAGCCCGTGACAGGATCTCCCCATGAAAACCGCCCTCGTCGAACTCATCAGCAAAATCAGCGCCGGCGTCATGGGCGAAGACGAGGTGGCGCGTATCGCTGAAGAAGCGGCCCAGGCCTACGCGGACCCTGTGGCCTTTCTGGCAGCGAACCCGGATATCAACTACGACGACACGTTCCCTATCCCATTGGGCGAGTGGATCGTGGTCGGCAGCTTGCCGGACACCGTGCTGTTTCAGGCCGACACCTACGGCGAACTGTTTGCACAGATCGTCGCTTCGTTCGGCCCGGCCGTGGCGTTCAACCTCAAGCCCAAGCAACTGGCCAAGACCGAAGACCTCACGGCGCTGAACCGCATCCAGATCCAGATGAGCGCCCTCAGCCCGCAAGACGGTGGTTACGTGTTGTTGAACTTCAGCCAGTTGCTCGACGATGAGATTCAAGCGGTGTTGGTGTACGGCAAGGACCTGCCGCGTGTGCTTGAATTGTGCGCCGAAGTGGGCATCAAGGCCGAGCCGTCCCTGGAAGCCCTGCGCGTCGCCATTCACGTCTGAAATAAAACGGAACCCCAGCCAGGGCGGACTATCCTACAAGTGCATGACCTCACTTAGGAGCGACACCATGGGTTCTACTTTCAACGGCCTTATTGGCTTGATCATTCTGGCGCTGGATATCTGGGCGATCATCAACGTATTTAAAAGCGGTGCCAGCACAGGTGCCAAAGTGCTGTGGATTTTGTTGATCCTGTTGCTGCCAGTATTGGGCCTGATCATTTGGGCAATTGCCGGGCCACGGGGTAACGTGCGGATCTAAACACTTCATTCAATTTGAAGTGAGCACCGTACTAAATGTGGGAGCGGGCTTGCCCGCGATAGCGATCTTTCAGTCACAGCAATGCTGATTGTAAGAACGCTATCGCGGGCAAGCCCGCTCCCACATTGGTTTTCAGTGCACCCATGAGATTTGTGTTTCGAAATATTCGCTGCACAGAATTTTCACATCTTTTCCAAGACAATTCGCCCGCTTTTACAGCGTTGCCAAGGCTCTAACTCGAGTAACGTTAAAGGCTGCGCAACCGCACACGTTCAGTAATTAATAGCGTTGATGCCATTGATCGGGCACCATTTGCGCCACCGCGATAACCGCCTACCCCGGCAAGCCTGGGCGAGGGACGGACGCAACTGCATTATTTCGCAACTTAAACTTCCAATGGGTCCTGAAACGACATGGCAAACCCGGACGCCCTGAGTCAGCAGCGAGCTTCTAATCGCCTGCTGCAACCGACCGTCAAATCCCATCTGGCGTACACGGCGCTCTGCGCACTGGTCATGATGGTGATGTTCTCCCTGCTGCGCCTGGCGCTGCTGGTCTACAACCGCGAGATGATCCTCGATACGCCGGCCTCGACCTTCCTTGAAGCGTTCGCCAACGGCCTGCGCCTGGATATACGCCTGGTGATGTACCTGCTGGTCCCGTTGCTGCTGGCGTTGTTCAGCGTTCGGGCCATGGCGGCACGCGGGTTCTTCCGTTTGTGGCTGACCGTCGCGTCCAGCATTGCCCTGTTCCTGGGCCTGATGGAAATGGACTTCTACCGCGAGTTCCACCAGCGCCTCAACGGCCTGGTCTTCCAGTATGTAAAGGAAGACCCGAAAACCGTGATGAGCATGCTCTGGTACGGTTTCCCGGTGGTGCGTTACCTGTTGGCCTGGGCCGTCGGCACGCTGATCCTGAGCATGGCGTTCAAGGGCGCCGACCGCGCGACCCGCCCACGCGGGCCGTTCAGCGGCGGCAGCATCGGCACACGCCAGGTGGCGCCGTGGTACACGCGCACCGCCGTGTTCGTGGTCTGCCTGCTGATCGCTGTCGTCGCCATCCGTGGCACCCTGCGCCAGGGCCCGCCACTGCGTTGGGGTGATGTCTACACCACCGACTCGAACTTCGCCAACCAGTTGGGCTTGAACGGTACCCTGTCGTTGATTGCTGCGGCCAAGTCGCGCTTCTCCGAAGAGCGTTCCAACATCTGGAAAGCCACCCTGGAGCAGCCGCTGGCGACCCAGACCGTGCGTGACATGCTGGTGTTGCCGCAAGAAAAACTGGTAGATGCCGACATCGCCGCAGTGCGCCGTGACTACACGCCACCGGCCGAGAAAACCCTGCCGATCAAGAACGTCGTCGTCATCCTGATGGAAAGCTTCGCCGGTCACTCGGTCGGCGCCCTGGGTCGCCCGGGGAACATCACGCCTTACTTCGACAAGCTGTCCAAGGAAGGCCTGCTGTTCGACCGTTTCTTCTCCAACGGCACTCACACCCACCAAGGTATGTTCGCCACCATGGCCTGCTTCCCGAACCTGCCGGGCTTCGAATACCTGATGCAGACGCCGGAAGGCAGCCACAAACTGTCGGGCCTGCCGCAACTGCTCAGCGCACGCGACTTTGACGACGTGTATGTCTACAACGGCGACTTCGCTTGGGACAACCAGTCGGGCTTCTTCAGCAACCAGGGCATGACCAACTTCATCGGGCGTAACGACTTCGTCAACCCGGTATTCTCCGACCCGACGTGGGGCGTGTCCGACCAGGACATGTTCAACCGTGGCTTGGAAGAGCTGAAAGCCCGCGAAGGCGGCAAGCCGTTCTACGCCCTGCTGCAAACCCTGTCCAACCACACGCCGTACGCGTTGCCGACGCCATTGCCGGTCGAGAAAGTCACCGACCGTGGCAGCCTCAACGAGCATTTGACGGCCATGCGTTACTCCGACTGGGCCTTGGGCCAGTTCTTTGAAAAGGCCCGCAAAGAGCCGTACTTCAAGGAAACCCTGTTTGTGGTCGTGGGTGACCACGGCTTCGGTAACGAGCAACAAATTACCGAAATGGACCTGGGCCGCTTCAACGTGCCGATGCTGATCATTGCACCGGGCGTGCAGGAAAAATTCGGCGAGCGTGACCACACCGTGGGCACCCAGATCGACATCGTGCCGACCATCATGGGCCGCTTGGGTGGCGACACCCTGCACCAATGCTGGGGCCGCGACCTGCTGAACCTGCCGGAAGGCGACAAAGGCTTTGGTGTGATCAAGCCCTCGGGCAGCGACCAGACCGTAGCTTTGGTCACCGCAGACCGCATTCTCGTATTGCCGAAGGAGATGCCACCGAAACTGTGGGAATACGAACTGGGCGCTAACCCGACCGGTAAGGTAATTCCTGAATCGCCGGACGAAGCAGCGCTGAAGCAGAAGCTTGAGTCGTTCCTGCAGACGGCGACCAAGAGCCTGTTGGATAACACCGCTGGTGTGATCAACGGCAAGCCGGACTAACTTAATAGTCGGGCATAAAAAAAGAGGCCTCCAGGAGGCCTCTTTTTTTGTCCGGCGTTTATATCCGGCCGAGCAACATCAGTACCAGCAGAACGACCAGTACAACACCCAGAATACCCGACGGGCCATAACCCCAGTTACGCGAGTGCGGGAATACGGGCAGGCCGCCGACCAGCAGCAGGATCAGGATGATGATTAAAATGAGGCTCATGACTTTTTCCTTGTAGGCCTTCTGTAGAGACCGGTTATTTAACGACAGGCCCGTGGGTTTAAATACGGACGCCTTAACAACTCCGACTGTGCCACTTCGTAAAAAATTCCATGATTCCTTAAAGCATTTCGCAAACATGCTTATTTCTTTTAATGCGTTCGCAAATAACGTGCTTTAGTTGAAAAAGATTGAACTTACGCTTTAAGCCAGCCTCGCACCCGGCTCACGGTTTGCCCGAGGCATTCATCAATTGGATGGTGCGTGGGTGCGGGAAAAACCTTCGCTACACTGCCGATCACTTCTTCTGTGAACCACAAGGCAATGTTCCTATGCAAAATCGCATGATGATTACCGGCGCCGGGTCGGGCCTGGGTCGTGAAATCGCGCTGCGCTGGGCCCGCGAGGGTTGGCAGTTGGCCTTGTCGGACGTCAGCGAGCCTGGCTTGCAGGAAACCCTCAAGTTGGTGCGCGAGGCCGGCGGCGATGGGTTTGTGCAGCGCTGTGATGTGCGGGACTACAGCCAGCTTACGGCGTTTGCCCAGGCGTGTGAGGTGAAGCTGGGTGGCATTGATGTGATCGTCAACAATGCTGGCGTGGCGTCGGGTGGGTTCTTTGCCGAGTTGTCGCTGGAGGATTGGGACTGGCAAATTGCGATTAACTTGATGGGGGTGGTTAAGGGGTGCAAGGCGTTTCTGCCGTTACTGGAGAAGAGCAAGGGCCGGATCATCAACATTGCTTCGATGGCGGCGCTGATGCAGGGGCCGGCCATGAGTAATTACAACGTAGCCAAGGCGGGCGTGGTGGCGTTGTCGGAGAGTTTGCTGGTGGAGCTCAGGCAGCAGGAAGTGGGGGTGCATGTGGTGTGCCCTTCGTTCTTCCAGACCAATTTGCTGGACTCGTTCCGTGGGCCTACGCCGGCGATGAAGGCGCAGGTGGGTAAGTTGCTTGAGAGTTCGCCGATTTCGGCGGCTGATATTGCTGACTACATCTATCAGCGGGTGGCTGAGGGGGAGTTTATGATTTTGCCCCATGAGCAGGGGCGGATGGCCTGGGGGTTGAAGCAGAAGAATCCTGGGTTGTTGTATGACGAGATGGCGTTGATGGCGGATAAGATGCGGGCCAAGGCTCAGGCTGGTGCTGGGGCTGTTAAGGGGTGAGTTTTTGGGTGTATATCCGTTGGTTGGGTAACGGCTGAAATCGGTTCCGCTCTTACAGCGGGTCACTTTTGGCAAACGCCCCAAAAGTAACCAAAAGGTCTTCGCCCCA
>NZ_JAUTYR010000194.1:0-505 GCF_041946035.1 Pseudomonas sp. AMR01
AGCCTGCTTCACGGCGTCAGAGTGACTGCCAGGGCCATATGCCGTGTTGGAGGCCGGCTTCATGTCAGGAAAGGCCTCGCGCACCCAAGCCGTCATTGTGGGTAAGCGGCGGCTACGCAGCACTTAGGATCAGCTTGACGGCTGGAAATTCCACGGAAGAAGATCATCGATGCGATTGGCAGGATAACCTGACGCAATCGCTTCAAGGGTCGCTTTGAGGTATGCGAACGGTTCGACATCATTGACCTTCGCAGTCGCTATGAGAGATGCGATGCGGCCCCAGGCGTGGCCACCTTCGTCGTGACCGGCAAAAAGCGCATTCTTTCGCGTCAATGCAATTGGGCGGATCAGGTTCTCGACTGCATTGGAGTCGATCTCGACCCGGCCGTCGTGTAGGAAGGTCTGCAGCCCGCTCCATTGCCGATGGATATAGGTCAACTTCTCGCCGAGGCGGGACTTCGAGGAGATCCGGCGCCGTTGGCTCTGAAGCCACTCGCCGAACTCT
>NZ_JAUTYR010000195.1:0-505 GCF_041946035.1 Pseudomonas sp. AMR01
CACAGGGGAAGACGCCACGCTTGTGGCTCAAAAGCCCCCGAGCTCAGAGGGCGATGAAGCTGTCTCCAGCTCTGCCGCTGAGCATGATGACACTGCGTTCCGGATTAGAGTGCGTCCGCCTCGATTGGGGAACATCGACCTGCGAGATCTCACGCCAGAAACCAGAAAGGTTCTTGAAAACAAACCTCGAGGGATCACTCTCTTTGAAGGGATCAGGCATATGAAAGAACTCAAGTTCGCTGGCTACGGTGATAAATTTTCAGTTGCACAAACTGGGGACGAAGCCGCCGGCAAGCGTTGGAAGAAAGGAAGCGGTAGCAAGGCAAACGTTTGCGAAAAGTTCTGGGTGGAATTTGTCAGCGATGTCCTATTCGAGGACGCGGATCCGGACGCCATTCGTGATGCCATGAAAATTCTCGCCCAATTGCCCCACCAGCATTCCAAGGGAACCGACAAGTTTGTAGCGAAGAACGGCTTCCGGACCCTCATCGCTGAACTCGATGCT
>NZ_JAUTYR010000196.1:0-504 GCF_041946035.1 Pseudomonas sp. AMR01
CGGCCAGCCAGTCTCGCACCAGTGGGGACACTTCACGCGGCAGCCGCAACATGCTCCAACTGGCATGACGCGCACCAGCATCGCGGCCCGCGGTCAAAATCGCCTCCAACTCCGGATCCGTCAGTGCCGGAATCATGGGCGACGCCATAACGCGCACCGGCACGCCTGCCGCTGACAAATGCCGGATCATCTGCAACCGCCGTTTCGGTGCCGGCGCGCGTGGCTCCATCAGCCGGCTCAATTTTGCGTCCTGCGTGGTGATGGAGATCCCCACCGCCGCCAGTCCTCGCGCGGCCATATCGCTTAGGATATCGATGTCTCGCTCAATTAGGCTGCCCTTGGTGACGATGGCCACCGGGTGATTGGCCTGCGATAGAACCTCCAAACAACGGCGCATGATCTCATGCGTCTTTTCGATCGGTTGGTAGGGGTCGGTATTGGTGCCAATGGCGATGGGCGCCACGGCATAGCGCTTTGACCGCAGCTCCCGCGCCAGCACATCAG
>NZ_JAUTYR010000197.1:0-504 GCF_041946035.1 Pseudomonas sp. AMR01
ACGAAGGTTCAAAAAGGGCTGCAAAGATACGACCTAAAATGACAAATCTAACATTCAACAGTTTAAGCTTTAAAAAATCATCTTTTGCGGAAATGATTTATCTTGAAGCCTTTATACCTTACCTATGAAAAAAGTAATTTTTACCGGGCTTTTCTTCCTGTTCACTCTATTGGTTGGAGCGCAACAACGGCCACGGGAACTGGGTATCGAGATCGGGGTCATGTCGACCGGAGAATTAAATGCGATTACAGATGTAACCGGAGTGAAAGTAGCCCACACCACGCTTATCAAAGGAGATTCAGTAAGGACCGGAGTAACAGCGATCCTTGCGCACGGGGGAAATATCTTTCAACAAAAAGTTCCCGCCGCAGTTTTTGTAGGCAATGGTTTTGGGAAGCTTGCCGGAAGCACCCAAATCACCGAACTGGGAAACCTGGAAACGCCTGTCATCCTCACCAACACCTTAAGCGTGCCCACAGCCATGAATGCAGTGATTGGCTACAC
>NZ_JAUTYR010000198.1:0-504 GCF_041946035.1 Pseudomonas sp. AMR01
AAATTCCATGGGCCGATTTTGACACCGACACTCCGGTAGCAAATCTCACCTTCACCCCAGATGGAGGCGTGGAACTTGACTGGCTGGGTTTCGCAGTTGATGGCGAAGTTGCAACAGATTATGCACTTTATGGAAAGAAGACCCTGGAAGGCACCTATAAAAAAGAATAATTATGAGAATGACATTGATATTTACCCTGCTGTTCGGCTTTATTGCCTGCGGCAATTCTTCTGAGAACCAGGTAACCCTGCCCGAAATTGCCAATGCCGAACCCGTTGAAGTTCCGCCACAAGACGGTTTAAAAAGAGCTTATTTTGCTAGCGGTTGCTTTTGGTGTGTGGAAGCTGTATTTGAAAGTGTGATTGGCGTAGAGGAAGTAATATCGGGCTATTCCGGTGGTCATACCAAAAATCCCACTTATGAGGAAAGCAATACCGGAACCACAGGACATGCCGAAGCCGTAGAAGTAATTTACGATCCTTCCAAAATCGATTTTGCAACTTT
>NZ_JAUTYR010000199.1:0-504 GCF_041946035.1 Pseudomonas sp. AMR01
CAACCTACGTTTCCGTCCAGGTCCACATAATTAAGTCCCACTGCACGCGCTTCTACTTCTACAGGACTCTCTTCCCGCTCGTCGCGCATTTCAGCGTAATCTTTATGACGGAAAAGGGCGTTATCATCTAAAGTTACTTTAGCATCAACAGCCATGATTTTGTCATCACTTGTCTTTAGAACAGGGTTGATCTCAAAAAGAGTAGAATCAGATTTTGTGAAGGCTTCATAAAGAGACATCACAAATTGGGTCATTACTTTAAATGCAATCCCGCTTAGCCCAAGAGTAAAGGCAATTCTTCGAGCCTGGAAAGGTATCAGTCCTGTTGAAGGATCAATCTCCGCGTGGAAAATAAGATGCGGCGTCTTTTCTGCAACTGTTTCAATATCCATCCCACCTTCGGTAGAATACATGATCATATTTCTTCCGGTTGCACGGTTTAAGAGCACAGACATATAGTATTCTTCCGGCTCATTATCTCCGGGATAATAAACATCTTCGGCG
>NZ_JAUTYR010000200.1:0-504 GCF_041946035.1 Pseudomonas sp. AMR01
TAACGAGGAACTGCTAAGAGCGACTATTGCAAGTGCTTCCAACGACTTTAGGCTTGGTGCAAACGAGGCACCTCCGGCAATTATTTCCACTTTTATTGGATCTCAGTTGACAGAAGTTCTTGATGAGCTGGAAAAAGTGACCGACGGAAAACTTTCTCCTGCCGAAAAGACCGAACTAAAACTGAATGTTGTTGGGAAAATTCCTGAAATTCTGCTGGACAATACAGACAGGAACAGGACCTCTTCCTTCGCTTTCACCGGAAATAAATTCGAATTCCGCGCCGTGGGATCAACCGCAAACTGTGCCGAACCTATGACCGCATTAAATTCCATCGTTGCCAAACAACTCCGGGATTTTAAAAAGGAGGTGGATAGCCTTATCAAAGGCAAAAAAATGAAAAAAGACGACGCTATTTTTAACGTCCTTAGAGAATACATCAAAGATTCAAAAAATATTCGTTTTGAAGGAGATGGATATTCAGATGAATGGGAAAAAGAAGCCGC
>NZ_JAUTYR010000045.1:0-39194 GCF_041946035.1 Pseudomonas sp. AMR01
TGGGGCGAAGACCTTTTGGTTACTTTTGGGGCGTTTGCCAAAAGTGACCCGCTGTAAGAGCGGAACCGATATCAGCCCTCACCACAGCAACGGATATGTACCCCGACAGACCGCTACAGCAGGCAAGCCAACTCCCACATTTTGATTTCCATCGACGGTCAAAGCAGCGTACGAACCAGAGCTTTTTTCCAGGCCTGATAACGACCCGCCATCGCCGGATCATCCTGCGGCTCAAACCGTTCACGCTGACGCTCCAGCGCACTCAACGCTTCATCACTAGGCCAAATCCCCAACGCCCTGCCCGCCAGATGCGCAGCGCCCAACGCCGACACTTCCGGCGACAAGCTGCGCACCACGGGACGTTGCAGCAAGTCAGCCAAAAACTGCATCAACCAGCGATTACGCGTAGCACCACCATCGACCCAAAGTTCTTTCAACGGGCTGCCGATGTCTCGCTGCATGGCCTCAAATACATCGCGAATCTGATAGCCGATAGACTCCAGCGATGCGCGCAAAATATGCGCGCCGGACGTCGCCTCCGTCAGCCCACAAATCAGCCCACGCGCATCAGCCTTCCAGTGCGGCGCGCCCAGCCCGGACAACGCCGGGACGAAATACACGCCACCGTTGTCCGGCAATTGCGCCGCCTGCTCGGTCAGCGCATCCAAGGACTCCCCGGCCACCAGGCGCGATGCCCACTGCACGGCGGCGCCGGTGTGGACGATATTGCCTTCCATACCGAAGGTTGGTGCGCTGCCGTCATGCCAGGCCAGGGTGGTCGAAAGACCATGGGTTGAGGCAATCGGGCCGCTCATGGGCGTCATCAAGGATGAACCGGTGCCGAGGGTAGCCTTGACCAATCCGGGCGCGAAACCACCCTGCCCATAGAGGGCAGCATGGGAATCACCGATCATCGACATCACCGGGATGCCCGCCGGCAAGCCGCCCACGGCGACGGTTTCAGCAAAGAACCCGGCGCTTGGCTGAATCGGTGCCAGCGCAGCCAAGGGAATAGCAAACAGGTCCAGCAGCTCAAGGTCCCAGGCGCAGGTGTGCAAATTGAACAGTTGGGTGCGCGCGGCGTTGGAGTAATCCGTGGCAAACACCTGGCCGCCGCAGAGTTTCCACAGCAACCAACTGTCCACCGTGCCGAGGCAGATTTCACCGGCCGCCGCACGAGCATGGCCGTTATCCAGATGGTCGAGAATCCAGCGAAATTTGCCGGCAGAAAACATCGGGTCGAGGGCCAGCCCGGTCTTTTCCAGAATCAGCGCTTCATGGCCGCGTTCATGTAGCTCGGCGCACAAGGCCGTGGAGCGTCGGCACTGCCAGCTGATGCACGGCGACAACGGCTCGCCGCTGTGCCGGTCCCACGCCACCACCGATTCACGCTGGTTACTGATCGCCAGCGCGGTGATCGGCCGATTCACCCGGGCCAGGCATTCTTCAATCGCGGCCAGGGTGTTCTGCCAAATCAGCAGCGGGTCCTGCTCGGAAAACCCTGGCTGAGGATGGCTGATGCTCAATGGCCGCGAACCCCGGGCGATCACCTGCCCGAGTTCGTTGACCAGCACCGCCTTGGCGTTGCTGGTGCCTTCATCTATCGCCAGAATCAGCGGCGTATTGTCTGTCATGGCGTTCACCGCAACCGAGTGGCAGCCGCCACAATCCCAGCCGCGTCGATGTTATGCAAGGCGCGGGTCGGTTCGCGGGCACCCGCGGCGGCATATTCACCGTCGCCAATGCCCAGGCGGATCAGGGTAATGCCCAGCCCGGCTTCGGCCAGCACTTCAGCGACCAGGCTGCCAAGGCCGCCATTAATGTTGTGTTCTTCCACCGTGATCACCGCACGAGTGCCGCGCAGCGCCGTGAGCAAAACGTCGCGCTGCAACGGGCGGATCGACGACAGGTTGATCACCTGCGCCGCAATGCCCTGCTCCGCCAGCAATGCGGCTGCATCAACCGCTTCATGGACCACCGAGCCCAGGGCGACGATGCTCACATCGGCGCCCTGGCGCAGGATATCCACCTGGCCGGGCACGAACTGATAGTTGGCGCCATGCACATCGGGCAAGGCCTTGCCGTCGAGGCGGATGTACACCGGGCCGTCATAGCGCAGCGCGTAATCGACGATCTGCCGACACTCCAGCGCATCCGCCGGGGCGAAAATCTGCACGTTGCCAAAACCACGCATCACGGAAATATCGTCAAGGCTGTGGTGAGTGCTGGCCAGCGGGCCGTAACTGGTGCCCGCGTTCAGGCCGAACATCTTCACGTTGGCGCGGTTGTAGCAAACGTCGACCTTGATCTGCTCGTTGGCGCGCGAGATCAGAAACGGCGCCGCGTTGCAGGTCACGGCAATTTTGCCGCCCAGCGCCAGGCCTGCCGCGACGCTGACCAGCGACTGCTCGGCAATCCCGACGTTGATCAGCCGCTCCGGGAAGCGCTGCGCGAACGGGCCGATCTTGGCCGTGGAGGTGGAGTCGCTGACCACCGGCACCACATCGAGCCCGGCATCGACCGCCGCAATAAAGGCGTCCACCATGACACTCGCCAGATGTTCACTCGCCATGACTCAACTCCTCCAGTGCCGCGTTGATTTCGTCACCCTTGGGCACGCGGTGGTGCCATTCGGGGCGGGCTTCGATAAACGACACGCCCTTGCCTTTGATGGTGTGGGCGATCAGCACCTGGGGTGCACCGGTGTTGGCCTGCATGGTTTCCAGGGATTCGATCAACTGGCCCACGTCATTGCCGTCGCACTCGCTGACGTTGAAGCCGAAGGCGGCCCATTTCACGTCGAGCGGGTCGAGCGGCATGATCTCGGCGGTCAGGCCGGCCAGTTGCAGCTTGTTCTTGTCGACGATCACGAACAGGTTATCCAGCTTGTACTTGGCCGCCGCCATCGCCGCTTCCCAGTTCGAGCCTTCCGCCAATTCACCGTCGCCGGTCAGCACATAGATGCGCTTTTTGCTGCCGGACATCTTCGCCGCCAGCGCCAGCCCCACCGCCACCGGTAAACCGTGGCCGAGGGCGCCAGTGTTGAGTTCGATGCCGGGGGTTTTCTGGCGCACCGGATGGCCGGGCAAATGAGAGTTGAAGTGTTGGTAGGTCGGCAGCCACTCGGTGGGGATGTAACCCGCCTGCGCCAGGCAGCAATATAAACCGCCGACGCCGTGGCCCTTGCTCTGGATGTAGATATCCCGTTCCGGGTCTTCGATGCGTTCCGGGCCGGTATTGAGGATGCGGAAATACAGGGTGGCGAGGATGTCGGTTTCCGACAGGTCGGCCCCGGTGTGGCCGCCAGCCGGAGAGTCGGCATTTAGACGGATCACATGGCGCCGGATCAGGCGAGCCTGTTCTTTGATTTGGCGGGCGTCGTACTGGAAGGCATTCATGCAGCGGCTCCTGTGAGGCTGACCACGCGGGGTATAGAAGTGTCGAAAGCTGCGTTTGAATATTTATTCAGCAGTGACAATATATTTCTATTTAGGCGCTGATTCGCAGGCAGGTCAAGTGAGGGATGCGCTGAAAAATGAAATAAAAGTCGGAAATACCTCCCGGACAAACGGCCAAAATCCTACACGCGCTACTCTATCCCGTGGCTTTGCGGGCATCGGAAGCGGCGATTTAGAGGCATGCATAAAAAATTAAGCGCTTGACATTGACACGGTGGCACCTGAATCTGAATTAACAATCAGGCATGCATAAATATTCAAAGCACCTGAATGAACTCCAAAAAAAATAAGTCAGGAGAACACCGTGGACGCCAAAGCCTCAGTCCAGCACTCGGCCGACCTCAAGCCGCCCCATCGTCCTCGGTTGGTAAAACTGCTGCCCAGCAACATCGGCGGCCCGCTGATCGGCCTCGTGTTGCTGGTGCTGGTCTTCTCCTTCAGCTCCGAATTCTTCTTCTCGCTGCGCAATGGCCTGAACATCCTCGATCAGGTCACGGTGCTCGGCATTCTCGCAATCGGCATGACGGCGGTGATCGTGATCGGCGGCATCGACCTGTCGGTCGGCTCGGTGCTGGCGTTCTCGATGATGATGCTCGGCTGGCTCTATCAGGATCAGGCGGTGCCGTTGGGCTTCGCGATTCCGATCTCGATTGCCAGCGGCATGCTCGCCGGGCTGGTGTCCGGCGGCTTGATCACCTACGCCAAGTTGCCACCGTTTATTGCCACGCTGACCATGATGTCGGTGGCGCGCGGCCTGGCGAATATCCTCACCGAAGGCCGGCAGATTGTCGGCTACCCGGACTGGTTCACCAGCCTGGCCACGGTGCGCCATTTCGGTTTCCTGTCGGCCACCGTCGGGTTCTTTTTGGTGATGCTGGTGGTGGCCTGGGTGTTCCTGCGCTTTCGTGCCGGTGGCCGCAACTTGTACGCCATGGGCGGTAGCCCGGAAGTGGCGCGCCTGTCAGGCATCAAAGTGCGCGCGATTACTCTGTGGGTGTATGCGGTCAGCGGCGCCCTCGCCGGCATCGCCGCCGTCACCCTCGCCGCGCGCCTTGACTCCTCGCAACCGAGTGCCGGGCTGAGCCTGGAACTGGACGCCATCGCCGCCGTGGTGATCGGCGGCGCCAGCCTCAGCGGTGGCGTGGGCAGCATCGGCGGCACGCTGGTCGGCGTATTGATCATTGGCGTGTTGCGCAATGGCCTCAACCTGCTCGGCGTTTCGCCGTTCATTCAACAAGTGGTGATCGGCGTGGTCATCGCCCTCGCCGTGACCATCGACACCCTGCGACGCCGTTCCAGCACTGCCCGTTAAACCCTGTTCGACAGTTGACACCCTCCAACAATAAAACCAGGAGTCACCGACATGTTCAGCCCCAAGAAACTGCTGATTGCCACCGCTCTCGCGGCCGCCACCCTCACCGCCGCAGGCACCACCTGGGCCAAGGACCTGACCATCGGCCTGGCCGTGGCCAACCTGCAGGCCGACTTTTTCAACCAGATCAAGCAATCGGTGGAAGCCGAAGGCAAGGCCAAGGGGATCAAGGTGATCACCGTGGACGCCCAGGGCAATTCCTCCACCCAGGTCAGCCAGATTGAAGACCTGATCACCCGCCAGATCGACGTGCTGATCTACATCCCGGCCGGTGCCACCGCTGCCGGTGTGCCGGTGAAAGCCGCCAAGGCCGCCGGCATTCCGGTGATCGCCGTGGACCGCAACGCGCCGGATGCGCCGGGCGATACCTTTATCGCCAGCGACAGCGTGGCCGGCGCCAAAACCCTGGCCGAGTACGTGGGCAAGATCACTGACGGCAAAGGCCGCATCGCAATCCTGCAAGGCCAGCTCGGCACCACGCCGGAAAACGATCGCGCCAAGGGTTTTGAAGAGGGCCTGAAAGCCTTCCCCGACCTCAAAGTGGTCGCTCAGCAACCGGCTGAATGGGCTCAGGACAAAGGCTTCGCCGTGGCCCAGGACCTGCTCCAGCGCGACCCGAATATCACCGTGTTCTTCGGCCGTGCCGATGCCATGGCCCTGGGCGCCGCCCAGGCGGTCAAGGTCGGCAACCTCGACCACAAAGTCGTGGTGGTCGGTTTTGACGGTGATGTCGCCGGGCTCAAGGCCGTGGAAAGCGGTGTGCTGAACGCCACCATGACCCAGCAAACCCAGAAAATGGGCCGCCTGGCCGTGGCCTCGGCGATTGACCTGAAAGCCGGTAAAGCCGTGCCCAAGGAACAACTGCTGCCGACCGTGCTGACCACCAAAGAAAACGTCGCACCGTTCCTGCAACAGCACCCGTAAGCCCGGAGGTCATCATGCGAGCAGCAGCTCTGGATACGATGCCTGACGCGGTGTTGTGCCTGCGCGACATCAGCAAGGCCTATGGCCCGGTGCAGGTGTTGTCGCAGGTCAACGTGGACATTCGCCCCGGCGAAGTGTTGGCCTTGCTCGGCGAGAACGGCGCGGGTAAATCCACCTTGTCGTCGATCATCGCCGGGCTTGTGCAACCGCAAGACGGGGGCAGCATGACCTGGCTCGGTGAGCCTTATGCCCCCGCGTCACCGGGGGCTGCGCTGGGCGCCGGGATCGGTTTGATTCACCAGGAAATCCGCCTGCTGCCGCAGTTGTCGATCGCCGAAAACATCTTCGTCGGCCGCCTGCCCATGCGTCACGGGCGGGTTGACCGCGACTACATCGAGGCCCAGGCGCAAATCCAGCTGGAGCGTTTGGGGCTCAAGGTGCCAGCCTCGCGCAAGGTTGAAGGCCTGAGCGTGGCGGCGCAGCAACTGGTGGAAATCGCCAAGGCGCTGACCCTCAAGGCGCGCTTGTTGATTCTGGACGAACCCACCGCCGCGCTGGGTGGGGAAGAAACCGAGTTGCTGTTTCAGCAGGTCGAACGACTCAAGGCCGAAGGCGTTTCGTTCATCTATATCAGCCATCGCCTGGAAGAAATCGCGCGCATTGCCGACCGTGTGCTGGTGCTGCGCGATGGCCGCCAGATTGCCCTGCATGCCACCGCCCAAGTGCCGGTGCGTGAGCTGGTGGAGCAGATGGTCGGGCGCAGCCTGGAGCGGATTTTCCCCACGCTGCAGGCGCCGAAAGACCAGGTGATGTTGCAGGTCAAAGGCCTGAGTTGCCGCGAGTTTGCCTTGCACGACATCGATTTCAGCGTGCGGGCCGGTGAAGTGTTCGGCATTGCCGGCGTGGTCGGCGCCGGGCGCACGGAGCTGGTGCGCACCATTGCCGGAGCGGCCCAGGACATCCAGGGGCACATGGTGCTCGACGGCGAAGTTCGCCAGTTGCGTTCGCCGTTCGAGGCGATCCAGGCCGGTGTGGTGCTGGTGCCCGAAGACCGCAAGCAGCAAGGTGTGGTGGTGGAACATCGGATTGAAGACAACCTGATTTATGGCAACACCGACCTGCTGGATAAACGCGGCTGGGTGTTCCCTGCCCCGCTGCGCGAATTTGCGCGCACGGCGGTGGCAAGACTGGGGGTAAAAGGTGCGCCGCAGTCGCGGATTTCCAGCCTGTCCGGGGGTAATCAACAGAAGGTGATCATTGCCAAATGGCTGGCGCGTAATCCCAAGGTGTTCATTCTTGATGAGCCCACACGCGGCATCGACGTGGGCGCGCGGGCGGCGATTTATGAAGTGATCGCGGACCTGGCGGCCAAGGGCATGGCGGTGATTGTGGTGAGTTCAGACCTGGATGAAGTGCTCGGGCTGTCCCATCGGGTGATGGTGATGAGCCGGGGGCGGCAGATGGGGATTCTGGAACGCGGGGAAGCCACGCCAGTGTCGGTGATGGAAATGGCGACTGCCTGACTGCCTAGCCCTCACGAACAATGAAGATTCAATGTGGGAGGGGGCTTGCTCCCGATAGCGGTGGTTCAGTTGGAGTATTTTTATCTGATGTACCGCTATCGGGAGCAAGCCCCCTCCCACAGAGATCTACTGTAATTTCAAAATAACGGAGTAATCCATGCAGCTTTTCAGTCTTCAGGGCCAGGTGGCATTTGTGACCGGCGCGGGCAGTGGGATTGGCCAAGCCATCGCGGTTGGGCTCGCCGAAGCAGGGGCCGATGTGGCCTGCTTTGATCTGCCGGGCAGCCCTGGTATCAGCAGCACCGTAGAACGCATCCAGGCGTTGGGCCGTCGCGCCCTGGCCTTGAGCGGCACCGTGACCGAGCGCGCGGCCCTCGACGCCGCCGTCGCGCGCACCGAATCCGAACTCGGCGCGCTCAGCGTGGCGGTCAACTGCGCGGGCATTGCCAATGCCCAAGCCGCCGAAGACCTTGAACTGCAACGCTGGCAAACCACCCTGGACATCAACCTCACCGGCATCTTCCTCAGTTGCCAGGCCCAGGCGGCCGTGATGCTGCCGCGCGGCAAAGGCGCCATCGTCAACATCGCGTCGATGTCCGGCAGCATCGTCAACCGTGGCTTGTTGCAGGCGCACTACAACACCTCCAAGGCCGGGGTCATCCACCTGAGCAAGAGCCTGGCGATGGAATGGGCCGACAAGGGCCTGCGGGTTAACTGCATCAGCCCCGGCTATACCGCCACGCCGATGAACTCGCGGCCGGAAGTCGCCGATCAGGTGAAGATTTTTGAACAGACCACGCCCATGGGCCGTATGGCCAGCGTGGAAGAAATGGTCGGCCCGGCGATTTTCCTGGTCAGCCAGGCGTCATCCTTTTGTACCGGTGTCGACCTGTTGGTCGATGGCGGTTTTGTCTGCTGGTAATAAGTGGAGCCCCCGTCATGTCGCAACGATTCAGCGGTAAAACTGTAGTCATCACCGGCGCCTGCCGTGGCATTGGCGCCGGTATTGCCGAGCGCTTCGCTCAGGAAGGCGCCCACTTGGTGCTGGCCTCCAACGACCTGGAACGCGTGACCTTCACCGCCAATCAACTGGCCGAGGAATACAAGGTTCAGACCCTCGCACTGGGCATCGACGTGACCAGCGAAAGCGACATCGAAAAGCTCTACCGCGAAGGCCACGCGCGGTTTGGCAGCATCGATGTGTCGGTGCAAAACGCCGGCATCATCACCATCGACCACTACGACAAGATGCCCCGCGCCGACTTCGACAAAGTGCTGCAGGTCAACACCACCGGCGTCTGGCTCGGTTGCCGGGAAGCCGCCAAGTACATGGTCAAGCAAGGCAGCGGGCGGTTGATCAACACTTCGTCCGGCCAGGGCCGCCAGGGCTTTATCTACACGCCGCACTACGCCGCGAGCAAGATGGGCGTGATCGGCATCACCCAAAGCCTGGCGCTGGAGCTGGCGCGGCATAACATCACGGTCAACGCGTTTTGCCCCGGCATCATCGAGAGCGAAATGTGGGACTACAACGACCGCGTGTGGGGCGAGATCCTCAGCACCGATGAAAAGCGCTACGGCAAGGGTGAATTGATGGCCGAATGGGTCAAGAACATCCCCCTGCGCCGCGCCGGGAAACCCTCGGATGTGGCGGGATTGGTGGCGTTTCTGGCCTCCGACGATGCGGCCTACCTCACCGGCCAGGCAATCAATATCGACGGCGGCCTGATCATGTCGTGAGGGTTTGGTATCCTCACCGGCATTGATACACCTACTGAGGCCTTCATGAGCCAGATCGAAGAACAGCGCCTGATCACCAAGATCGCGAGCCTCTATTACGAAGAAGGGCTCAAGCAGTCCGAGATTTCCACGCAACTGGACTTGTCGCAGTCGTTTATCAGCCGCGCCCTGCGCCGGGCGCTGCAGGAAGGCGTGGTCAAAATCAGCGTAATGCGCCTGCAAGGCCTGCACCTTGAGCTGGAAAACCAGTTGCAGCGCCGCTACGGCGTGCGCCAGGTGATCGTGGTGGAAGCCACCGAACCGGGCAATGACGAGAGCATCAAGCAGGCCATCGGCTCGGCCGCCGCGCATTATCTGGAAACCAGCCTGTCGGTTCAGGACCACATCGGTATTTCGTCGTGGAGCAGCACCATCCGCGCCATGGTCAGCCATTTGCACGCGCAACCGGGCAAGCAAGGCGCTCAGGAAGTGGTGCAACTGCTCGGTGGTGTCGGCAACAAAGGCGCGTTTGAAGCCACCTTGCTGACCCAACGCCTGGCCACCCTGCTCAATTGCCCGGCGTTTTTGCTGCCGTCGCAAAGCATCGAGCAATCGGTGGAAAGCAAGCAGCGCATCGTGCAGATGGAAGAGGTCAAGGAAGTGCTGCAACGCTTTGACAGCATCACCCTGGCGATCGTCGGCATTGGCGACCTGGAGCCCTCACAACTGCTGCGCAACAGCGGCAACTACTACACCGAAGACATGCTGCGCCTGCTCGCTGAACGCGGCGCAGTGGGCGATATTTGCCTGCGCTACTTCGACGCCAAGGGCGAGCCGGTGCTTGATGAAGACGAAGAGTTCGTAGTGTCGGTGGCGCTGCCCAAACTGCGTTCGATCCAGCGCGTGCTCGGCCTGGCAGGCGGGCTGAACAAGGTGCAGGCGATTCGCGGCGCGCTCAAGGGCGGCTACCTCGACGTGCTGATCACCGACCTCGACACCGCCCAGGCCCTGAACCACTAACCCTTTCTGGAGACTGCCGCGCATGACGTCCAAGCTCGAACAACTCAAGCAATTTACCACCGTGGTCTGCGACACCGGCGACCTGGAAGCCATCAGCCGCCTGCGCCCGGTGGACGCCACCACCAACCCTTCCCTGCTGCTGAAAGCCGCCGCCATCCCCGAATACGCTGAACTGCTGCGCGATGCCGTGAGCCTGTCCAAAGGCGACGTGGGTTTGGCGTGCGACCACTTCGCCGTGTCGGTGGGTGCGGGCATTCTCAAGGTGATTCCGGGGCGCATCTCCACCGAAGTCGACGCACGCTTGTCCTTCGATGAAGACGCGCTGTGGGCCAAGGCCAACCAGTTGATCGCCCTGTACGACCAAGCCGGCATCGGCCGCGACCGCGTGCTGATCAAGCTGGCCTCCACCTGGGAAGGCATCCGCACCGCCGAGCGCCTGGAAAAAGCCGGTATTCAGACCAACCTCACCCTGTTGTTCTCCTTCGCCCAAGCCGTGGCCTGCGCCGATGCGGGCGTGTTCCTGATCTCGCCGTTCGTGGGCCGTATTTACGACTGGTACCGCAAAAACACCGGCCTGGACTACACCGGCGCCGAAGACCCGGGCGTGCAATCGGTGACGCGCATCTACAACTACTACAAGGCCAACCAAATCCCGACCGTGGTCATGGGCGCAAGCTTCCGTACGTTGAGCCAGATCGAGGAATTGGCCGGGTGCGATCGCCTGACCATCAGCCCGGACTTGCTGCAAAAGCTCGCTGAAGATAACGGCACGCTGACGCGCAAACTGGTGGCGGGTGCAGAAGGTGAAGCGCGTCAGCAACTGACCGAAGCGCAATTTCGCTGGGCGTCGAATGAAGATGCGATGGCGACGGAGAAGCTGGCGGAAGGGATCCGGCAGTTTGCGCGGGATCAGGAGAAGCTGGAGGTGGTGTTGGCTGCACTGTAACGCCGTCTTGCAACCAGCCCTTCAAGGTCTTTAAGTAGAACAGGCGATAAGTACCCATGTGGCGAGCGGGCTTGCCCCGCGTTGGGCTGCGAAGCAGCCCCAAAACCAGCGACCGAAGAATACCTGACCCACCGCATTCTTCCTTCTGGGGTCGCCTCGCAACCCAACGCGGGGCAAGCCCGCTCGCCACAGGTACGGTGTTCGCCCATAACGGGCTGGAATCAGCCAGATATGACCGATTTCCGACGCAGTGGTGCTGCAATATTTCGCCCTGCTGCTAAGTATTCCGTTGCGTGACGGCTGCGATTGCACAGCTCCAGCAAACGTAGCATTGCGCAGAATCAGACAAGCCTCAAAACGGCCCCTTCGTCATCACCCGCTCATCAATAAACCTGCGCAACATTCCTATCTGCCGCGTGTAAGCGTCCCTCAGGCAGCTCACTTTCGCGCCGCACGCATGGCGCTGCTTGAGCCACTCGGCCTGCCCGTCCATAAGTGAACCGCGCCCGCCCATGGCCATGAAGTGTTTGTTCAGGTCGTAGAGCAACGCCATGGTCACGTCCTGGTCGTTGAGGCTGACGTTCTTGCAGATGGCAATTTCGTCAGGCGCGCGGGCTTTGGCACAGTCAAAGCTTGCCGCCGAGCTTGTGGGGCTGAGCAACAGTGCGGACACACTCGCAAGCATCGCGATAACAGCCGGTTTAATCATTACGCGTAACTCCTCACTGACTTGCCACACCCGTACCAAACTTGCGAATCGCCAAGCAGTACCCAATCAACGCCACCGCCGCCAACAACCCACCTGCCGCGCCGATCCAGGCGAAGCCGAAGTGGCTGCCGACCCAGCTGCCCATGAGGGCGCCGCCGCCGATGCCGATGTTGTAGATGCCGGAGAACATCGCCATGGCGACGTCGGTGGCATCCGGCGCGAGCACCAACACTTTGGACTGCATGGCCAGGCCGAAGCCCATGATTGCCATGCCCCAGAAAATGCTCAGCACCACCAGATAAGACTCGGCGCCGCTCAACGGCAGCAACAGCGCCAGGCATGCGGCGAGGATGAACACCGCGCTGACCACGAAAACGTGGGGGTTCAAGCGGTGCACCAGGCTGAACAGCAGCGAGCCGATAATGCCCGCGCCGCCGAACACCAGCAGGATCAGGGTCACGGCGCCACTGCCCATGCCGGCCACGCCTTCGACGAAGGGTTCGATGTAGCTGTAGGCGGTGAATTGCGCGGTGACGGTGAGCGCGGTGAGCACGTAAAGCGCCACCAGCGCCGGGCGCTTGAACAGCAGCGGCAGGCTGCGCAGCGAGCCGGAGTTTTGGCTGGGCAGCAACGGCAAGGTACGCGCCAACCAGAACACCAGGGCGGCGGCGAATGCGCCGATCACCAGGAAGGTGGTGCGCCAGCCCATGGCTTCACCAAGCAAACGACCCAGCGGAATGCCCAACACCATCGCCAGCGAGGTGCCGGTGGCAAGCAGGCCAAGGGCTTGC
This sequence comes from Pseudomonas sp. AMR01, assembly GCF_041946035.1. Lineage (NCBI taxonomy): Bacteria > Pseudomonadati > Pseudomonadota > Gammaproteobacteria > Pseudomonadales > Pseudomonadaceae > Pseudomonas > Pseudomonas sp. AMR01. Next base: position 12,463 of record NZ_JAUTYR010000045.1, read on the forward strand.
ACCTGTTTGCCTTCGGGCGCGAGGCGCACGGCCAGCGAGGCGGTGATCGACCAGAACAGCGCGTGGGACAAGGCGATGCCGACTCGGCTAAGCATCAGGATGCCAAAGCTGGTGGCGACGCTGGAGAGGATATGGCTGGCGATAAACATGCCGAACAGCACGATCAGCAACTTGCGCCGTTCAACGTTTCGGGTCAGCAGCATCACCGGCAGCGAGGTCAGGGACACAATCCAGGCATAGATGGTGAGCATCAGGCCGACGTTGGCGATGGGCATGTCGAAGCTGGCGCCGATGGCGCTGAGCAGCCCGACGGGCACGAATTCGGTGGTATTGAACACAAAGGCGGCCAGCGCCAAGGCGATGACCGGTTGCCAGTTGGCTTGGGGCGTTGCGGCTGAAATGCTCATTGGCGGGCGAGGTACTCTGGCGATGATCCAACGGCCACGCGCAAAGGCGCCGCCGCCGAACATTCTATAGGTTTCTCGGCGCGTTGTTGACGCGGATCGTCGCCGCCGGGTTCAGGGCGACGTCAGGGTCACCACGTAGTTGCCCGACGTGATCGGCTGCCCGGCGTTGTCGACCAGCAGGTAGCGCTGATCGTAATAACGCCCGCTGCCGCTGTCTGCCACCAGCCTTACGTGGGCTGCGTTGACGCTCGCGAACGGGGCCACACTGTGCACATCAATGCGGCCGCCGCGATTGGCGATGGAGCATCCGGTCAGGTCCATCACTGAACCGCTGCGCGCATTTGTCGCACACCCGGACTCGACGATGGCACCCCGGAACTCAATAGTGCCCCCGCCAACGGTCTGTGCGGCACTGACGCCGCCCGCCCATAGGCAAAACAGGCCTGCAACAATCGAAACACCTTTTACGTTCATGCCGACACTCCTTATTGGGCTCTCAATAAGGAAGTCGTCTGGCCGCGCGTTAACTTGAGGGCTTTCGCCTCAAAGTGTGCGCTGGGTCAAGGATCTACCTGCCCCATCAATTCAGGAATGCTTTCCGGGCGCTTGGCATAACGCTGGGCCAGGGCCGCACACACCATCAACTGGATCTGGTGAAACAGCATCAGCGGCAGGATCAGCACGCCCATGCTCGCCCCCGCGAACAGCACCTGAGCCATGGGCACGCCAGTGGCCAGGCTTTTCTTCGAGCCGCAGAACAAAATGGTGATGCGGTCTTCCTGGCTGAAGCCAAAAGCCCTGCCCAGCAACGTCGACGCCACCAGCACCAACGCCAGCAACACGCAGCACGCCACCACCAAACCGCCCAGCTCCCACAGCGGGATCTGGTGCCAGATGCCTTCGTTGACCGCTTCACTGAACGCGCCGTAAACCACCAGCAGGATCGAACCCTGGTCGACGAACTTGAGCCAGGATTTATTGCGACCGACCCACTCACCGATCCAGCGACGAGCAATTTGCCCGGCCACAAACGGCAGCAGCAACTGCACGCTGATCTTCAGGATGGCGTCGACGGTGGAACCGGCCTCGCCGTGCACATTGAGTAAGAGGGTCACCAGCAGCGGGGTCAGGAAGATACCAAACAGGCTGGAGGCCGCCGCGCTGCAAATCGCCGCCGGGATATTGCCGCGAGCCAGCGACGTGAAGGCAATCGCCGATTGCACGGTGGCCGGCAATGCGCAGAGGTAGAGCATGCCCATGTACAGGTCTTTGCCGATCAGCGGTGACAGCACCGGTTTCAGCGCCAGGCCCAGCAGCGGGAACAACACAAAGGTCAGGCTAAACACAAGCAAATGCAGGCGCCAATGGCCCGCACCGGCGACGATGGCCTGGCGCGACAGCTTGGCGCCGTGCAGAAAAAACAGCAGCGCGATCGCAAGGTTAGTCACCCAGCCGAAGGCCACGGCGGTCTGGCCGCTGGCGGGCAGCAAGGAGGCGAGGATCACCGTGGCGACAAGGGTCAGGGTGAAGTTATCGGGCAGGAAACGCGGGCGGGTCATAAGCAATTCTTCCAGGGGTTGCCAAGAGCATCGTCGCGACTCTAACGTAACGGCTTGTTACCGACTAACGCCAATGAGCCAGTAAATGCCGCCTAAAGGACATGAAAAAACCGTGCGCCGCAGTGTGCCCGGGCTTTCCAGCCTGCCACGGCCGGTGTATGGGCGCACAGAATCGCTGCCTAATCGAGCGCTGACCCGGCGGCACAGCCACCCGTGGGTGCAGCTGTCCTACGCGATTTCCGGGGTGTTGGAGATTCAGACAAGTGTCGGCCGCTTCGTCGCCCCGCCCCAGCGCGCGGTGTGGATACCCGCTGGCATGCCGCACCGGGTGTTCAGCTCGCCGCACACTGAAATGCGCAGTTTGTACCTGGATTGCAGCGTGACCACTTGGGCGGCCGAGCGCTGCCAGGTGTTGGTGGTGAGCAGTTTATTGCGCGAGTTGATCCGCAGTTTCAGTGAGCTGCCGGTGGAATATACCGAGGACGGGCCGGATGGGCGCCTGGCGCAGGTGGTGCTCGACCAGCTTGCTGCGGCGCCCCAGGTGGATTTGATGCTGCCGTTGCCGCTGGAACCGCGTTTGCGGCAGATCTATCGGAGTTTGAACCTGCACCCCGAGCAGCAGACGACTTTGGGCCAGTGGAGTGACAAGCTGGCGATCAGCGAAAAAACCCTGAGCCGGTTGTTTGTGAAAGACACCGGGCTGACGTTTCGCGCGTGGCGCCAGCGTCTGCGGCTGCTCAGCGCCCTGCCCGCCCTGGAGCAAGGCGAGCGGGTGACGGATGTGGCATTGGCGTGTGGGTATGAATCGACGTCGGCGTTTATCAATGCGTTTCGCCAGCAGTTTGATTCCACACCCGGAGAATTCTTCCGCTGATTGCCAGACGATGAAGATCAAATGTGGGAGCGGGCTTGCTCGCGAATGCGGTGTGTCAGTCAACAGATTTTTTTACTGATCCACCGCATTCGCGAGCAAGCCCGCTCCCACATTTTGTCAGTGTTTCAAGCCTGGACGTGGGCTCAGCTGCCATTCCCGCCATGGGCCTCTTCAAAGAAGTAGTCCTTCCAGCTCGCGGCCTTGTTTTTCAACACGCCCAGTTCCTGCAGTTTCTCGGCATAGATGTAGGTGCGCTGCGGCACGATGGTGAAGTCGATTTCCGGGTCCTGGACGATTTTCTCCACCAGGTCCAACGGCAGCTTGGATTCCTCTACCCGAATATAGGTTTTGGCCGCAGCAGGTTTGTCGGCCTTGATGATCTGCTCGGCTTCGGCCAGCGCGTCATAGAACGCCTTGTAGGTTTTGGGGTTCTCGTCGTGGAATTTCTCGGTGGTGTACAGCACATTGAACGTCGCCTGCCCGCCGAGGATGTCGTAGGAACTGAGCACCTTGTGCACGTTGGGATTCAACAGTTCCTGGTACTGGAACGGCGGGCTGGAGAAGTGCGAGTTGATCTCCGAGCCGCCGGCAATCAACGCCGCCGTAGCGTCGGGGTGAGCGAGGCTGATGGAGATGTCGTCGAATTTTTTGTAGTTGGCATCGCCGAATTGCTTGGCGGTTTCAATCTGCAAGGTGCGCGACTGGAAACCCACCCCGGCGGCAGGAACGGCAATGCGGTCTTTCTCGCTGAAATCGCTGAGGGTCTTCACGTTGGGGTTGTTGGTCAGCAAGTAGTTGGGCATCGAGCCGAGGGAGGCGATGGCCTTGACGTTTTGCTTGCCCTTGGTGCGGTCCCACAGCGTGAGCATCGGCGGCACACCGGCCGAGACCACGTCGAGGGCGCCCGCCAGCAACGACTCGTTCATGGCGGTGGCGCCGGAAATGCTGTTCCACTCCACCTTGATGTCCAGGCCCTGCTCCTTGCCGTGCTTTTCAATCAGGTGCTGGTCGCGCACCACGTCGAGAATCAGGTAGCCGATACCAAACTGCTGGGCGATGCTGATCTTGCCTTCGGCCTGCGCGCCGGTGCTGAGCAACGCGCTCGCGGCGGCCAGGGACGCGGCCAGTAGAGTCAGGGAGGAGCGTTTGAACGTCATGGAGGGGTCTGCCGCGCTTTTGAGAAGGTAAGCGAGGGTAGCGAGCATTTTTAAGACAGGAAAAGAATATCGGGATCTATTGTTATGCAAATCCATCCCCAAAAACGCCTGTGGCTGGTATTGTGCGGCGCTTTAAAATTTTGCCGAACCTGCGAGGAAATGGACGTTGAACACTGACGAAAAAATGACCGGAGACCTGTTCGAGGTCGATAAACGCCTGTCACTCAAACCCGTGGTGGACTTCAACGCCTACCTGCGCAGCGCATTCGGCGAAGGCCCGTGCACCTGCGTACGCTGTACCGCAGGCAACGGCGACGAAACCGGTTATGCGTTCCAGCACACCTTTACCTTCGATGCCAAACCCACCCAACGCCGCTTCGCCTCCACGGCGGGCAGCGATGTGTTGATGGCATTGAAGAAAGCGTGGCTGTCGTACACCAAGGCCGAATTGCCCCTCAGTGGCGTACTGGCACTGGACACCGTGAAAGAGTTTGTCGAGCCTCAGTTGCACCGGCGTTTGGTGCCGCTGTTTTTGGCCAGTGAGTTGGTCAAGGAAGTTGAGGGCGAACTGCAGATTCAGCCGCAAGCTGCTTAACTTCGAAAATACCTCCGAGCGAAATTTGGCAAGCCCGCTTTTTATGGCGGGCCTGTTGTGGCGAGCGGGCTTGCCCCGCGTTGGGCTGCGAAGCGGCCCCATGGCAGGCGACCGAGTTCTTCGGTTAGACCTCGGTCGCCGGGTTTTGGGGCTGCTGTGCAGCCCAACGCGGGGCAAGCCCGCTCGCCACAGGAAGCTAACTCTCTACTGAGAGCCTGTGCTTACTTGCGCGCCGCCTCCCACGACTTCAGCAAATCACCGTACGCCACGGTCTCGCCTTTAGGCTTCTCGTTAGCCAGTTTCGGCTTCGGTGCGCCCGGCTGGTCGAACCAGTATTGCGCGTCACGCTCGGGGTTCATTTTCGGGCCGCACACCGGTTGGACTTTGGAGCGTTCCAGGCGCGTCATGATCGCGTCCTGCTCCTTGGCCAGGTTATCCAGCGCCTGTTGCGGGGTTTTCTCGCCGCTGGCGGCCGCCGCGATGTTGCTCCACCACAGTTGCGCCAGGCGTGGATAGTCCGGCACGTTGGTGCCGGTCGGGGTCCACTCCACACGGGCCGGGCTGCGGTAGAACTCCACCAAACCGCCGAGTTTCGGTGCCAGGTCGGTCATGGCCTGGGAGTTGATGTCGGACTCACGAATCGGCGTCAGACCGACGATGGTTTTCTTCAGCGAGACGGTTTTCGAGGTCACAAACTGCGCGTAGAGCCAAGCCGCGAGTTTTTGTTTCTCGGGCGTAGACTTGAGGAAGGTCCAGGAGCCTACGTCCTGATAGCCCTTCTTCATGCCCTTTTCCCAATACGGCCCGACGGGCGACGGCGCCATGCGCCATTTCGGCGTGCCGTCGGCGTTGACCACTGGCAAGCCCGGTTTGGTCATGTCGGCAGTAAACGCGGTATACCAGAAGATCTGCTGGGCGATGGCGCCCTGGGACGGCACCGGGCCGGATTCGGAGAAGGTCATGCCCGCCGCTTCCGGTGGCGCGTAGGCTTTCATCCAGTCCACGTATTTCTGCGTGGCAAATACGGCGGCCGGGCCGTTGGTGTCGCCGCCACGGGTGACGCTGGAGCCGACCGGGTGGCAGTCCTCCACGCGAATGCCCCACTCGTCCACCGGCAAGCCGTTGGGCAGGCCCTTGTCGCCGCCACCGGCCATGGAGAACCAGGCATCGGTGAAGCGCCAGCCCAGTGACGGGTCTTTTTTGCCGTAGTCCATGTGCCCATAAACGCGTTTGCCGTCGATTTCCTTGACGTCTTCGCTGAAGAATTTGGCAATGTCTTCGTAGGCCGACCAGTTCACCGGCACGCCGAGGTCATAGCCGTATTTTTCCTTGAACTTGGCTTTCAGCTCCGGGCGCTCAAACCAGTCGGCGCGGAACCAATACAGGTTGGCGAACTGTTGGTCTGGCAGCTGGTAGACCTTGCCGTCCGGCGCGGTGGTAAACGAGATGCCGATAAAGTCCTTGATGTCCAGGGTCGGCGAGGTGAAGTCCTTGCCTTCGTTGGCCATCAGGTCAGTGATCGATTCGGTCTTGCCATAGCGAAAGTGCGTGCCGATCAGGTCCGAGTCGTTGACCCAGCCGTCATAGATGTTCTTGTCGGACTGCATCTGGGTTTGCAGCTTCTCCACCACGTCGCCTTCCTGCAGCAGGTCGTGGGTCAGCTTGATCCCGGTGATTTCGCTGAAGGCCTTGGCCAGCACCTTGGATTCGTACTCGTGGGTGGTGAGGGTTTCCGACACCACATTAATCTTCATCCCACGGAACGGTTCCGCAGCCTTGATAAACCATTTCAACTCTTCGAGCTGTTGGGCTTCGGTGAGCGTGGACGGCTTGAACTCGCTGCCGATCCATTTTTTCGCCGCGTCTTCGTACGCATCGGCCCAGGCCGTGGCGCTCAAACCGCTGAGGGCCAGTACGGCGGCCAATGAAATGCTATGTCGCAGCTTATTGTTTTTATCGAACATAGAGACCTCCTGGTTGTTTATTCAAACGGAGCACTAGCCCCAACGCATCACACACAACAGCCACACCAGGGACAGCGCAGTTGCTACCCAGATGCTCCAGCCGGTTACGCCAATTACCAATAGATGCAGGTAGGCGCTGCCGAGAAGACCGATAAACAAGCGATCACCACGGGTGGTGCTGATCGGCAATAAACCGCGCCGAGGGATGCTCGGCGAACGCAGTTCCCAGGTGGTCATGCCCACCAGAATCAGGGCGATGCCCGCAAAGAACAGTGCAGTTGGGGTGGTCCAGGCCATCCATTCCATCATCGACTCCTCAGACCCGGCCCAGGGCAAAGCCCTTGGCCACGTGGTTGCGAACAAACCAGATCACCAGCATGCCGGGCAGGATGGTCAACACCCCCGCCGCCGCCAGCACACCCCAATCGATGCCCGACGCCGAGACCGTGCGCGTCATCACCGCCGCGATCGGCTTGGCGTTGACCGAGGTCAGGGTGCGCGCGAGCAACAGCTCAACCCAGGAAAACATGAAGCAGAAAAACGCGGTAACACCGATGCCGGAGCCGATCAGCGGGATGAAAATCTTCACGAAGAACTTGGGAAAACTGTAGCCGTCGATGTAGGCAGTTTCGTCGATTTCCTTGGGCACACCAGACATGAAGCCTTCCAGAATCCACACCGCCAACGGCACGTTGAACAGGCAGTGCGCCAGCGCCACGGCGATGTGGGTATCGAACAAACCAATCGAGGAATACAGCTGGAAGAACGGCAGCAAAAACACCGCCGGTGGCGCCATGCGGTTGGTCAACAGCCAGAAGAACAGGTGCTTGTCACCCAGAAAACGGTAGCGCGAGAACGCGTAGGCCGCCGGCAACGCCACGCTCAGAGAGATCACCGTGTTCAGACTCACGTAGTACAGCGAGTTGAGGTAGCCGGTGTACCAGCTCGGGTCGGTGAAGATCACCTTGTAGTTCGCCAGGGTGAAATCCTGCGGAAACAGCGTCAGCCCACCGAGGATTTCGGTGTTGCTCTTGAAGGACATGTTCAGCAGCCAGTAGATCGGCACCAGCAGGAACAGGATGTAGATCAGCAGCGGTATCAGCTTGCGCTTGCTCATGTTGGCGGCCTCAGCGGTTGGCGTCGGAGTGGGTCATGGCGGTGTAGAACAGCCAGGACACCAACAGGATGATCAGGAAGTACACCAGGGAAAACGCCGCCGCCGGGCCCAGGTCGAATTGGCCTACGGCCATTTGGGTCAGCGTCTGGCTGAGGAACGTGGTGGCGTTACCCGGCCCGCCGCCGGTGAGTACAAACGGCTCGGTGTAGATCATGAAGCTGTCCATAAACCGCAACATCACCGCGATCAGCAGCACGCTTTTCATCTTCGGCAACTGGATATGTCGGAAAACTGCCCAGGCCGATGCACGATCAATCCGCGCCGCCTGGTAGTACACATCCGGAATCGCCCGCAGCCCCGAATAGCACAGCAGCGCCACCAGAGAGGTCCAGTGCCACACGTCCATCACCAGCACGGTGACCCAGGCGTCCGCCGTATTCGCCGCGTAGTTGTAGCTGATGCCCATTGCGTTAAGGCTGTAACCGAGCAAACCGATGTCGGTGCGGCCAAAGATCTGCCAGATGGTGCCCACCACGTTCCACGGAATCAGCAGCGGAATGGCAAGAATGATCAACACCAGCGACGACCAGCGCCCTTTGGTCGGCATGGTCAGGGCGATGGCGATGCCCAGGGGGATTTCGATCAGCAGCACGCAGGCCGAATAGATGAACTGACGCAGCAATGAGTCATGCAGGCGCGGGTCGAGCAGCACCTGCTTGTACCAGTCGGCGCCGACGAAGTAGCGGCTGGACTGGTCAAAGATGTCCTGCACCGAGTAGTTGACCACGGTCATCATCGGGATCACCGCACTGAACGCCACCAGCAGGAACACCGGCAACACCAGCCACCAGGCCTTGTTGTTCTGCACCTTGTTCATGGCAGCACCTCCAGCAGGTAATCGTCGGCGTAGACCATCAGCCATTGCGCCGGGAAGCTGATCGAGGCCTTGCCTTCGGGCACGGGCTTGTCTTCGGCCAGGCGCACTTTCAACGGCGCGCCATCGAGGTTTAGGGTCATGATCTTGTAGGTGCCCAGGTCTTCGACATGTACGACATCGGCCTGCATCGCGTCAGGGTTGTGCTCGTCCCACACGTGAATAAATTCCGGGCGTATGCCCACCTGCAACTTTTTGTAGTCCGTGTCGCGCAGGCGTTGCTGCAATGACTCGGGCAACGGCAGCAGCGTGCCGGCAAAACGTACCCCACCCGCCTCGGCCTGCACCTCAATCAGATTCATCCCCGGGCTGCCGATGAAATAACCGACAAAGGTATGGCTCGGCCGCTCGAACAATTCGCGCGGCGTACCGAACTGCACGATCTGCCCGCCGTACATCACCGCGATCTTATCGGCGAAGGTCGAGGCTTCCAGCTGGTCGTGGGTCACGTAGACCATGGTGATGTTGAACTGCTCGTGGATCTGCTTGAGCTTGCGCCGCAGTTTCCATTTGAGGTGCGGGTCGATCACCGTCAGCGGTTCGTCAAACAGGATCGCCGACACGTCGTCGCGCACCAGGCCACGGCCCATGGAGACTTTCTGTTTTTCATCGGCGGTAAGATTGCGGGCTTTTTTGCTCAGCAGGTTTTGCAGGTCGAGGACTTCGGCAATTTCCTGCACCTTGCTGTGCACTTTCGCCTCGGCCATGCCCTGGTTTCGCAGGGGAAACGCCAGGTTGTCGAACACCGTCATGGTGTCGTACACCACCGGGAACTGGAACACTTGGGCGATGTTGCGTTTTTCCGGAGTGAGGTCGTTGACCACTTTATGGTCGAACAGCACCTGACCTTCAGACGGGCTGAGCAGGCCGGAGATGATATTGAGCAAGGTCGACTTGCCGCAGCCCGACGGCCCGAGCAAGGCGTAGGCCCCACCCTGCTCCCACACGTGGTTCATTTCCCGAATCGCGTAGTCCTCAGGGCCGCTTGGCGTAGGGCTGTAGCTGTGGGCGAGGTTCTGCAAATGGATCTCGGCCATCAGGCAACCCTCGCGACACGGCGCCCGGGGGCCTGGACCAAACGGCCCTGGCCATCGAACACAAACAGTTTATGGGTGGGGATATACACGCGGATCGGCGCGTCGACGTCGTACTCGTGCACTCCCGGCAGGTGCAGCACCAGCAGGAAGTGCTCGCTGCGCACGTGCAGGAAGGTTTCCGAGCCGCTGATCTCGGCCACTTCCACGGTCACCGCCAGCTCCAGATCGTCGTCGTTGCTCGGCACCAGGCTGATATGGCTGGGGCGCACGCCGAAACGGAAGTCGCCTTCGCCGATGGGGCGCAGGTCGACGTTCAAGGGGAAGTGCACAAAATTGGCGAAGCTCACTTCATTGCCGCTGATGCGCCCCGGCATGAGGTTGATCGGCGGCTCGGAAAACAGCTCGGCGGCCAGTACGGTTTGCGGTTGGTGATAGACCTCGGCGGCCTTGCCGCTCTGGATCACCCGGCCTTCGTGAAGGATGGTGGTGGTGCCGCCCAGCGCCAGGGCCTCGTTGGGCTCGGTGGTGGCGTAGATGGCGATGGTGTGGCGCGCCTTGAACAGCTCGCGCATTTCCTGACGCAGTTCTTCGCGCAGTTTGTAGTCCAGGTTCACCAGCGGCTCATCAAACAGGATCAGCTCGGCGTCCTTGACCAACGCGCGCGCCATGGCGGTGCGCTGCTGCTGGCCGCCGGAGAGTTCCAGCGGGTGGCGCTGCAAGAATTTCTCGATGCGCAGCATCCTCGCTGTTTCCAGCACCTTGCTCTGGATCAGTTCGTTGGACACACCGGCCTGGCGCAACGGCGAGGCGATGTTTTCGAACACCGTCATGGTCGGGTAGTTGATGAACTGCTGGTAGACCATCGACACGTTGCGCAGGCGCACCGGTTTTTGGGTGACGTCCACGCCGTTCATCAGGATGCGGCCGCTGTCGGGCTTGTCCAGGCCAGCCATCAAGCGCATCAGGCTGGTTTTACCGGACAGGGTGCGGCCCAGCAAAACGTTGAAGGAACCGGCTTCGAAACGCAGGTTGGCGTCGTCGATCCAGGTCTGGCCTTCGACAACGCGGGTGACGTGCTCCAGGGTCAATGACATGACACGACCTTTTTTATTATTGGAATGAATCTGGCCATTCGTCAGAGCGAGTTTCGTGCCAAAACTGCAAGCGTTTGATGCGTAAGGAAATGGGTGAATGGCGATGTTCAGGAGTGAACACTCCCGCTGAACAACTGAACAGCTGTGGGGTTGACAATGAACAGTTGTGAACAACACTCTTTGAAGCCGATTGACTGAACACTGCAGAAACCAATGTGGGAGGGGGCTTGCTCCCGATAGCGGTGGGTCAGGTACAGATTTATTTGCTGACCCACCGCTATCGGGAGCAAGCCCCCTCCCACATGTTGATACGGTTTCAACCGCTGAATTGTGCAAGCCCCATAACAATAAAAATATGAAGGTCGCCCCATGGCCGAACCCTTGGCTCACGACACCCTTATCCAGGAATCCTGGCGCCGTTGCCGCGCCTTTGGCCTGGACCATCAAAGTGCCCCCAGCTTCGATCAACTGCCCGCCGAGGGCATCAGCCAATTGCTGGAAAGCCAGCATTCCTTGGTGCAGACCACCCACCAGGAAGTCCTGCCCTACTACGAAAACATCCTGAGCAATTCCAACTGCCTGATCATGCTCGCCGACAACGAGGGGCAAGTGCTGACGTCATGGGGCACCCAGCGTTTTATCGAGCCCAAACTCGCCCGTGGGTTTAACCCCGGCGCCAGCTGGCGGGAGCGCTCCAGCGGCACCAACGCCATCGGCACCGCGCTGGCGTGTGCGCAGGCGGTGCATATCGAGCACGACGAACACTTCCTCAAGGCCAACCGATTCATGACCGGCTCGGCGGCGCCGATCTTCGATGCGCAGCGCGAAATCATCGCGGTGCTGGATGTGTCCAGCGACAGCTACCTGCCGCCCTCCCACACCCTGGGCATGGTCAGGATGATGAGCCAGACCGTGGAAAACCGGCTGATCCTCAACCTGTTTCGCGGCGAACATTTCCAGCTGACCTTCAACACCGGCCTGAACAACCTCGACAGCCAATGGGCCGGCCTGCTGATCTTTGATGAGAGCGGCCAGGTTCTGTCGGCCAACCGCCGCGCCGACAATTTGCTCGGCATCAGCCTGTCGCGGGTGTTGATCGACAGTTTGTTCAAGGTCTCGCTGCTGGAGTTGCTGAACCAGCCGGAAGGGTTGCCGTTTGCCCTGCAGGCAGCGGGACGCAACCGGTTTCAATGTTTGTTGAAGCGGCCCAGGCAAATGCCCGTGCAAGCGCGAGTTTTCAGCGAGCCCAAACCCAGCGAACCGGCACCGTTAAAACCGGCGGTGATTGGCCTCAAGACCCTGCATTTTGGCGACGCACGCGTGGAGAAAGCCGTGCGCCAGGCCGAGCGTTTGCTGGAGAAGGATATTCCGCTGCTGATCCACGGCGAGACGGGCGTGGGCAAAGAGGTGTTCGTCAAAGCCCTGCACCAGGCCAGCTCGCGCAGCCGACAGGCATTTATCGCGGTGAACTGTGCGGCGATTCCCGCAGAGCTGGTGGAATCGGAGTTGTTTGGCTACGAAAAAGGCGCGTTCACCGGTGCGAACCAGAAAGGCAGCATTGGCCTGATTCGCAAGGCAGACAAGGGCACGCTGTTTCTTGACGAGATCGGCGATATGCCGCTGCCGACCCAGGCGCGTCTGCTGCGGGTTTTGCAGGAACGCTGTGTGCAACCGGTGGGCAGCAGCGAGCTGTTCCCGGTGGATTTACGCATTATCTCGGCCACCAACCGCGCCCTGCGCGAGTGGGTGCAGGCCGGGCGCTTTCGTGAGGATTTGTACTACCGCATCGGCGGCCTGACCCTCGAATTGCCACCGTTGCGTGAACGCACGGATAAGCAGGCGTTGTTCAAGCAGCTTTGGCAACAACACCGCGAGCCTACCCAATGGGCCGGGCTCAGCGCCGAGGTGCTGGCGTTGTTCGAGCAGCACCCGTGGCCGGGCAATTTGCGTCAGGTCAGCAGCGTGTTGCAGGTGGCGCTGGCGATGGCCGAAGAGCAGCCGATTCGACCGGAGCATCTGCCGGACGATTTTTTCGTGGACTTGCACGTGCCGCCGCCACTGCCTGCCGACGAGTACATCGATGAAAACCTGGACCTGACGCAGCGCCTGAAGGCCGCGGGCGGGAACATTTCCCACCTGGCGCGGGAACTGGGCGTCAGTCGCAATACCTTGTACAAACGCCTGCGTCGAAACGAACGCTGACTCAGCGCGGCTTGATCACCACCAGCAGGTCGGTGAAGTACTCCACGCTGACCGGCAGGTTATCCGCCAGTGCCGACAGGGCTGCGGTGGTGTCGTCGAGCTTGAATACGCCGGACACCCGCAGGTTTTTCAGGGCCTGGGGGTCGAAACGCACCAAGCCGTGACGGTAGCTGGCCAGGGTTTGCAGCACGTCGCTCAAAGGCTGGTCGTTGACCTTGAGCAGGCCACGGGTCCACGCGTCGGGGTCGGTGTTGCCGATGGCTTGCGGCGGTTGGGCGTGGCCGTGATCGAGGCGCGAACGCTGGCCGGCCGCAACCTTGAAACCTTCGCCCGTTTCGCCTTTGACTGCCACGCTGGACTCGATCACCGAAACCACCGTGGAATCGTCATCGCCACGCTTGACCAGATAGCGCGTCCCCAGCGCTGTGGCCGTGCCCTGATCGGTGCGCACCACGAACGGCCGCTGCGGGTCCTTGGCGACCTCCACCCAGACCTCACCTTGCAGCAGTTCGATCAGCCGTTGATGGCCGTCGAACCTCACGTCTACCGCCGAGTTGCTGTTGAGCTGCAACTGGCTGCCATCTTCGAGCACGATCTGCCGGCGCTCGCCAACGCCGGTGCGTTGGTCGGCCATCCACACTGGCAGGTGTTGCAGGCCAAACCAGCCGCACAGCACCACACCGAGCACTCCCAGCACCTGTGTGCCTCGCGAACGGTGCGGGGCGAAGGCGCGGTTAAGCGCCCTGCGCGCAGGTTGTGCCGGCAACGTGTCGAAATTGCCCCATAAAACCCGCATGCGCTCCACGGCCACCGCGTGGCGCGGGTCGGCCTCGCACCAGGTCGCGAAGGCTTGGCGGTCGGCCTCGCTGACGTCTTCATCGTGCAAACGCGTCAGCCAATTCGCCGCTTGTTGAATGATCTGTTCCGAGTTCACGACAATGGGTCCGCCCCATGCAGGCTGTGGTAACAGTGCACCAAGGCCGTGGACAGATAGTTTTTAACGGTGCTGGAAGACACGTTCAGGCGGGTGGCAATTTCGCTGTAGGTCAGCCCGTCGAGGCGACTCAGCAGAAAGGCTTCGCGGGTTTTCGCAGGCAAACCGGCGAGCATTTCGGTGATGCGCTCCAGGGCCTGCAACGCCACATGAATGGCTGCCGGGTCGGGCATTCCGGCGTCTTCGCACTGAATGGCCAAGGCTTCCATGTAAGCTTTTTCGATGCGCCGACGCCGAGCGCCATCAATCAGCAACCGCCCTGCCGTGGTCGCCAGAAACGCGCGGGGCTCCTTGATATCTTGCGGCTCGGCCAACATCAGTACACGGATAAATGCATCGTGGGCCAAGTCGGCCGCGTGCTGGGAACAGCCCAGTTTCCTGCGCAGCCAGCCAAGCAACCAGCCGTGATGCTCGCTGTACATTGCCGCGAGGGTCTGCTGACGGGCGCAATCGCTCGGCACGGCCGGAATGTCATGCATGCGCAAAAAATTCTCAAATGGGAAGAATTACCAATTGCGCGAACAATGCCAGTAAATGGATGGGGGAGCAAGGGGCTCTCGATTGAGTCAGAACCTCAGGAGATAAACGCGCTAACCCGCTTACCTGTCCATTGGTTCTAGTGCCCGTATGAAATCATCTGCCTCCGACCCGTGCGGGAACCGGAAGCCATACATCGCGTCGCACGCCAAAATGTCGGCCAGGCTTTCACGCATTTGCAACTCCGATGGCGACGTACGCAGCAGTTTGTGGGCAGTCAACAATATGTCGGCAGGCGCACCTCGGGCGCTCGCCATGTCGATGACGGCAAAAAGGATAAATCGCAGGCGAACCTCGCGTTCAGTGGGCCACACCATTTTTTGCTTACCCAAGGCAGGCACTCTCATTAAGAAAAGTCCGAGGCTATTGCCCACCGAGGGGTGTTTCAACAGAGGCGGCACAAGATAGGCCGTTTCCTACGTACAAATCGGAATGACCGCACCGCCGGGCGGGGGCAGGCATCACTGCACCGGCAACACGTTCATCAACGTAAAGCGTTGCGTGTCGTTGAGGCGGACGCGCCGGTAGAGCTCGTCGAGCATCCGGGTCAGCAGGCGCATGCGTGCAATCCTGTCGAATACTTGCCTAATCCTCCGACTCTTCGGCGAATGGATAGATAGCCCTTGCGCCGTGGGCTAGAGTCTAACGATGTGCGCCAGTCGCCCTGAGCCTGGCCCCTCGCCGGCGTAAAACGCCCGCGTTGCACGTACTCATAAAAAAGAAAAAAGCTGCACCAACCGATGATTAGCAGGTGAGAGCAATGGAATTACGTATCAACAATAAGTCCTATCAGGTCGATGCTGACGCGGACACACCGTTGCTGTGGGTGATCCGCGATGACCTGGGCATGACCGGCACCAAGTACGGCTGCGGCCTGGCCCAGTGTGGCGCCTGCTCAGTGCTGGTCGATGGCAATGTGGTGCGCTCTTGCGTCACGCCAGTGGCCGGCGTGGTTGGCCGCGAAATCACCACCATCGAAGCCGTTGAAGACGATGCCATTGGCAAGCGCGTGGTCGCGGCCTGGGTCGAACACCAAGTGGCGCAGTGCGGTTATTGCCAGTCCGGGCAAGTGATGGCGGCCACGGCGCTGCTCAAGCACACCCCCGCGCCGACGGATGAGCAAATCGAAGCGGCAATGGTCAACCTTTGCCGTTGCGGCACCTACAACGCAATCAAAACCGCCGTGCACGATTTGGCGAAGGGGACCGTGTAATGACCCTGCCCCCTGACATTCTTGATGCGGCGTCCGGTGATCCGGTCAACCTTTCCCGCCGGCGTTTTCTGGCCAGTACCGCCGTGGGCGCGCTGGTCTTAGGCTTCGGCCTGCCGATGGGCGTTCCCAGGGCCTACGCCGCCACGGCGGGCGCTGCAGAGCGCGGCACTCAGGTGCCAGCGTTTTTGGAGATTCGCCCGGACGGCAGCGTTCGGCTGCTCAGCCCCTTTATGGAAGGCGGCCAGGGCACCCACACCGCCATGGCGCAGATTGTCGGTGAAGAGCTGGACGCCGACCCCGCCACGTTTATCGTCGAAGCCGCGCCGCCGGGTGACGCCTATGTGGTGATGGACAATGGCATGCGCATTACCGGCGGCAGCATGTCGATCCGCATGAGCTACCCGACCATGCGCCGCCTGGGCGCCCTGGCGCGGGCCATGCTGTTGCAGGCCGGTGCCGAACAGCTTGGCGTGCCGGTGGCCCAACTGACCACGCAACCTGGCCGCGTCGTGCATGCCGCGTCGGGCCGCTCGCTGGGCTACGGCGAACTGGCCAGCCGCGCCCTCGATATGCCGGTGCCGGACCCCGCCACCATTACCTTGCGCGACCCGAGCCAGTTCCGCTGGATCGGCAAGCCGGTAAAACGCCTGGACGCCTACGACAAATCCACCGGCAAGGCGCAATACAGCATCGACCTGAAAGTCGACGGCATGCTCCACGCCGCCGTGCAGCATGCGCCGCGCCTGGGCATGACCGTTGCCAGCCTGCGCAACCAGCCGCAGGTCGAAGCCATGAAAGGCGTGCATTCGGTGCACACCTTGCCCGGCGCTGTGGCGGTGGTCGCCGAACGTTGGTGGCACGCCAAGCGCGCAGTGGAAGCGATTCAGGTGGAGTGGCAGGAAGCTGGCGCCGACTCGACAGTGCGGGCAATGCCGGCGGATTTTTCCACCGACAAGTACCGTGACTTTCTCGCCGCTCAGCAAGGCCCGTCCCGTGACGACGAAAACGAAGGTGATGTGGCCGGCGCGCTGAACAACGCCAAAACCAAGGTCGAAGCCACGTACCACAACCAGTATTTGAATCACGCTCAATTGGAGCCGCCGTCAGCGCTGGCACGCTTCAACCCCGACGGCACGCTCGACGTGTGGCTGCCGAACCAGGCGCCGGATATGTTCCGCGCCGACATGGCCAAGCGCACCGGGCTGTCCATAGAACAGATCAACCTGCATTCGCCGTTGCTCGGCGGTTTCTTCGGCCGGCATTTCCTGTATGACTCGGCCAACCCGTACCCGCAGGCCATCGCACTGGCCAAGGCCGTGGGGCGCCCGATCAAGCTGATCTGGAGCCGCGAAGAAGAGTTCCTGCGTGATGTGCTGCGCCCGGTCGCGGTGGTCAAGTTCCGTGCTGCACTGGACGACCAAGGCTTGCCGATCGCCATTGAAGCGGTGAGCGCCACCGAAGGCCCCACCGAAGCCATCGCCGGCAAACAGGGCGACAAAATCGACCCCACGGCCCTTGAAGGTTTGTCGGGCAAGGCTTACGCCATCCCTAACAAACGTATCGCGCAGATCTACGTCAAAGGCCCGCCGATGCTCGGTTACTGGCGTTCGGTGGGCAATTCCCTCAATGACTTTTTCTATGAAGCGTTCCTCGACGAACTGGCCGACAAAGGCGGCCACGACCCGTATGAACTGCGCTTGCACCTGCTGCGCGACAACAAACGGCTGACCACGTTGCTGCAAGCCGTCGGTGATTTGTCCGGGGGCTGGAAACGTGGCCCATATACCGCCGAAGACGGCAGCAAGCGTGCACGCGGCGTGGCCATGGCGTCGCCGTTCGGCTCCCAGGCGGCGGTGATTGCTGAAGTGTCGATTGAAAAAGGCCAGGTCAAGGTGCACCACATCTGGGAAGCCATCGACCCGGGCAGCATCGTCAACCCGGCAATCGTTGAGGCACAGGTCAATGGCGCTGTGGCCTTGGGCTTGTCGCAAACCCTGGTGGAGGAAGCGGTGTACGTGGACGGCAAACCAAGGGCGCGCAACTACGACCTGTACCCGATCCTGCCACTCTCGCGCATGGCGCAAGTGCACGTAAGGATCGTCGAGAGTGGCGAAAAAATGGGCGGTATCGGTGAACCTCCGCTCCCTGCAGTGGCGCCGGCGGTGGCCAATGCGGTGGCGCAATTGACCGGGCAGCGCATCCGCAGCTTGCCATTGAGCCGATACACGTTTAGTTAACCGACAGGGAACGCCCATGAACAACCGACGATTCGCTAGAACCGCAGGCTGGCTGGCGCTGCCCTGCCTGGTCGCGGCAGGCCTGCTGGCCTGGTACGTAACCCGTGAGCCGGCGTCGCCTTTCGAGGCGGCACCGGCCGCCAGTGTCGACCCCGCTTTAGTCAGTCGCGGCGAGTATGTCGCCCGCCTGAGTGACTGCGTGGCCTGCCACAGTTTGCCGGGCAAGGCTCCTTTCGCGGGAGGCCTGGAAATGGCCACGCCGCTGGGGGCGATTCACGCCACCAATATCACGCCGGACAAAAAGTCCGGCATCGGCGCCTACTCGCTGGCCGACTTTGACCGCGCAGTGCGCCACGGCGTGGCGCCGGACGGGCGACGGCTGTACCCGGCCATGCCCTACCCGTCTTACGCCAAGCTCAGTGACGATGACGTGCGCGCCATGTACGCGTTCTTCATGAAGGGCATCGCGCCGGCCGATCAGCCGAATATCCCCAGCAGCATTCCGTGGCCGCTGAATATGCGTTGGCCTATCGCGCTGTGGAACGGGGTGTTTGCGCCTAATGAGCCGTACGCGGCCAAAACCGATCAGGACGCCCTGTGGAATCGCGGCGCTTATATCGTTCAAGGCCCGGGCCACTGCGGCAGCTGCCATACGCCGCGCGGCCTGGCTTTCAACGAGAAGGCGCTGGATGAATCCGGCAAACCGTTCCTCACCGGTGCACTGCTCGACGGCTGGTATGCGCCCAGTCTGCGCCAGGACCCCAACACTGGTTTGGCGCGCTGGAGCGAGCCGGAAATCGTGCAGTTCCTCAAGGTCGGGCGCAACAAGCATGCGGTGGTGTACGGTTCAATGACCGAAGCGTTCAATAACTCCACGCAGTTCATGGCTGACGACGACCTGGCGGCGATCGCCCATTACCTCAAATCGCTACCCGGCGACCCACAGCGCGACGGCACGCCATGGCAGTACCAGGCCGTGGCCGCAAATGCGCGCATGGATGTTCCCGGCGCTCACACCTACGCGACTCGCTGCGCTTCCTGCCATGGCATTGATGGCAAGGGCCAGCCCGAGTCGATGCCGCCGCTGGCCGGTGCCACGTCGGCATTGGCGAAGGAAGACGCCTCGGCGATCAACATCACCCTCAACGGCTCACAACGGGTGGTGGCGGCAGGTGTACCGGATGCGTACCGCATGCCTGCGTTTCGTGAGCAGTTGTCGGACGCTGAGATCGCTCAAGTGCTGAGCTATGTGCGCGGTACCTGGGGCAACAACGGTGGCGCGGTTGATGCCGCTGCGGTGAACAAGCTGCGCGGGCATACCGACCCGGCCAGCAGCAGCCCGATCATCCTGCATATGCGCTGACAAGCCTGTAGCGGGGGAGCTTGCTCCTGCTGGAGTGCTTAGCAGGGCCATCTTTTGGGGCTGCTTCGCAGCCCAACGCGGGGCAAGCCCGCTCGCCACAGTGTGTGGGGGGGGTTATGGCTTTGGGGGCAGGAAGGAGTGGCCACAGGCCAAGGGTGCCAACCCCAAGTGTTGTGCCAGGGTCTGGCCGATGTCGGCAAAGCTGCTTCGCTCACCTAACCAGCCGGCGGGTAACCCCGCGCCATACGCCAGTACGGGGACGTGCTCGCGGGTGTGGTCGCTGCCAGGGCGGGACGGATCGCAACCGTGATCGGCGCTGATGATCAGCAAGGTCTGCGGGTCCATCTGCGTAAGCAATTGCGGCAATCGACGGTCGAAGGCCTCCAGCGCGGCGGCGTAGCCGGCCAGGTCGCGGCGGTGGCCGTAGAGCATGTCGAAGTCGACGAAGTTGGCGAACACCAGGCTGTTGTCGGGCGCCGCCTGGCAAGCCTGGAGCGTGGCGTCGAAGAGCGCGTCGTTGCCGTCCGCCTTGAATAAACGGCTGATGCCACGGTGAGCAAAAATATCGCCGATCTTGCCCACCGCATGCACCGTGCCGCCGGCTTCACACAGGTGATCCAGCAATGTCGCCGAATGCGGTGGCACGGTGTAGTCGCGGCGGTTGCCGGTGCGGCGAAACGCCCCCGCACGCTCGCCGGTGAACGGCCGGGCAATCACACGCCCTACCGTGTAGTCGTCGCACAAGGTGCGCGCGATTTCACACACCCGGTACAGCGCTTCCAGCCCGAAATGGCTTTCGTGGGCCGCAATCTGAAACACGCTGTCGGCCGAGGTGTAGCAAATCGGCTGACCGCTGCGGATATGCGCCTCCCCCAAGTCGTCCAGCACCGTGGTGCCTGAGGCATGGCAATTGCCCAGAATCCCCGGCAACCCGGCTTTTTCGATTAGGTCTGCAAGCAACTGCGGCGGAAACGAGTCGACCGGTTGCTCGAAATAGCCCCAGTCAAACAACACTGGCACGCCCATCATTTCCCAATGCCCGGACGGTGTGTCCTTGCCTGAGGATTGTTCGCGGGCATGACCAAACGCGCCAATGAGTGCCGCATCGCCCCAATGGCCGGGCAACGGCCCACCGCCACTGGCTGCGGCCGCAGCGCCCAAGCCCAGCGCACCTAAATGCGGCAGGTGCAGTGGCCCGTTGCGCAATGGCCCATCGGCCTCGCCGCGGGCACAGGCCTCGGCGATATGGCGCAGGGTATCGGCACCGGTATCGCCAAACAGGGCGGCGTCGGCGCTGGCACCGATGCCCAGGGAGTCGAGCACCAACACAATGGCTTTGCTCATAACACCGCCTGGATCATGCTGCGGGCGGCCAGGCTTTCGCCGCCCAATCGATAAGCCGCGCGCAGGGCCGCCGCGCCCTGCTCCGCCTGCGTGTTATTGCGCGCGTGAACCCAACCCAATGGCCGTTGCGCGCTCACCTGCTCACCCACCAAGGCCAGCTCACTGAAGCCCACGGACAGGTCCAGAACGTCATCCGGGTGACTGCGTCCACCGCCGAGCGCCACCACCGCCAGGCCCACCGATCGGGTGTCGATCTCAGTGACGCGCCCCTCAGCTTCGGCCCACACCGGTTCCGACACCGCCGCCTTCGGCAAATACGCTTCGGGGTTTTGTATGAAATCCTGCGGGCCACCCAACGCGCTGACCATCTGCCCGAATCGCTGCAGCGCCGCACCGCTCTGCCAGGCCTGATGCAGCTGATCACGGGCATGCGCGTCATCGCGCGCCAGGCCGGCCATCGTCAGTACCTCAGTGGCCAGCGCCAAGGTGACTTCCCACAAGCGCTCGCTGCGCACGTCGCCCTTGAGCAACGCCACCGCTTCGGCAACTTCCAGGGCATTCCCGGCACTGCGCGCCAATGGCTGGTTCATGTCGGTGATCAACGCGCGGGTATTGACCCCGGCGCCGTTGGCCACGGCGACGATACTCGCCGCCAGCTCGCGGGCCTGCTCAGCTTCGGCCATGAAGGCACCGTTGCCGGTCTTCACGTCCATGATCAACACATCGAGGCCGGCGGCGAGTTTCTTGCCAAGGATCGATGCCGTGATCAGATCAATCGACTCCACCGAACCGGTCACGTCGCGGATCACGTACAGGCGCTTGTCCGCCGGAGCGAGGTTGGCCGTCTGACCGATGATGGCGCAGCCGACCTCAGCCACGATTTCCCGCAGCCGCTGCGAACTCGGTTGGCAGTCATAGCCGGGAATGCTCTCGAGCTTGTCCAGAGTGCCGCCGGTATGACCCAGGCCACGCCCGGAAATCATCGGCACGTAACAGCCGCAGGCCGCCAACAAGGGCGCCAGCACCAGGCTGATCAGGTCGCCGACGCCACCGGTGGAATGTTTGTCCACCACCGGCCCTGGCAAGTCCCAGCTCAGCACCTCGCCGGAATCACGCATGGCCTCGGTAAAGACGATGCGTTCGGTCACGTCCATGCCTTTGAGGAACACCGCCATGGCGAACGCCGCCACTTGGCCATCGCTGAGGCTGGCGTCGGCAATTCCGGCGACAAAGCGTTGAATATCCGCCGCCGCCAGGGCGTGGCCGTCGCGTTTGCGCCGAATCACTTCTTGTGGCAACCACATACCGCACTCCTTACAGCGAAATGAAAAAGCCGACGATGGCCGCACTCATCAGGTTCGACAGCGTGCCGCCGATCATCGCTCGCAGGCCCAGCCGCGCCAGTTCCTGCCGGCGTTGCGGGGCGATCCCGGACAGGCCGCCCAGTTGAATCGCGATCGATGACAAATTGGCAAAACCGCACAGGGCAAAGGTGACGATCACCTGGGTGTGCACTGACAACAGCGGCACGCCGGCCTCGGCCGCCTTGGCCGGGGTGAGGTAATTGGACAGGTCGGCATACGCGACGAATTCGTTGAGCACCAGTTTTTCACCGATGAAGCCGCCCGCCATCACCGCCTCGTGCCACGGCACGCCCAGCAGAAACGCCAGGGGCGCCAGCACATACCCAAGGATCAGTTGCAGGGTCAACTGCGGATAGCCGAACCAGTTGCCGGCCCACCCCAATAGCCCGTTCAACAAGGCGATCAGGGCGATAAACGCCAGCAGCATGGCGCCCACGGCCAGGGCCAGGCGCAAGCCGACCTGGGCACCTTCGGCGGCGGCGTCGATGATATTGGTGGGGCGGTTTTCACCGTGGTCCAGTTGCGAAATCACCTGTTCGGTGCTGGCGGTTTCGGTTTCCGGTTCCATCAACTTGGCCATCAGCAGCGCTCCAGGCGCCGACATAAAGCACGCGGCAATCAGGTATTTGAGCTCCACCCCCAACCCTGCATAACCGAGCAATACGGAACCGGCCACGGCGGCGAAACCACCGACCATCACCGCGAACAACTCCGAGCGTGTCAGCCTGGCAATAAATGGCCGTACCACCAGCGGCACTTCGGATTGGCCGATGAAAATCGCCGAGGTCACCACCATCGACTCGATGCGGCTGGTGCCCAGCAACAGGCGCAAGGTGCCGCCCACCAGACGGATGATCCAGCCCATCACACCGATGTAATACAGCACCGAAATAAAGCTGCCGAAGAACACGATCATCGGCAATACGCGGATGGCGAACACGAACCCGCCGCTGCCGAACACCTCGAACATATGTGGTGAACTCAGGCCTCCGAACAGAAACTCAATGCCCTTGTTGGCGTACAGCTGCAAGGACGACACCGCGCCGGAGAGCGAGGCCAGCACGTCCTGGCCCCAGGGTACGTAGAGGGCGAAAGCGCCGATCAACACCTGCAGCGCAAAGGCCACCGAGACCGTGCGCCAATTGATCGAACGGCGCCGTGGGGATAATGCAATGGCAATGACAATAAGCGTCGCTATTCCGACAAGACTGATCATGCGGGCATCTCAACAGAGGATGAGGCGGACGCAGACCCGAAGGCCTGCCAGGGATTAGAAAGCGTCGAAGGCGCCTGGCAGCAATTGCGCCAGGGTCCAGGTGCGCGTGGCCGCCGGGTCATTGCCCTGGCAGATCACCACTGCATCCTTTGCCATCAACTCCAGCATCACCTGGCGGCAGGCACCGCAAGGGCTTATCAGTGAAACGTTGGGTGCGTAGATCGCAATAGCCTTGAAACTTCCCGGTGCATGGCCCTGGCTGATGGCGCTGAACAAGGCGCTGCGCTCGGCACAGTTGGTCAGGCCGTAGGAGATGTTCTCCACATTGCAGCCCAGCACCACCTCGCCGTCGGCGGTCAACAAGGCCGCCCCGACGGGAAAATGCGAGTACGGCGAATAGGTGCGAGCAGAGGCCTGCCTTGCCTGTTCCATCAAGTCTTGTTCAATTGTCATGCGCAGTGCCACCCCGTGTTGTCGCGTGCACGACCCAGCCGGTCGAGCCGCTATTATTTTTGGTATTTAAATAACATTTAATGTGATTTTTCAATCTTTTTCGAAGGGCCTGAACCGAGGCACGCGGTGAGGCGCCATCGGTAGCCTTTTTTCCCCGTGGATATTGCTCATCGCAACTAAAAGTCCATAATGGAAAAAATAGTTTATATACGGAAATATCCATGTCCAGCACGCCTCCAGTGATCAACCGGGCTCAGGCCCGTGAGTTACTCGCCCACATCGACGTTCCTCATGTCTTGCATAAACTGTTCCGCGACATGGCGGCCGGGCTTGCCGTGCAGCCGCCGCAACAGTTGGTGGAGTTTCCAAATGGCGCCGGCGACTTTATCAATTACCTGGGCGTGCTGGCCGAAGATGAGGTGTACGGGGTCAAGACTTCGCCGTATATCGTGCGCGAACAGGGGCCACTGGTGACGGCCTGGACCCTGTTGATGTCGATGCACACCGGCCAGCCGCTGTTGCTTTGCGATGCAGGCGAGCTGACCACCGAACGCACCGCGGCCACGACGGCGCTGGCGGTGGAGGCGCTGGCACCCTTGGCCGCCAGGCGGCTGGCGATTATCGGCAGTGGCAAGGTTGCCCAGGCGCATTTGCGCTACGTGCAAAACCTGCGCGACTGGCAAAGCATTCGCCTGTATTCCCCCAGCCTAGGAAGCGCCAGCGCTGAAACCCTCGCGCACCTCCAAAGCCTGGACCCTCGGCTGACCATGGCCACAACGGTCGACAGTGCACTCGAAGACGCCGACGTGATCCTGCTGTGCACCTCTTCTGCGCGCCCGGTGATCGACCCGGCGCGCCTGAGCAAACCGGCGCTGATCACCTCCATCAGCACCAATGCGCCGGGCGCTCATGAAGTGCCGCCGCACAGCCTCAACGACATGCAGGTGTTCTGCGACTATCGCCAGACCACTCCGGGCGCAGCCGGCGACATGCTGATTGCCAGCGAGCTGCACGGCTGGGACAAGCGCGCCGTGATCGGCGACCTGCCCGAGTTGCTCAGCGACATGGTCCAGCGCCCCGCTTACAAACGGCATGTGTACTTCCGCTCAATCGGGCTGGGCCTGGAAGACGTGGCCCTGGCCAATGCCCTCTACCGAATCCAGCGCTAACCCTCTTTCAGGAGACGTTTATGAGCCATGCAGACTTCATCATCATCGGCGGCGGCATTGCGGGCGCGTCGACTGGGTTCTGGTTGTCGCAGCACGGCAAGGTGCTGGTGCTGGAGCGTGAAAACCACCCGGCCTATCATTCCACCGGGCGTTCGGCGGCGCTTTACACCGCCGCTTACGGCACGCCGCAAGTGCGCGCGCTGACCCTGGCCAGCCGCGCGTTTTTCGATACGCCACCGGCAGGTTTTTGCGAGCACCCATTGCTGACGCCACGCGGCGAAATGACCGTTGATTTCAACGGCGACCCGACGGAACTGGAGAGCCAATACCAGAGCGCCAAGGCCACGGTGTCGCAGGTGGAGCGCCTGAGTGCCGACGAGGCATGCGCACGGCTGCCAATTTTGCGCCGGGAAAAAGTCCACGGCGCGATCTTCGACCCGACCGCCAGCGACATCGACACCGACGCCCTGCACCAGGGCTACTTGCGCGGTATCCGCCGCAACAACAGTGAAGTGCGCACTGACAGCCACGTGCTCGGCCTGAGCCGCGATTCCGGCGGCCTTTGGCATGTACGCACCCAGGACGCGACCTACACCACGCCCATCATCATCAACGCCGCCGGCGCCTGGGCCGACCATATCGGCGGGCTGGCCGGCGCGGCCTCCATCGGGCTGCAAGCCAAGCGTCGCTCGGCGTTTATCTTCGCCGGGCCGGAAGGCGTGGACACGCACCATTGGCCGATGCTGGTGGCCCTCGACGAAGCCTTCTACATGAAGCCCGACGCGGGCATGTTCCTCGGCTCGCCGGCCAATGCCGACCCGGTCGAGCCGCAGGACATCCAGCCGGAAGAGCTGGACATCGCCATGGGCATCTACCAGATCGAAGAAGCCACCACGCTGACCATCCGCCGCCCGACACGCACCTGGGCGGGGCTGCGCAGCTTTGTGCACGATGGCGATTTACTCTCGGGTTTTGATCCCAAGGTTCCGGGATTGTTTTGGGTGGCCGCGCAAGGCGGCTACGGCATCCAGACCTCACCGGCGATGGGCCAGGCGAGCGCTGCGCTGGTGCGCGGCGCCCCGCTGCCGGAGCAACTCACGCGGTTCGGCCTGGACGCTGGTATGCTCTCCCCCGTCCGCCTGGAGCCCCATTGATGAACACCGCCGAGCAAGAAAAGGTCATGCAGAATTTTCGCGCGATCGCCGATGCGATCGCCACACTGTTCTTCCCCCACGCCGAAGTGGTGCTGCATGATTTGCGCACGCAGAAGGTCGATTACATTGCCAATAACCTGTCGAAGCGGGCGATAGGTGATGACTCGGCGTTGGAGGACATGGTCAGCGGTGATGTCAGCGAAGTGAATATCGGGCCGTACGAGAAGCTCAATTGGGACGGTCAGAAAATTCGCAGCCTTAGCACTGTGCTGCATGACCACAAGGGCCAGCGGCTTGCGGTGTTGTGCATCAACCTGAATATTTCGTTGTTTGAAAACGCCAAGGCGGCGCTGGATTTGTTTCTGTCGCCGAGCAGGTTGATTGCGCAGCCGGACTCGCTGTTTCGCGATGATTGGCAGGAGCGGATTAATACGTTTCTGCACGCGTGGATGCGGGAGCGGCAGTTGAGTTTGAATCTGCTGACCCGCGACCATAAGCGCGAGTTGGTGCTGGCGTTGCATGCTGAGGGGGCGTTCAAGGGTAAGAGCGCTTCGAATTATGTGGCGAATGTGTTGGGGATGGGGCGGGCTACGGTTTACAAGCATTTGAAGGAGTTGAAGGGGTTGGCTTTGTGAGTTGGGTGTATATCCGTTATTTGTTTTAAGGCTGAAATGGGTTCCGCTCTTACAGCGGGTCACTTTTTGAAGAGCGCAAAAAGTAACCAAAAACGCTCCGCCCCACCACTCGG
>NZ_JAUTYR010000201.1:0-502 GCF_041946035.1 Pseudomonas sp. AMR01
ATATGCCGCTTCGGCGGCATGCAATGAGGGCTGTCCTTCGGCCCTTCATGTGAGAGCGGCCAACCCTCATTGCCAGCACTGTTCGCTTTACGCCTGCGCGTGTGTGACCAATTAAATGCTGCTATTCGGCACCCCTGCGGTCATCGGCTCTCATCCTGATATAGTCCGGCTTGCTCCCGGCCGGCAAAGATTGCACAATTTTCGCTAAGCGCCTTCGTATAGCCGGAATGGATCGTCGAAAAGAATACGCTTCTGGACGAACTGGACTTCAGTTCTGGCTACATGGTGTGCAGTAATTACAAAGAGAACAGCCTGTATTCAATTAAACTGAGTTCCAAAAATGATTTTGAAAGAATTTCGCGTTACCGACTTCCGGTCCACAACAGAAAGCGGCTGGATCAAAGTCTCAGACGTTACCGCCTTGATCGGCGAAAATGAGGCGGGAAAGACGAACCTTCTCCTCCCCCTGTGGAAATTTAATCCGTCCGGGGATGGCACGATT
>NZ_JAUTYR010000202.1:0-502 GCF_041946035.1 Pseudomonas sp. AMR01
TCACGCTTGCAAGGACGCGAGGGGATGCTCAAGCTGCGGTTGAAGTCTCACCAAAGGATCGCCGCCCATGACCCTCCGCCTTAACCGCCGCCATTTCCTCGCCGGTTCTGCCGGTTTGCTCGCCCTGCACCCCTTCTCCGTCAACGCAGCCGCCAATCAGGCCCATCTGCGCCTGCTGGAAACGACGGACCTGCATGTGCATGTCTTCCCCTACGACTATTACGCAGACAAGGAAGTCGACACACTCGGCCTTGCCCGCACGGCCAGCATCATCAACGAGATTCGCGCCGAGGCCACCAATACGCTTACCCTCGACAATGGCGACTTCCTTCAGGGCAACCCCATGGGCGATTACATCGCCTATGAGCGGGGCATGAAAGAAGGCGACATGCACCCCGTCATCCAAGCGATGAACACTGTGGGCTTTGATGCCTCGACTTTGGGCAATCATGAGTTCAACTACGGCCTTGATTTTTTGATGAAATCCCTGGCCGGAGCAGAC
>NZ_JAUTYR010000203.1:0-501 GCF_041946035.1 Pseudomonas sp. AMR01
TAACTGACATCCGGGAACTGCTCGTATCCAAACGCCCGCCATGGCGCCCATCCATCCCATGCCCATCATGCGGGCAACGGTTCCACGGGCCCGAGCGAGACCAGTGTCTGGCCATCCACTACTGGGACGACGACACCGAGACAGTAGCGCCACCATCCCAGTGGAAAGCCAACTGCGACAACTGCCAAGCCGAATGGACAGGCGACGAACTCAAATGGCTCCGAGCCGTCGCGCTCAACACGCCAAGCACAGATGTTGCAGGAGTGGCAGGAGTGAATTAAGCTAAGTCCTGTCGAGGGTCGAACTCTCGAAAAATCCAAGCCGGAACGCAACCAAGCGTCCGGCTTTTCTTATGCCCTGAGAGAGCCCCGTGTGCCAAGCACCGGGGCTCTCGGCATTCCCAAAACGAAAAGCTCCCGCGATTGCGTCAACAATCCGGGAGCGTGACCGACTTACAAGGAGTCGATGTGGAAAGCGTACACGAAGAGCCCGAGCGTACTT
>NZ_JAUTYR010000204.1:0-500 GCF_041946035.1 Pseudomonas sp. AMR01
GCTGGGTTTCCCGTTCTCGCCCCCTCTATAGGTGCCTAGCGATTGGGGTGTGTCCACCCCCCGCCCAACGTGGCGGCCTGGGTCGGCAACAATGTTGGTTTGGGGGTGTTGTTGGGGGTGTGGTTGGTTATATTGTTTATGGTTTTGGGGGGTAGTTTTTGGTTTTTTGGGTTTGGGTTTCTGGGGGGGGTTTTTTGTTTTATTTTTTGTCCTTATACACGGGCCTGCCGGCAGGGGCCATGGGGGGGCATTACGGCTATTTTTTCGGGTGGTTGAATTCGATTTCCATGTTGTTTCTGTTTATTTTTTGTCTTTTTGATTTTTGGTGTCATTTTTTTAAACACATAGTCCTAGTTTGGTACCGCCGACCCAATTTGGAATTGTTTTTTTTTTTATTAATCGTATTTTTGTTTTGGTTGTTCCTGCGGCTATTGTTTGGGGGTCTTTAAACCTCCTACTTGTGGTTGTAGGCGTTATTTGTTTTTTTTGAAAAAAACCCC
>NZ_JAUTYR010000046.1:0-38505 GCF_041946035.1 Pseudomonas sp. AMR01
GGTGGGGCGAAGACCTTTTGCTTACTTTTGGGTCTTTCCAAAAGTGAGCCGCTGTAAGAGCGGAACCGATATCAGCCATCACCGCAGCAACGGATATGTACCCCACCCCCTACACAGGCAACGTAATCCCAAACGTATTCCCACCCCCCTCACTACGCACAAACACATCCCCGCCGTGCATCAACGCAATCGCCTTAACGATCGCTAACCCCAACCCATGATTCGCGCCACTGTTACTGCGCGAAGCATCCACCCGATAAAACCGCTCAAACAGCCGGGGCAAGTGCTCACTGGCAATCTCATCGCCCGGGTTGGTCACCCCAATCGCCACCTGATGCGCCTGCACTTCAATCGTCACGTCGATCACCTGCCCCGGCGCGGTGTGCTGCACCGCATTGCTCAGCAGGTTAATCAAGGCCCGGCGCAGGTGGGCTTTTTCGATCTGCACCATGGCATCCCCGCGTACCTGAACCTCGACCTGCGCGTCTTCGAGAATAAAGTCGAGGTAGTCGAGAGTGGTAGCCACCTCATCGGCCAGTGAACTCTCGATCAGCTTGGTCGCCTTGCTGCCCTGATCGGCACTGGCCAGGAACAGCATGTCATTGATGATCGAGCGCAAGCGTTCCAGCTCTTCAAGGTTGGATTGCAGCACCTCGAAATAATGCTCGGCCGAACGCCCACGGGTCAGTGCCACTTGGGTCTGCCCGATCAGGTTGGTCAGCGGCGAGCGCAGTTCATGGGCCACATCGGCATTGAAGGATTCCAGGCGCGAATAAGCCTGTTCCACCCGGTCCAGCGTGGAGTTGAACGAATTAACGAACTGACTCAGTTCCGGCGGCAGCGGCGACAATTGCAGGCGCCCGGAGAGTTTCGGTGGCGCCAGTTTTTGTGCCTCATCCGACAGTTTGCTCAACGGCTTGAGGCCGATGCGCGAGACCCAAAACCCCAGCAGCGCTGCCAGCACCACGCCCACAAAGGCCAGGCCGATCAATGCGATCAACAATTGGTGCTGGGTTGCCCGGAAATTCTCGGTGTCGATGGCGATCATGAACCGCAGCGGTGGCCGTTGTTCTTTTGCCGCGAACTGGCTGACCAATACCTTGAACGGGTATTCATGCCCCGGCAGGCGCAAGTCGCGCTTGCCGGTCGGCCCTTCGGCGAAGGCGCGGATCTGCCCATCGGGGTTGCCGTATTCGTAGTTCGGATTGCTGCTCACCACCCAGAACCGAATGCGCTTGTCTTCCTCGCTGAGCAACTTGAGCTTGGCGGTAATTTTCGCCCAGTGATCCGGCGTGCCGAAGCGGTTCACCGAAGACTCCAGCACGCTGTAACGCGCATCCAGCTCAGCGCCGGGCAACAAGCCCAGGCCCCGGTCCACCTGTTGGTACAACGCGCCACCGATCAATACGAAGATCAGCAGCGCCACCAGGGTGAACATGCCGCTCAGGCGCAGGGCGATGGAGTTAGCCGACACTGCGGTTCTCCAACACGTAGCCCATGCCGCGAATGGTGTGCAGCAACTTGGTGTCGAACGGCCCGTCGAGCTTGGCGCGCAGGCGTTTGATCGCCACTTCCACCACGTTGGCGTCGCTGTCGAAATTGATGTCCCAGACCATCTCCGCAATCGCTGTCTTGGAGAGAATTTCACCCTGACGCCGCGCCAATACGCTGAGCAGTGAGAACTCCTTGGCGGTCAGGTCCAGACGCACGCCGTTGCGGCTGGCCTTGCGGCTTATCAAGTCTATCCACAGGTCGGACACGGTGACTTGCACCGGTTCATGGCCACCGCTGCGGCGGGTGAGGGCTTGCAGGCGCGCCACCAGTTCCAGGAAGGAAAACGGCTTGCCCAGGTAATCATCCGCGCCTTCGCGCAGGCCACGAATACGGTCTTCCACGCGCTCGCGGGCAGTGAGCATGATCACCGGCGTCTGCTTGCGCGCACGCAGCGCCCGCAGCACGCCAAAGCCATCGAGGCCCGGCAGCATCACGTCGAGCACAATCACCGCGTAATCGTTCTCCAGCGCCAGGTGCAAACCCTCGACGCCTTCGCGTGCTACATCCACGGTGTAACCCTGTTCCGTCAGGCCGCGATGCAGGTAGTCCGCGGTTTTTTCTTCATCTTCAATAATCAGGACGCGCATGAGCCTTTTGCTCCAGGACGGGGCCTTAGCCTCAATGTGTGGTCGCCAGCTCAAGCGCTGGTTTGGGCCTGTGGAAAAACCGCTCAAGGTACAAGTATATGACCGGAGTGGTGAACAGCGTCAGCGCCTGGCTCACCAGCAGCCCGCCGACCACCGCGATACCCAGTGGCTGGCGCAGTTCGGCGCCGGGGCCTGAACCGAGCATCAACGGAACCGCGCCAAGCAAGGCGGCGAGGGTGGTCATGATGATCGGCCGGAACCGCGTCACGCACGCTTCATAAATCGCCTCCTCAGGCGGTAGCCCGCGCACGCGCTGGGCGTCCAGTGCAAAGTCGATCATCAGGATGCCGTTTTTCTTGACGATACCGATCAGCAGCACCAGGCCGATCAACGCCATGATCGAAAAGTCCTGGCCGAGCAACCACAGCATGATCAAGGCGCCCAGGCCCGCCGAGGGCAGGGTCGAAATGATCGTCAACGGGTGCACGAAACTCTCATACAGCACACCCAGAATAATGTAGACCGCCACCAGCGCCGCGAGGATCAGCCACGGCTGGCTGGCCAGCGAACTCTGAAACGCCTGGGCCGCACCCTGGAAGGTGCCGATCATGGTGGCCGGCATGCCGATTTCGTTCTTGGCCTGGTTAAGCATGATCACCGCATCGCCCAACGCCACGCCGGGCGCGAGGTTGAACGACAGGTTGGCCGCCGGGAACATGCCGTCATGGCTGATGGACAACGGGCCCACGGTGGGCGGGTCGACCTTGGCCAGCGCCGACAGCGGCACCATTTCGTTGGTCAGCGGCGAGCGCAAGTAAAAGTAGTTCAGGCTTTCGGCCTTGCCGCGTTGCTGGGTGTCGAGTTCCAGCACCACTTGGTACTGGTTGATCTCGGTCTGAAACTCATTGATCTGGCGCTGGCCAAAGGCGTCATACAGCGCCTGGTCAACGTCGGTGGCGGTGAGGCCGAAGCGCGCGGCGGCCTGACGGTCGATGCTGATGTGGGTGATGCTGCCGCCCAGTTGCAGGTCGTTGGACAGGTCGCGAAACGCCGGGTTGGCGCGCAGTTTTTCGGTCAGGCGCTGGGTCCAGATGTTCAGCGTCGGGCCGTCGTTGCTCTTGAGCACGTATTGGTACTGGGCGCGGCTGGGGCCGGAGCTGAGGTTGATGTCCTGACCGGCGCGCAGGTACAGCACGATGCCGGGCACTTTCGCCAGTTTCGGGCGGATGCGGTCGATGAACTGGCTGGCGGACACGTCGCGATCACCACGGTCTTTCAAGGCGATCCAGAAGCGCCCGTTGGCGATGGTCTGGTTGCTGCCGGTCACGCCCACGGAGTGAGAAAAAGATTCCACCGCCGGGTCGGCCTTGACGATTTCGGCCAGGGCCTTGTGTTTGGCGACCATGTCCGGGTACGACACGTCGGCCGCCGCTTCGCTGGTGCCGAGCACAAAACCGGTGTCTTGTACCGGGAAAAATCCCTTGGGAATAAACACGTAGCCGACCACGGCCAGGGCCAGGGTCACCATGAAAATGGCCGCCATGCTGCGCTGATGCGCCAGCGCGCGGCGCAGGTTGCGCGCATAGGCGGCGAGCAGGCGCTCGCTGAAACCGGGTTTGTCGTGGGCATGGTGAGTGGGCGCGCGCATGAACAGCGCGGCCAGGGTCGGCGCCAATGTCAGCGACACCACCACCGAAATCAGGATGGTCGAGGTGGCGGTGAGTGCAAACTCCTTGAACAGTCGCCCGACAACGCCGCCCATGAACAGCAGCGGAATAAACGCGGCCACCAGCGAGAAGCTGATGGACACCACGGTAAAACCGATTTCGCCGGAGCCCTTGATCGCGGCCTCGCGCTTGTCGAGGCCAGCCTCCAGATGGCGGTGAATGTTCTCCACCACCACAATGGCATCGTCCACCACAAAACCCACGGCGATCACGATCGCCACCAGCGTGAGGTTGTTCAGGCTGAAGCTCATCAGGTACATCAGCGCAAAACTCGCCACCAGCGACACGCCGAGCACGCTGGATACAATCATCGTCGCCGAGAGCTGGCGCAGGAACAGCGCCATCACCGCCACCACCAGCAAAATCGCAATCAGCAGCGTCACTTCCACTTCATGCAGGGACGCGCGAATGGTCTTGGTGCGGTCGGTCAATACGCTGACGTTTACCGAGGTCGGCAGCATGCCTTCCAGGCGCGGCAGTTCGGCTTGAATGCGGTCCACGGTGTCGACGATATTCGCGCCGGGCTGGCGCGAAATCACCAGGTTGACGCCGGGTGTGTCACCGGACCAGGCCTGCACGTAGGCGTTTTCCGAACCGTTGACGACTTTGGCGATATCGCGCAGTTGAACCGGCGCGCCGTTCTTGTAGGAAACGATTAACTGGCCGTATTCCTCCGGGTGAAACAGCTGGTCGTTGGTCGACAGGGTCGACACGCTGTTTTCCCCGTAGATCGCGCCCTTGGCCAGGTTGAGGCTGGATTGCTGGATGGCCACGCGCACGTCAGCGAGGGTCAGGCCGATGGCCGCGAGCTTATCCGGCGAGGCTTGCACACGAATGGCCGGGCGTTGCTGGCCGGTGATGTTGATCTGGCCAACGCCGTCGATCTGGCTGATCTGGCGGGCCAGCAGGGTTTCCACGTAGTCACTCAGCTCGGTGCTGGGCATGCTGTCGGAGCTGACGCTGAGGATCAGCACCGGGCTGTCTGCCGGGTTGACCTTCTTCCAGGTCGGCAGGCTCGGCATGTCGCTGGGCAGCTTGCCGGACGCGGTGTTGATCGCCGCCTGCACTTCTTGCGCGGCGGTGTCGATGCTTTTGTTCAGGGTAAATTGCAGGGTCAGAAGGCTGGAGCCCAAGGCGCTGCTGGAGGTCATCTGGGTCATGCCGGGAATGGCGCTGAATTGCACCTCCAGCGGCGTGGCCACCGACGACGCCATGGTGTCCGGGCTGGCGCCGGGCAGGGTGGCGGTGACCTGTATCGTCGGAAATTCCGCTTCCGGCAGTGGGGCGACGGCCAAACGCGGGAAGGCAATCACCCCGAGCAGCACCAGAGCAAAGGTCAGCAGCAGCGTGGCGACCGGGTGGTCAACGCACCAGGCGGAAGGCGAACGGCTGCCACTCATGGCTGCACCTTGGCGTCGACGGTCTGGATCGTTTGCGGCGGCTCCTTGAGGATTTCCACTTGGGCACCGGCCTTGAGCCGCGACTGGCCATCACTGACCAATACATCCCCGGCGTTCACGCCCTTGATGATGTTGATGTCGCTGTTCTGATAGACCACTTGCACCGGCACAACTTCGACCTTGTCGCCGTTGACCCGGTACACAAAATGCGAATCCAGGCCACGTTGCACCACGGTCGGTGGCACCACCAGCGCCGATTTGTCGAGGGCGGTCTGGATCTTGATGGTCACCAGTTGCCCCGGCCACAGGCGCTGCGACGCATTATTGAATTCAGCCTTGGCGCGCAGGGTGCCGGTGGTGGAGCTGATCTGGTTGTCGATCAGGCTCAAGTGGCCTTCGCCGAGCAGGTCGCCGGTCTGGCCGTCGGTGTCGGCGCCCTGGTAGGCGTCGACACTGGCGCGGTCAGGCGCGGCGATCAGGCCTTGCAGGGTTGGGAGCATCTGTTGCGGCAGGGCGAACTCGACGGCAATCGGGTCGATCTGGGTCACGGAAAACAGGCCCTGGGTATCGCTCATTCGCAGGAAGTTACCTTCATCCACACTGCGAATACCCACGCGACCGGTGACGGGAGAACGAATCTGGGTGTAGGAAAGCTGCACCTGAGCCGAATCGATTGCTGCCTGATTGCCCTGCGCGGTGGCCTTGAGCTGATTCACCAGCGCTTGTTGCTGATCGTAAGTCTGCTTCGACACGCCGTCGTCGATGCTCAGTTCCTTGTAGCGCTTGAGGTTGACCAGCGCCACTTGCAGCTGTGCCTGGCTTTCGCCCAGCTGCGCCTTGGCCTGGTCGAGGCTGGCGCGGATCGAGCGGTCATCGATGGTCGCCAGCAGATCGCCGGTTTTCACCAATTGGCCTTCCTTGACCAGCAATTTGGTGAGAATGCCGTCGATTTGCGGGCGGATCACCACGCTGTGCAGCGACAGCACCGAACCAATACCGCTGACAAACCGCGGAATGTCTTGTTGGGTCACGCTCACCACGCGTACCGGGATCGCAGTCGGCGCCGCGAGTTTGGTCTTGGCCGGCCGAGTCAGCGCCCAGGCTGCAATCGCCACGACCACGAGGACACCCGCAATGAGGGCGGTTTTTCGTTGAATGTGCATGGGGTGAGGCGCCGGGGCAAAGGGTTGGAAGACTAGAAGACCCTTTATAACGCGCTGATCCGGTCAGTAGAGTGACCGCTATCTGACAGCGCTGTCAGTAAAGTCCCGCCGTTCGTACCGGCGGTGGTTAAAGATCCGATGCGCGCAGGTATACTGCGCGCCTGCGTGCCCGGCAAGCCGGCCCGCCTCATTTTTTGTACGCTTCGGAGCTTTCATGACTTCCCCGACACAACCCCCTGTTGAAGCGGCCGACCTCGTCGATCCGGCCGACGCTGAAAGCGTTGAAAAAGCCGAGATCCCGGCGTTCAAGTTTCCGTTCAAACCGGGTGAGCTGGCCGGGGCCAAAAATGCCGCCCAGCCTTGGTACAAAAACGGCGCCAAAAACGGCCACACCAAGTCGCCAGGCATGGCGCCGCCGGGCACTCGCCGCTCCATGGGTAAACGCTGAGGTTAATCAGCGGCATGCATTGTCGGCATCGGCCTACAACGCCTGCTGATTTTTCCGCTTGTGGGTCAACGTCCGCTTCTTGAAAGCTGCACAACCTTTACTTCGCCCCTTGTTCTTCGTCGGGGCGTGGCGAGGCTGATCTTTCCGGAAAAGGACGTCCCCTGTGGTCCTCATACACCGTTGTGTAGTGTTTGCCCTATTGCTGTTGATGGACGCCGCTGCGGCCGCTGACCCACCGCGAAGTGAAATCCGCTTCGCGGTCGCCGCGCAGTTCCCGCCCTTCCAAAGCCGTGACGGGCAAGGTCAGTTGGTGGGGCTGAATATCGACCTCGGCAATGCCTTATGCCAACAGCTCAACGTGCGCTGCGTCTGGGTTGATCAGGTGCAGGTTGAGAACTTCCCGGCCCTTGAGGCCCGGCAGTTCGACGCAATCATGGGCATGGCGCCCACCTCAAAGCGGCGCCAGTGGGTGAATTTCACCGACAACCTCTACCCGTTCACCACTCGGCTGGTGGCCCGCAAGGGATCCGGTTTGTTGCCCACGGCACGCTCGCTTAAAGGCAAACGAGTCGGCGTGCTGCTGGGCAGTAATCGCGAAGCCTTCGCCCGTTCGAAATGGGCCCCGGCGGGCGTCATCGTCAAGAGTTTCTGGCTCAATGACGAACTGGCCCGCAGCCTGGTGGCCGGCACTATTGATGCAACCCTGCAAGGCACGGTGGAAATCCGCAGGACATTGCTCGACACCGCCAGCGGCCAGGATTTTGATTTCCTCGGCCCGGCGGTTTCTGCCGAACTGTTGGGTGACGGCGTGGCCATCGCGGTGCGCAAGCCCGATACCCCGTTGCGCAATGAGCTCAACAGCGCCCTTAAACAGTTGATTCAGAGCGGTGAGTACCAGCGAATCATGCAGCCCTACAACCTGGATGAACTGTCTGCCAGCCCATAATGGCGGCAGCAGCGACGCTGGTCAGGCGGCGCGCAAGGAGATAAAGGCATAGTTGGCTGGCACCTCGGTCGCAATCTGCGCGCCGGCGTCCAGCAGCTGTTCGGCGATATCCATTCCGGATACGTGAAACACCCACTCATTAGCCACGCAAGGTTGCTCGAGTGCCAACTCGATGGCCTGGGCAAATGCATTCATGTCCGGCAGGTAGGCGGTAAACCCATCGCCCTTGAGTGCCGTGGTGCGAATGCCGAGCAAGGCGCACACCGCTTGCTTGGTCTGTACATCGTCGCGGTCGGCCTGGCGTGAACGGCGGATCAACTCCGCAAGTTCCTTGTCCATCAGCTCACCGCCGACGATCAACGCCGGGCCTTGTTCCCAGGATTGCGGCGGGCAGTCCTTGGCGGCAGGGTTGAGCGGGATGTGCGGGTTGATCTCCATCGGGTAGATGCGACACACCAGCGGGCGACGGTCATAAATGCCGCAGCGGTTGTCTTCGTCAAGATTCCGGCAGCGCCCGGCGTTGTAAGCGGCAAAGGTGATTGCCACAAATGCCTCGGTATTGCCGCTGGGCACCACCACCGAACGGCGCTCGGCGTGCTCGCGTTGTTGCAGGGGCAGGCCCAGCCCGTTGCCGAGAAAACCTTCCACCAAAACAATCACGTTACCGCCGTCCGCCGCCCACTGTCGGGCTTCCAGGAGGGTCAGGGGCACGTGGTGGTCGGTGCAGCATTTGCCGCAACCTACGCAGGAAAAATGAGTATTCATGGAGGATCTGTCACCAGGCAAGGTCAGAGGGCACTCGTCAGCGGTGACGGGTTTTTACCTCTGTTCACCGCTTGGGTTCTCTGGAAGCAAGTTATGCGCCAGTGCCCGTCAGCTCTGCGGCACCACGTCACGCAGGACAAATACCATGCCCGCGCTTTCATACAGCTGCCGGGCGCGCAGGTTGCTCTCGCGCACCTTGAGGTCCACATACGGCTCGCCGCGGCTTTTGAACACGTGGAAGCTGTGCAACAGCAAAGCGCGGCCCAGCCCCTGGCCTTGCGCGTCGGGGTGAACGGAGAGGTTTTTGATAAACGCGCTGGTCCAGCACTGCGCCACACCCACAATGCCTTCGGCGTTACTGGCCACCAGGCACAGCGTGGGGTCGAACTCGGCATCGGTGATAAACCGCTGTCGCCATTGATCCAGGCCGGCGACACGGCCGCCGCCCTGTTCCTGAGTCAGGCTCAGCAGCGCATGAATTGCCGGGGCCAGCTCATCACGGTAATGGTCCAGCCGCGTACCCGCCGGCCACCGCGGCACCGGCAGGCTGCCGGTGAGGTCGCGGCGTAACAGTTGAAAGTAATCGGCCAACGTTTACAGACCCTTTTGCGCCACGGCTTGGGCGGCAACCACCAGGCACTTGGTCAGCTCAGGCGAGGAGAACTTGGTGAGCACCACGTCGGCACCGGCCACACGGGCTTTTTCGCTGTTCATCGCGCTGTCCAAAGAGGTGTGCAGCAATATGTACAGGTGCTGGAAATCCGGGGTTTCGCGCAGGGTGCGGGTGAGGGCGTAACCGTCCATCTCGGACATTTCAATGTCTGATACCACCACGTTGATCTGCTCGGCCGTGCCTTGCAGCTCCAGCAGCACGTCGATGGCTTCCTTGGCGCTGCGGGCGGTGTGGCAGGTCAAACCGAGGTTGCGCAAGGTATGCACCGATTGCTGCAACGCCACCTGGCTGTCGTCGACCACCAGGATCCGCGCGTTGCCCAGCACTTCGGCCTCTTCCATGGTCAAGTCGGTGGGCGCGACTTCAATCGGTGCCGGGGCGATGCCATGGATAACCTTCTCGATATCCAGCACCTGCACCAAGCCGCCTTCAACCTGGGTCACGCCGGTGATAAACGAACGATTACCGCCCGAACCATACGGCGGCGGGCGGATATCGGTGGTCAGGCAGTGCACGATCTTGCTCACTGCCTGCACGTGCAAACCCTGCTTGGAGCGGCTGACGTCGGTGACGATCAGGCAGCCGCCGTTCGGGTCCTGCAGCGGCATTTCACCGAGGGCGCGGCTCAGGTCGATCACCGACAACGAAGCACCGCGCAGGGTGGCGATGCCTTTGACGTGGGGGTGCGACTCCGGCAGCTTGGTCAGCGGCGGGCAGGGGATGATTTCACTGACTTTCAACAGGTTGATCGCCATCAGCTTGCCGCTGCGCAAGGTAAAGAGCAGAAGCGAAAGTGAATCTGCGCGGGCTTTGGTGGTGGACATAAAAACCTTCTGTGGATCAGGGATGACGATCTATAGAGGGTTATCGACCCCGGTCATGGAAACTGTAGGGCGAACTGTTGTGGCGCGCGAACCCCCACAAAAAGCCCGGCCTACATGAGTGACGTGTCAGCCCTTCCAGACTTGCGGGTTCACCAGGTCCTGCGGGCGCTGGCCCAGCAAGGCGCTGCGCAGGTTGTCCAGGGCGCGGTTGGCCATGGCTTCGCGGGTTTCATTCGTCGCCGAGCCGATGTGCGGCAGGGTCACGGCATTGCTCAACTGAAACAACGGCGACTGCGCCAGCGGCTCCTGCTCATACACATCCAGCCCCGCACCGCGAATACGCCCGGTTTGCAGGGCTTCGATCAGCGCCGGTTCATCCACCACCGGGCCACGGGAAATATTGATCAGGATCGCGCCGGGCTTCATCAGCCCCAACTCACGGGCGCTGATCAGATGACGGGTCTTGTCACTCAACGGCACCACCAGGCAGACGAAATCCGCCTCCGCCAGCAACTGGTCCAGGCTGCGGAACTGCGCGCCCAGCTCCTGTTCCAGTGCGGTCTTGCGGCTGTTGCCGCTGTACAGAATCGGCATGTTGAAACCCAGGCGGCCACGGCGGGCCACGGCCGCGCCGATATTGCCCATGCCGACGATGCCCAGGGTCTTGCCGTGTACATCACAGCCAAACAACGGCGCGCCAACGCTGGCTTTCCATTGGCCGGCCTTGGTCCAGGCGTCCAGCTCGGCCACACGCCGTGCGCTGCTCATCAGCAGAGCAAACGCCAGGTCGGCGGTGCTTTCGGTGAGTACATCCGGGGTGTTGGTGAGCATGATCCCGCGCTCGTTGAAGTACGCCACGTCGTAGTTGTCGTAGCCCACCGACACGCTGGACACCACTTCCAGTTTGCTCGCGCCTTCCAGCTGCGCGCGGCCCAGCTTGCGGCCCACACCGATCAAACCGTGGGCGTGGGGCAGGGCTTCAATGAATTGAGCATTGATGTCCCCGCGCTTGGGGTCGGGCGATATCACCTCGAAATCCTGTTGCAGGCGTTCGATCATTTGTGGGGTGACACGGCTGAAGGCGAGGACAGTCTTTTTCATGGCAGGCGGGCTCATCGACTACGAAAGAATGCCAAGCAACCTAACATTCCTGGTCAGGGTTGTCAGGACACTGCAGATCAAAAGTGGGCAGAGGGTAACTGTGGGAGCTGGCTTGCCTGCGATGCAGGCAACTCGGTGTATCAGTCAGACCGGGTTGATGCTATCGCAGGCAAGCCAGCTCCCACAGTTAAACTCGGTTGCCGGATAAAAATCAGTTCGCCAGCCGAACGCCGCCCAAACCGCCACTCAACTCATACGCCGCCAACTCTGCCTGATGCGCCGCCAGTATCTCCGGCAGTGAGCCGCGCAGGTATTCCACCCACGTCTTGATCTTCGCGTCCAAATACTGGCGCGACGGGTAGATGGCGTACAGGTTCAGCTCTTGCGAGCGGTAGGTCGGCATCACCCGCACCAGCGTGCCGTTGCGCAGGCCTTCAATGGCCGCATACACCGGCAGCAGGCCGACGCCCATGCCACTGGTGATCGCGGTTTTCATCGCGTCGGCCGAGTTGACCAGAAATGGCGAGGTATTGATCGCCACGCTTTCCTGGCCTTCGGGGCCGTTGAAGGTCCATTTATCCAGCTGGATCACCGGGCTCACCAAGCGCAGGCACGCGTGGTTAAGCAAATCCTGAGGGCGTTGCGCGCAGCCCTTGGCCTTGACGTAATCCGGCGAGGCGCAGGCGATGCTGTAGGTGATGCCCAGACGTTGTGACACAAACCCCGAATCCGGCAGCTCGCTGGCCAGCACGATGGACACGTCGTAGCCCTCGTCGAGCAGGTCCGGCACGCGGTTGGCCAGGGTCAGGTCGAAGGTCACGTCGGGGTGGGTGCGGCGGTAGCGGGCAATCGCGTCAATCACGAAATGCTGGCCGATGCCGGTCATGGTGTGCACTTTCAACTGGCCGGCGGGGCGCGCATGCGCATCGCTGGCCTCGGCTTCGGCTTCTTCGACGTAGGCGAGGATTTGCTCGCAGCGCAGCAAATAACGTTTGCCGGCT
Source organism: Pseudomonas sp. AMR01 (assembly GCF_041946035.1). Lineage (NCBI taxonomy): Bacteria > Pseudomonadati > Pseudomonadota > Gammaproteobacteria > Pseudomonadales > Pseudomonadaceae > Pseudomonas > Pseudomonas sp. AMR01. The sequence goes on from NZ_JAUTYR010000046.1 coordinate 12,190, forward strand.
TCGGTCAGCGCGATGCGTCGAGTGGTGCGGTTGAGCAAGCGGGTTTGCAGGTGGGCCTCCAGGTTGGAGACCGCGCGCGAGACGTTGGCAGTGGTGGTGTCCAGTTGCACGGCGGCGGCGGTGAAGCTGCCGGCCTCGGCCACGCAACTGAAAGCGCGCATGTTTTGCAAAGTGTCCATGGAGTGTTCTCAGGGGAGATGACAAATTGTGACAGATAGTTGCGCCGTCCAGTGATCCCTACCAACGGATTATCGCTTGAACGGTAACAAAGATTCACAGGAATGCCAGCTTATCGTCCTCCATTGCGGCCCCTAGAATTGCGCCACCTCTCGCGCAACACCCTCTCAGGAATTCGCTTGCCGTGCCGCGTCGCATCAGCAGAGAGCTGAAGACTCTCAGTGTTTGGGCCTTATCGTTAACCATCAGCGGCTGCATCGGAACCGTAGGAATTGCCCCCCAGGGTCAGGCCCTCAACGTCAACGCCCTGGCCACCGACGAAGCCATCCAGAGCGCCGCCCGTGATGCACACTGGCCTACCGCCCGATGGTGGCAAGCCTACGGCGACCCCCAACTCAACCGCTGGGTCGACCTTGCCACACGCAACAGCCCGAGCCTGGCCATGGCCGCTGCGCGAGTGCGTCAGGCGCGGGCGCTGGCCGGGGTTGCCGAGTCGGCCGAGTCGTTGCAGGTCAACAGCGACACCACGCTCAAGCGCCACAACTGGCCCAACGATCAGTTCTACGGCCCGGGCGAGTTGAGCGGTTCCACCACCTGGGATAACAATGCGTCCCTGGGCCTGAGCTACGCCCTCGACCTGTGGGGCCGCGAAAGTAACACCACCGAGCGCGCCGTTGACCTCGCCCACATGAGCGCTGCCGAAGCCCGCCAAGCCCAGCTTGAGCTACAGAACAACGTGGTGCGCGCCTATATCCAGTTGTCGTTGCACTACGCCAACCGCGACATCGTCGCCGCCACCCTGGCCCAGCAACAGCAGATTCTGGACTTGGCCAACAAACGCCTGAGCGCCGGAATCGGCACGCACTTTGACGTCAGCCAGGCCGAAACCCCGCTGCCGGAAACCCACCGCCAACTGGACGCTGTCGACGAGGAAATCGCCCTGAGCCGTAACCAGCTCGCCGCGTTGGCCGGCAAAGGTCCGGGGGAGGGCGCGCAGTTGCAGCGCCCGAGCCTGTCCCTTGCCGCGCCGCTGAAGCTGCCGTCGAGCCTGCCCGCGCAATTGCTCGGTCAGCGCCCGGACGTAGTCGCCAGCCGCTGGCAAGTCGCGGCACAGGCGCGCGGTATTGATGTGGCCCACGCAGCTTTTTATCCCAATGTGGATTTGGTTGGCAGCCTCGGCTACATGGCCACCGGCGGCGCCATGCTGGGCTTTCTAAGTGGCGAAAAACTCAACTACACCGTCGGCCCGGCGATCACATTGCCGATCTTCGACGGCGGCCGTTTGCGTGCGCAGCTGGGCGAGGCCAGTGCCGGGTATGACATCGCCGTCGCCCGCTATAACCAGACGCTGGTTAACGCGCTCAAAGGCATCAGCGACCAATTGATCCGCCGCGAATCCCTGGGCAAGCAGTCGGCCTTCGCCGCGCAGTCGGTGGCTTCGGCGCAGAAAACCTACGACATCGCGACCATCGCCTATCAGCGCGGCCTCACCGATTACCTCAATGTGCTCAACGCCCAGACCTTGCTGTTCCGCCAGCAACAGATCGAGCAACAGGTGCAGGCCGCGCGCCTAAGTGCCCACGCCGAACTGGTCACCGCGTTGGGCGGCGGCCTCAGCGCCGGTAACGACGCCCCGCAAGACGCCAAGACGCTCCCAGGCAAAACCCCGGCGGCGCTGGCCGTGTTTGATCACTGAGTAGGATTTAATGACCCCCTTGCCTGCACCGCTGCGCCTGCTGCATTCCCTTGAGTGGCGCCGTGGTTTTTTCGACTGGGCACGCAGCGACGGCGTGACCTGGATGTACATCTTCAAGGTGCTGATCGCCGCGTTCCTCACGCTGTGGCTGGCCATGCGCCTGGAACTGCCGCAACCGCGTACGGCGATGATCACCGTGTTTATCGTGATGCAGCCCCAGAGCGGCCAGGTATTCGCCAAAAGTTTTTACCGCTTCCTTGGCACCCTGGCCGGCTCGGCGGTGATGGTCTTTCTGATCGCCTTGTTTGCGCAGAACACTGAATTGTTCCTCGGCGCGCTGGCGATCTGGGTAGGCATTTGTACCGCTGGCGCCACGCGTAACCGCAACTTTCGCGCCTATGGGTTTGTGCTGGCGGGCTACACGGCGGCGATGGTCGGTTTGCCGGCGCTGGCGCATCCGGACGGCGCATTTATGGCGGCGGTGTGGCGCTTGCTGGAAATTTCCCTGGGGATTCTCTGCTCCACGCTGGTCAGCGCGGCGATCCTGCCGCAAACCTCCAGCGCTGCCATGCGCAACGCTTTGTATCAGCGCTTCGGCGTGTTCGCGCTGTTCGTCACCGACGGCCTGCGCGGTCGCAGCGGGCGTGAAGCGTTCGAGGCCAGCAACGTGCGCTTTATCGCCGAAGCCGTGGGCCTGGAAGGGCTGCGCAGCGTCACCGTGTTCGAAGACCCGCACATGCGTCGGCGCAATGGTCGGCTCAGCCGCCTCAATAGCGAATTCATGAGCATCACCACGCGCTTCAACGCCTTGCACCAGCTGCTTGAACGCCTGCGCGCCGATCAGGCCGACCATGTGGTCGCGGCGATCAAACCCGGCCTGCAAGACCTTGCCGAAGTGCTCGACGGTTTCTCCGGGCGCGCCCTCACCAGCCCAGACGCCGCACGCTTGGTGGCGCAGTTGAGCGCCTACAAGGACGGCCTGCCCGCCAAGGTGCGCAGCCTGCGCGCGAGCTTCCAGGAGGGTGAACCGAGCGAAGCCGAGCAGCTGGATTTTCACACCGCCTACGAACTGCTCTACCGCTTCGTCGACGACCTGCACAACTACGCACAAACCCACGCCTCGCTGGCCGACCACCGCCATGCCCGCGAACAGTGGGACGAAACCTTCATCCCCAAAACCAACTGGCTGGCCTGCGCCGCTTCCGGCATTCGCGCGTCGTTCATCCTGATCGTGCTCGGCAGTTACTGGGTTGCTACCGCCTGGCCCAGCGGCGCAACCATGACCCTGATCGCCGCCGCCACCGTGGGCCTGTCCGCCGCCACGCCGAACCCGAAACGCATGGCGTTCCAGATGGCCTGCGGCACCTTGATCGGTGCGCTGGTGGGCTTTGTCGAAATGTTCTTTGTGTTCCCTTTCATCGACGGCTTCCCACTGCTGTGTGTGATGCTCGCGCCCGTGATCATCTTCGGCTCTTTCCTCGCCTCACGCCCGCAATACGCAGGCGTCGGCGTGGGCCTGTTGATCTTCTTCAGCACCGGCTCGGTGCCGGACAACCTCACGGTCTACAACCCCTACACCTTCATCAACGACTACATCGCCATGGTCATCGGCATGCTGGTGTGCGCGGCGGCGGGGGCGATCATCTTGCCGCCCAACAGTCGCTGGCTGTGGCGGCGTCTGGAGCAGGATCTGCGCGAGCAAGTGGTGTACGCCATCAGCGGCAAACTCAAGGGCCTGGCGTCGAGTTTTGAAAGCCGCACCCGTGACCTGCTGCATCAGGCCTATGGCCTCGCCGTCGGCCAGCCGCAGGTGCAGCGCGACCTGCTGCGCTGGATGTTTGTGGTGCTGGAAGTCGGCCACGCGATCATCGAATTGCGCAAGGAACAAGCGATTCTGCCGGTGCACCCGGCGTATGCCGAATCCCAGCCATGGCGCCAGGCGATCCGCGTGATGGGCCGCTCGCTGGTGCGGCTATTCCTGCAACCCAGCGCAAGCAATCTGGAGCGCGGCCTGATTGCGGTCGACCACGCGATCAGCCGCGTGCAGGCTACCGACGAACCCTTCGCCCCGCACTTCGACACCTCGGCCCTTCGCCGGGTGAAAAGCTACCTGCACTTTATCCGCACCTCGCTGCTGGACCCGCAATCGCCGTTGGCGGCTTTGAAAGGATCTGCGAATGCCCCGTGAAATCGCCTTCCACGGCCTCTACATGCCGACCATGACCCTGATGTTTTTCATCGCGGCCGCCCTGGCCTGGGCCCTTGACCGCTTCCTGTCCGGGTTCGACCTGTACCGTTTTTTCTGGCACCCGGCGTTGCTGCGCCTGAGCCTGTTCGTTTGCTTGTTCGGCGCCTTGGCGCTGACCGTCTACCGTTGAGAATGCCCCGATGAAAAAGTTTTTCAGCCTGCTCGCGACCCTGCTGGTACTGGCTTTGGCGATCTGGATTGGCCGCACATTGTGGGTGAATTACATGGAAACGCCGTGGACCCGCGACGGCCGCGTGCGCGCCGACATCATCAATGTCGCCGCCGACGTCACCGGCGAAGTGGTCGACGTGCCCGTGCGTGACAACCAATTGGTGAAAAAGGGCGACCTGCTGATGCAAATCGACCCGGAGCACTACCGTATCGCGGTCAAACAAGCCCAGTCCCTGGTGGCTTCACGCAAAGCCACTTGGGAGATGCGCAAGGTCAACGCCCGCCGCCGTGCCGACCTCGATGCGCTGGTCATCTCCAGGGAAAACCGCGACGACGCCAGCAACATCGCCGACTCCGCCCTGGCCGACTACCAGCACGCGCTGGCGCAGCTGGAAGCGGCCGAGCTGAATTTGAAACGCACGCAGGTGGTGGCGGCGGTCGATGGGTATGTCACCAACCTGAATGTGCATCGCGGCGACTATGCGCGCATCGGCGAGGCCAAGATGGCGGTGGTCGATATGAACTCGTTTTGGGTGTACGGTTTCTTCGAAGAAACCAAGCTGCCCCACGTGAAGGTCGGCGATAAGGCCGATATGCAACTGATGAGCGGCGAGACGCTCAAGGGCCACGTAGAAAGCATCTCGCGCGGCATCTACGACCGCGACAACCCCGAGAGCCGCGAGCTGATCGCCGATGTAAACCCCACGTTCAACTGGGTGCGCCTGGCCCAGCGCGTGCCGGTGCGCATTCACATCGATGAAGTCCCGGAGGGCGTGCTGCTGGCCGCCGGGATCACCTGCACCGTCATCGTAAACCCCACACAACTCTAACTGTAGAAGCAGGCTCGTGTGGGAGCTGGCTTGCCTGCGATAGCGGACTGTCAGTTGAAGTTTGTGCAGCTGACCCACCGCCATCGCAGGCAAGCCAGCTCCCACATTTTTTGACCGCGTCAGGCCTTGATAAAGGTTTCGTGCAGATGGCGCCACAGCAACGCGCCGCTCGCCTGCTTTTTGAACACCACCGTGGCGCGTCTATCCGTCTGCGTGCCGCTGTCATCCACCTGATGTTCCCGGTAAGTCACCGTCGCCCCGCGCGCATGCCGATCAATCCCGGTCATCTCACTCAAGGTAATTTTCAACCCCGGCCGCATGCCGCCCAGGCGCGTGAACAAGGCCTTCACCCCGGCCGCATTAACCCGCGTTCCCGTGGCGGGCGCCACCATGCTGAACTCCGGCGAGAACCGCGCGAGCAGATTCTGCAACGTGCCTTCAGGTGCAACCCCGGCAAACCATTGTTCGATCTCGACGTGGGTTTGGGTCACTTCGTCAAAAAAATCGCTGTAGTCGATCATCTAAAGCACTCCATCCAATTCGAATCGTTTCTTTAAAACCTTCTCCAGCAACGCCTTGGGCAACAACGCCGCCATCAACGGCAATGCCCGAGAGCCATTGCCTGCGCGTAACAGGCGAGGTGGATTTGATTGTTGAACCGCCTTAAGCACCTGAGCCGCAAATTGGTCGGCGGAGGTCGGGTTGTTTTGTGAAGCCTGGCTGCGCGCACGAATGCCGTCACGCAGCGGCCACCAGGGCGACTTCTCGTTGATCAGCAGCTCAGCCTGGGCTCCGGCGTTTTTGGCGAAGCTTGTGTCGATGGCGCCAGGCTGTACTTCCATCACCCGGATGCCAAATGGCGCCAGCTCCATACGCAATGCATCGCTCAACGCATGCACGGCGGCTTTGGACGCGCAGTACGCGCCGGCAAACGGTGTGACCAACACCCCGGAAACGCTGCCGATGTTCACCACCAATCCCTTGCCAAGGCGCAGTGCGGGAAACAGCGCCTTGGTCACGCCGACGATGGAAAACACATTGGTCTCGAACTGGCGCTGCATGGCTTCGGTGCCGCCGTCGAGCAGCGGGCCCATGCCGCCGTAACCGGCGTTGTTGATCAACACATCCAGTTCGTCCCATTGCTCGGTGAGTTGCAGCAAGGCGGCGCTGTCGTTGACGTCGAGTTGCACGGCGTTGAAGCCGGCGGCGGACAAGTCGGCGACGTCTTGCGGGCGGCGGGCGCTGGCCCAAACGTCGAAGCCTGCTGCTTTAAACGCGTCAGCCAGGGCGCGGCCGATGCCGCTGGAGCAACCGGTGATGAGTACGTTGGGCATGGATCAATCCTTTGTCAGTCCGAGAAGCTGCCTTGCAGGTGCTCGGCGCGAAATTCCAAGGTTTGCGGGCGGTAGCCAGAGCGCAAAGGCGGGGTAGGCAGGCAGTCATCCCAGGTGCCGCCGGCCTGCAGCTCGCCGGGGCCGCGATAGCGCGGGGCGGCGTAGACGTTGTCGGCCAGGTTGACGGTGTCGCCCGGTGCGTAAGCGGCGAGGCGCCAGCGCAGTTCGGTGAGGGGCACGTCGTTGCCGTTGCTCAGGATCAGTTTCAGCGGGCGGTCGGCAGGGCACTCCTCGGGTGCGTAGCTGATGCGCAATTCCAGGCGCGCCAGTTGCGAGGCTTCGCGGTTGTCCAGCCAGACTACCCAGACAGCGACGAAACCCAGGCCGACGGCGGCGGCGAGGGACACCGGCAAGGCTTTGGCGGGGTAGCGCAGAAGGAGGATCAGCCAGGTGATGATCAGGAGAACGCCGAAGAACATGGGGGCTGCCTCAGGAATGGATAGGCCATCCTACTGTGGAGGAGGCAGGTTGACTATCTGCATACCAAGCAGTGAAAGAAGTGGGCGGCAGCTGTGTGCAGGTTGACGGACCGGTCATAGGAAACCGGCGCACTTGATAGTGCCCTCCACATAGCTGCCACTGTGGAGGGCGAAGGTAAGCAGGTTAGGGATCAGGGTCAATGATGACTTTTTTACTGAGAATTAGAGTCTGCCTGCAAGCCATCAATGGAGGCCTCAACCAAGGCCAAACCGGTTTCCGCCAGTTGCAGGCTGGCCCAGTTCAGGTAGCTCTGGTGTTCAGTGCACAGCTCTTGAGCCGCCAGGGTAAGCACGCGGGCTGTGCCCAACACATAACTGGCATGTTCCAGCGCATGTTCGATAGGGATGCCGGGTTGTACGGCAAACAGATTTTCTTCACTGCGGTCGCAGCGGCCGAACGTGGTGGGGCGGGTGGTTTGTTTGGACATGGTCTTGCTCCTTGAGAGAAAAGAAGCTGCCTTGAATCGCCGTCAAACGATTGGGTGGCAACTGTGCGCAGGTTGACGGACCGGTCTCAAGAACCCGGCGCACCCGAAGGTGCCCCACGCACAGTCGCCATAACACTGTGCTGCGGGCACACGGGTGCTCGAGCAAAGAGAAGGGACTATGCGTCTTGAGAACAGCGAGGCCGTCAAACCTCATCACGAATGAGTCGTGACAGGCGCGAGGATAGGCAGGATGGGGGCAGGGGTCAATGTTTGTTGGTGTGCTTCCGGACGCCTTCGCGAGCAAGCCCGCTCCCACATTCGACCGCATTCCAAAGGATGTACGCGGTTGAATGTGGGAGCGGGCTTGCTCGCGAAGAGGCCCTCACAGCCACCGCAAAACCCAAGAAAACGCCCCCACCCAGCCCACTGCGGATAGGGGACGCAGCGGGCTGGATGAGGGCTTCTTGTACGACCGTATTACTGCGCGATAGTTTTCACCGACACGCCACGCTCAACCGGCGTCGAGCGCCCGTAGATATCTTCAAACCGCTCGATATCGTCTTCGCCCAAATAGCTGCCCGATTGCACTTCGATAATTTCCAGGGGGATCTTGCCCGGGTTGCGCAGGCGGTGCACCGAGGCGATCGGGATGTAGGTGGACTGGTTCTCGCAGAGCAGGAACACGTTGTCATCACAGGTGACTTCAGCCGTGCCGCTGACCACAATCCAGTGTTCGGCGCGGTGGTGGTGCATTTGCAGCGACAGGCACGCGCCCGGTTTGACCGAGATGTGCTTGACCTGGAAGCGCCCGCCCATGTCCACCGAGTCGTACGAGCCCCACGGACGATAGACTTCGCAGTGGTTCTGGGTCTCGCTGCGGCCTTGTTCGTTGAGGGTGTTGACCATCTGTTTGACGCCCTGGACCTTGTCCTTGTGGGCAATCATCATCGCGTCTTTGGTTTCCACCACCACGATGTTTTCCAGGCCGATCACCGACACCAGCTTGCCGTTGCCGTGGATCATGCAGTTCTTGCTGTCCTGAATCACCACGTCGCCCTTGGTGACGTTGCCGTTGGCGTCTTTCTCGTTGACCGCCCACAGCGATGCCCAGCAACCCACGTCGCTCCAGCCCGCACTCAGTGGCACCACGCAGGCGCGCTGGGTTTTTTCCATCACGGCGTAGTCGATGGAGTTGTCCGGGCAGCAGGCGAAGGTGGCTTCGTCGAAGGTCACGGTGTCGGCATCCTGTTCGCTGCGCTCCAGGGTCAGCACGCAGGTGTCGTAGATGTCCGGGTCGTGCTTTTTCAGCTCTTCGAGGAAGCGGCTGGCGCGGAACAGGAACATGCCGCTGTTCCAGAAATAACCGCCGCTTTTGACGAACTCGACGGCGCGTTTTTCATCGGGCTTTTCCACGAACTGTTCAACCCGGCTAACGCCTTCGGGCAGCAGCGCATCGTTGGTGGACTTGATGTAGCCATAGCCGGTTTCCGGGCGGGTTGCCGGTACGCCGAACAACACCATCTCGCCACGCTCGGCGGCCACGGTGGCCAGGGCCAGGGCGCGTTGCAGGGCTTTTTGGTCGTCGATCACGTGGTCGGCAGGCAGCACCAGCATCAGCTCGTCGCGGCCTTCGTTGACCAGCATCATTGCGGTCAGCGCCAAGGCGGGTGCGGTGTTGCGGCCAAAAGGTTCCATCAGGATGCGCTGGCATTCCAGCTTGCGGGTGCTCAATTGCTCGTTGACGATGAAGCGGTGGTCCTTGTTGCAGACCACGATGGGGGCGTCCATCCCGTCGAACACCAGGCGTTCCAGGGTTTGCTGGAACAGCGTGTGCTCACCGGTCAGAGCCAGGAATTGTTTTGGGAACTGTTTGCGGGAAAGCGGCCAAAGACGTGAGCCGCTACCACCGGAAAGGATTACTGGGATCATGTGTTTCTCCTTGAATCAATTTGGGTCAGAGCTACGAAGGTTTGTCGTTTCACTCTTGTTTTTGTCTCGGTTCGAATTGACCTGCTCGGTCCCTGTGGGAGCTGGCTTGCCTGCGATGGCGATGTTGGATTCACCATCGCTATCGCGGGCAAGCCCGGCTCCCACAGGGATTGGGGTCAGTTCGAGAAATTAATCAGCGGGTCGACACTGGGCGCTTGACCCAGACTGGCGAAATGCTCGCGCCGGAACCGGTCACGTAGAGCACCGCCGCTTCACCGCGCTCTAGGGCTACCGGCTTCACGTCGCCGACTTTCTTGTCGCCGTCATACAACGCCAGGCTTACCTTCACCGGGTTGATTTCGCGCTCGCCACGGCCTTTGGCGGCCACCGACTTGACCACGTCGGTCTTGCCGTCAGCGGTTTTCAAGGTCAGGGCCTTGTCGCTGAGGTTCTGCACGCGCACCAGGGACTTCTGCTTGTTCTTGAACGGCGGTTCTTCGATCAGCTGTGGCTGACCGGCGCCGCTGTTCACCAGGGTGTAGTAGTGGTCGGCGGCGAGTTTGACCGGCACGGTCTGGCTGCCGACTTTGGCGCTGTAGTCACCGCCCGGCATAAAGCTGAAATCGCTGCTGGCCAACGGGGCCACTTCGCTCAGGTTGGTGCTGCCAACAGTGGCGCTGACTTCCTGGTTCGAGGCGTTGTAAACGCGCACGAAGCTTGAACCTTTAGGTGCAACGGGGCCGTACAAGGCGGCATCACCTGCAAAGGCGGACATCGATACGATGCTCATGCCAGCGGCGAGGGCCAAGGTTTTGGCGAGACGACGCGGAGTTGTAGTGAAAGTCATATGAGTTACCTCTCTTTCAGTTTTGCGCCCGGTCGGGCGTCTCGGATTTTTGATTTTTAACTGGGGTGTTCAAAGCCATGTTTTGTTGGCGCGAACCGGCTTGTTTAAGCTGCGCAACCCACTGCGGGTCGGCATCACCGATCTCGTTGTTGACGGGCAGATAACGTTCCGGGAACTCCCAGATCAGCACTTGTGGCGGGCTGTTCTTGAAGTCATCGCTTTTCAGGTAGCTGAGCATCGGCAGAATCGGGCCGTGGCCGTCTTCGGAGTAGTTGATGACGTCGCTGTGCAAGGCTTGCTTGAGCGCACCGACGAAGTTCCAGTTGGGGTTGGCGCTGTAGCTGGTACCCACCAGTGCAACCGGGGTTTCGCTGTCGGCAAACAGGGCATCGTCGCCTTTGTTTTCAGCCAGGTGCGTGACGCGTTTCTGCAGCGGCTCTTTGGGCGGCATCAGGTTTTCAAACAGCGGGTCCAGCGGCAGGAACAGGCGCAGGTCGCCTTTGTGCGGCTCGGTCTTTTCTGCTTCGGTGACGAAGCGTTGCGGCTCGCCGCTCAGTGGCGTCTTGGCGGCGATCACTTTGGCCAACTGCTTGGCGGCGACTTCAGCACCGTCCGGCGTCCAGTGGGTGTCGGTGCGCAAGAACACTTGCTTGCCGCCGAGCTTGGCCTGTTGCAGCGGGCCAAGCAGGTCCGGGGCGATGATCTTGTCGGCCGCCACACGGGCGTGGAAGTCCTGGTACAGGTTGGCGTGGATGCTCGCCGGTTTCACCTCGCCCAGGTGTTCCGGGTACAGGCGAACCTTGGCCGGAACAATCGCCATCACCAGCTGAATACCTTGAGCCTTGAGCTTCTGGCGCACGCCTTCAACCAGCGCGTAGTTGCCTTGCAGGTTCTGGTCTTCATTGACCGCAGGGTTGAACTCCTCGTCGCTGTACAGCCAGTGATCGCGGCCCAGCACCACGCCAGGGCGGCCTTCGTTGAACAGCTTGTAGTCCAGCGCCGCCCAGAGGTTGGTGCCGATACGCTTGATCGGGAACTCGTCGTCGTAATGGGTCTCGACGGCTTTGGTCCAGCGGCCGTTAAGCACGGTCGCATCGGCGTTGGTGCTGAAGCCGAAGAAACTGCGTATCGACCAGGCGCCCAGGGCCAGCAGCACCAGCATGAACAGGCTCACATAGAGGACGCGTAATGAACGGGTCATGGTCGGCTCCCTCAAAATTGGAAGTAAAGGAACGGCGAGAAACTCTGCGCCGACAGTTTGAAAATCGACGCCACGAACAGCAGCAGCACGGCAGCGCGCATGGCGTAGCGCGGCAGGTCCGCCGTCCAGTAGGCCGGTTGCACGGTGGCGTCCTGGCCCACGGTGAGCCCTGGCTGATGGATGCTGCCCGGGTTGTCGCCCGGCACGGCCTTGATCAGGCTAGGGTCGGCTGGTTTGGTTTTCTCGGCAGGGCGGTTGGTGTAGAAGTCGCGCAGGCCGAAGAACGCCAGGGTTGCGTACGCCACCACCAGGGTTGCCACTTGCAGGCCGGTGAGGTTGGCGCGGTTGAGTTCCGACAGCGACCACTCGCCAAAGCTGAACATCGCACCGTACATACGGCCGGCAACGTGCAGGTTTTCCGAACGGAAGATCACCCAGCCCATCACCACCAGCAGGAAGGTGAACGCCCAGCGCACTACGTTGAAGCTGCGCGGCGCGGTATTGAGGCCGATGGCTTTTTCAATCGCCAGCCACATGCCGTGCCAGGCGCCCCACACGATGTAGGTGATGTTCGCGCCGTGCCACAGACCACCGAGCAGCATGGTCAGGAACAGGTTGCGATAAGTGGTCAGCGTGCCTTTACGGTTGCCGCCCAGGGTGATGTAAAGGTAGTCGCGCAGCCAGGTCGACAGGCTGATGTGCCAGCGGCGCCAGAACTCGGTGATCGACTGGCTGATGTACGGCTGCTTGAAGTTTTCCATGAAGCGGAAACCCATCATCAAGCCCAGGCCGATGGCCATGTCGCTGTAGCCGGAGAAGTCGAAGTACAGCTGCGCGGTGTAGGCCAGCGCACCAAGCCAGGCGTCGCCCGTGGTCGGGGTTTGCAGGGCGAAGCAATGGTCGGCTACCACCGCGAGGGTGTCGGCAATGAACACCTTCTTGATGAAACCCTGCATGAACCGCGTGCAGCCCTCGGAGAATTTATCGAGGGTGTGCGTGCGGTTGTTGAACTGGTCGGCCAGGTCGCGAAAGCGCAACACCGGGCCGGCAATCAGGTGCGGGAAGATCGCCACGAACGCCGCAAAGTCGATCAGGTTGCGGGTTGCGGGCGTGTCGCCACGGTACACGTCGATGATGTAGCTGATGGACTCGAAGATGTAGAACGAGATACCGATCGGCAACAGCACATGGGTGAGGATGAACGGCTCAAGCCCTGCCGACTTCATCATGACGTTGATGCTGTCGACGCCAAAGTTGGCGTACTTGAAGTAGCCGAGGATGCACAGGTCGATGGCCACGCCCAATAGCAGCCAGCGTTGAGCCGGCTTGGTGCGCACGCCTGCCGCACCGACCTTGAGGCCGATCCAGTAATTCCACAGCGTGACGGCGGCGAACAGTGCCAGGAAGTCCACTCGCCACCAGGCGTAGAACACATAGCTGGCAATCAGCAGCAGCAGGTTGCGATAGCGTTGCCCGCTCAAGTAGTACAAGCCGAGAAAGATCGGCAAGAACAGAAACAGGAACACATTGGACGAGAAAACCATCCCGATCTCTCCATGTTTAACAGACAGTCAAGGGCCGCAGCCCCCCCAAACCCCCCCACGAAATTCGGGGGAGGGCGGTACAACATTCCAACTGCCGGAACCGGCTTCAAATGTGGGAGGGGGCTTGCTCCCGATAGCGGTGTGTCAGTTGCTGCATTCGGTGACTGATTCACCGCTATCGGGAGCAAGCCCCCTCCCACATTTTTTACCGAGTACGGTCAGGAACCTTTGTTGCCTTTTTCATGCGCCGGGTCGTAGACCTTGGTCAGGTCGCCGCCAAGGCGGAAGGTTTTGAACGGCTGCATCCCATGCTTGCGCTCGAGCACATCCGGCGCGCAGGTGTAGAGGGTGCAGAAGGGCTCAAGCCAGGCAAATTTCATGTCTTCCTTGAGGTCCTTCATGTCTTGCTCTTTGCCGTTCTTCTTCTCGAAAATCTGCGGGTCTTTAACCCCGGCCAGCACTTTGTCGCCCAGGCGTTTGAGCGCGCCGTTGTTTTCCTGGCGCAGATCAACACCGTTAACCAGGGCAAAACTGGCGATCATCGACAGCGGCGGCAAGGCGTAGTTGTGGTACGACAAGGCGCGTTGCTGACGCTTCAATTCGTTCGGCAGGAAGCCTTGGTCATCCACCTGATTGGCGCCGACCTTGTATTCCTTCACTGCCCAGTCAAACAGGTCGCGACGGTTGGTGGCGATGGACGTCGCCATCACCGACCAGGCGGCCCAATAGGAGTGGTTGTTGGTTTTTTCCAGCGGCAGGTTGTCCCAATCGCTCACCACTTGATCGGCGAGTTTGTTGAACCAGGCTTCGATCAGTTGCGATTCCTGCTGGTGGTTGGCCAGCGGGTGCGAGTCGGAGAACTTCAGGCGCACATAGGCCGAAGCCATGCTGCCCAGTGCCCATTTGCGCATGGACTTGCCGGTGTGGTTGAAGTCCTTGGACATCAACGCATCGGCCTTGGCCCACGACACCAGCCAGTTCAGCGTGCATTCGAGCTGCTCCGGACGACCGTCACGCATGAACTGCATCACGCGCTTGCTGGTGTCTTTTTCCAGCTTGGTGATGTCGGCGGTACTGTCGCGAAAGGCTTTTTCCGACTGCGTGTTCAGGGTTGAACGCGCCTTGTCCGAGCCTTCGTATTTGCTGCGAAACTGCAACGGGCCGGTATACGGCGTCGGCATGGTGTCGCAGTTTTCCTTGAAGTCGCCGGTCTTGAACGCCTCAATCGGCGCGAAGTAGCCCTGTGGCGGGCGCAGCGGTGCGGCGGCATTTACGGAGCCTGCAAAAATGGCCATGCCGAGTAACGTGGGGATCAATAACTTCTGCATAGGTAACCTCATTGCCCGAGTGATGCGGTCTTTTGACCGCCGCTTGGGAATACGTTGCGTGTGCAAATTTTCGCTTCAACCTTCTGCGCGGCCTGGCCCGCTTCCGGGCCTTGCACTTCTACGGCCAGCAAGTTCTGCGAGGCCCAGTCTTCATCGGTGCGCAGTTCGAAGGCGAAACGCCCGTCTGTATCGGATGTTTCGGGTTTCTCGATTTTGAGGTCCTCGTGGCGCCCGTTCATGTACCAGAGGGTGGCTTGCAAGGTTTTCACCGACGGGTCGGCGAAGCGGATATCAACCTGGTGACTGGCGTTACGCAGGTCTTTGTTCGAACTGTTAACCAGCAGTTCGTTCTTGCCGGGCTTGAGCGTGGTGCTTGCACTCATCTGCGCGGTCTTGCCTTCACAGCCGTTGTCGAGCAGCGACATCATCTGGCGGTAGATGGTCTCCTGGTCCAGGCGGTACAGCGGCGAGAACTCCCAGATCAGAATCTTCGGCGGGCTTTTCTGGAATTCATCGCTGCCCAGGTACTGGATCATCGAGCCTTCAAGGCCACCGCCGGGGAAAGCGACGTTGAGAATGTCTGCACCGATTTCCTGTTCGAGGAAGCCGGCAAAGTTGTAGTTCTTGCCGCTGTGGCTGGTGCCGACCAGGGTAATTTGCGGGTTGCCGGTATCACCGAACAGGTCGCCGTCGCCCGCTTCGCCCTTGGGCTCGGTGGTGAATTGGTCCATGTACTGGATCGCGTAGCTGGTGCCACACAGTTGCCCGGCCATGTTGTGCAGGGTACCGGTCTTGCCCATGCGCCCGGAGCGCTTGGTTTCGAATTCACGCTTGGGAATATCGGCAAACTCGGGCATTGCACGCACTTTGGCGCCGACGATTTTTGCCGTGCGCTGGGCGCCGTACGGGGTCCAGTGCTGGTCGCCACGGAAGTAGAAATCATGGGCCGGCAACTCGTCGGGAAGCTGTTCGTTGGTCAACGGCGACAGGTCCGGCACCACATAACCCATCTTGGCGAAGCGCCCGAGCATGGTTTTGTAATTGCCCAGCGCCTTGTCGAAATCGAACCTGGCTTTCTCTTCAGGGTTGAGCTTGTTGCGGTTCACCAGGCCACGGGTTGGCTGGTAAACCACCACCAGCTCCACGCCCTTGGCCTTGAATGCATCATGCAGCTGTTGCATGCGCTTGTAGCCGGCAGGGCTGGTATCGAATTCGGTGCGCAGGTCTTCCTGGGTACGAAACAGCCAGTCGCCCTGGGCTTGAACCAGGGTGGTGAAGTTTTGCTGGTAGCGCGTGGTGTAGTTCTTCGCGTCATGCGCCGCCGGGCACAGGCTGCAGCACGGTTCGGCGGTGAAAGTCGGTGCTTTCACTTCGTCGGCGCGCACGCCCTGGCTGGCGGCGAGCAGGCCGAGGGTCAGACCCGAGAGGCTCAGCAGTTTGATCATGTGTGGGTGCATAAGGGTCATCCTCAGTCCTGCATTTCGGTCTGGCGTTCGACAGGGTCGATCAGCACGGCTTTCTGCTGGCGCACCAGCAGGTCGAGAATTTCTTCCTGACGATCCCCAAGGATGCCGGAGAAGCTGATGCCGCTGGATTTGGTCGGCGCCAGCATCGATACGCGGTACAGCTCGACACTCAGCGGCGAGTCGATGGACAGCGGCCCGCTGCCGTTACCGGCCAGTTCACCGCCGACCACGATCAGCGAAACCTTGGCGTCGAACGGGTCGAGGGCGATGTCGCGGTCGGTGTCGGTCAAGTCCTTGATGTGGCCGTAGACGCCGGTCAAACCGTTGGCCATCGAGGTGTTCTCGTACAGGCGAATGTTCACGCTGTTACGGATGCGGATGCCGTGACGACGGTTGCTGATGACCTTGTTGCCCCACAACAGGTTGTCGCCGCTCTCATAGAGGGTGATGCCGTCGGTGTGGTTGCGGTAGATCTCGTTGTCGGCGATCAGGTTGTTCACGCTGTTACGGTCGATCACCAGGCCCGACAGCTTGTTGTCGTAGCTGCGGTTGTTGAAGATGAAGCTGTCGTTCACTTCCCGGGAAATGATGATGCCGTGCTTCTTCTTGGTGCCGTAGACGGTGTTGTCCGCGATGATCAGGCCGTGGGAACGGTCGTGGGGGTCAATGCCGTAGACGATGTTGTCTTTGTAGGTGTTGCCCTTGAGCACAAAGCCTGTGGTTTCGTAGCAGTAGAAGCCGTACCACATGTCCGAAAACTCGGAATCAATGATCCAGCCGGTCGGCTCGGCGCGCTTGAGCACCTTGGCCATGTTCGGCGTGTACTGGGAAATACTCACCCCGTACGACTTACTGTTGGCATAGCCGAAGCTGGCCATTTTGGTCTTGGAGATGTAGGTCTCGGTGCCGCCCCAGGCCAGCAGGAACGGGCGGAATTCCTTGGGCGACTGAAACAGTGCCGGGCCATTCGCCTTTTCATTCCAGCCGGTGATTTTGGTGTCATGCACAAACAACTGGCCGTCGTTGATCAGGAACGAACCGGCTTGCTGGGACAGGCGCAGCTCCTGGGTTTTCTTGTCGATTTCCAGGATGCCTTTGCGCCCGACCACGATCGGCAGCTTGGCCAGGAACACGCCCGGCGAAGTTTCGCTGAGGTACTGCTTGGGCACTTTTCCGAGCAGGTCCTTGAGGTTCATGTAGCCGTCGTCAACGAAAATGGCCTGGGGAATGCCGTGCTGACGCACCACCCATTCGGCCATCTTGTTGTCGCCGCCGATAAAGTCTTTCAGCGCGTCTTCCTGCATCATGCGGCGAATGCTGACCTTGCCCGGCTTGCTGCGCACGATCTTCTTTTCCATCGCCGCAGCGGTGTAGCCCGACAGGTCGGGCAGCGCCGGCTTGGGCATTTCCAGCGGCGCGGTCGGCGGGCTGGAAATGGTGTAGGTCTTGGCCTGTTGCAGCTCTTTGGCGATGGTCGGCGCCTTCACCGGCGCACCGTCGGCAAAGGCCGAAGTGCTGGCCAGCAGCATGGCTGCGACCAGCAGGCTGACCGAGCCTTTGAGGGCTTGAGGGTTCATCGCGCAGGCTCCCATCAGAATTTCCAGATCACGTCGACAAACGCGCGGTGCATGTACGAATCAACGCCGCTGCCATAGGCGTCGCCTGGCTTGAACACGCCGGCACGCAAGCGCACCAGCGCCGACGGTTCGTCGATCGACTGGCTGAGCGCGGCCGGTAGCAGGCCTTTCTTGAAGTACTTGGTGACCACCACGTCCATCTCCTGACCCAGGTCTTTCTTGCCGTCTTCAAGCGGCAGGGACGTGCTGGACAGGATCGCGCCGGTCACGTCGTCAGTGTTGTTCTCCACGGCATCAATGCCGTTGCTGCCCACCGCCTTGTTGCCGTCGACGCGCCAGAACTTGTGGTACACCAGGCTTGCGTCGTAGTCCTCGCGCAGCTGCCAGGAACCGAACAGGCTCATGGACTGCATGTTGTTCATCTCGCCGCGAAACGCTTCGCCGAAGCGGTGCACGCGAGATTGGGTGCCGGTCCAGTTCGAACGGTTACTTTGCAGGCCGTTCTGCTCGTAGTTGGCGCTGGCGCGCGAATAAGCAGCGCCGACTTGCCATTGCGGGTCGAGGCGCAGGCGCACACCGAGGTCGGTGGCCCAGCCACTCACGTCGTTGCTGCGCTTGGCTTGTGCCGGACGCGTGCCGTCGGCGTTCAGGGCGTTGACCGTGTCGCGGTCGCCTTTCATGCCGGTGACGCTGGCCCAATAGTTGACGGTGTTGGTGTTACGCCAGTTATAGGCGTCGCTGTTGGCTTCGATGCCGAGCCAGGTCTGGTCGCCGTTTTCGCGCTTGTCCAACGGGTCGGTGGCCACGCCCGGTTCGGCGTAGTCGAGCTTGCCGTCGTCATGGGTATGGTGACCGCGCAGGCCGATCCACTGCCCTGGCGTCCACTGGTAGGCGGCGTCGGCATAGAAATGCTGACGGTCCTTGTCCTTGGGCGACAGTTCCTTAAGGTCGGTGCGGTATTCGCTGAAGCGTTCGGCAGCGCCGACATTGGCCTTGAGCAAAGTGGTGTCGAAGGTCCAGTTCAGCGCTTCGATATTGGTGTCGCGCCATTGGCCGTCGTCATTGCGCAGGCGCTGGCGACCGAACTTGAGGATCTCGCCGGGGTAGGGCGTAAAACCGCTGTAGCCGACCCAGAATTCGCGCAGGGCCAGGTAGTTTTTCTTGGCCTTGCGGTCGTCGTTGCTGGATTGCTCAGTGGTGTCGTCGGCCGACTGTTGCAGGGTGTCGGTCTCGATGATGTCGCTGGACACTACGGCCTGGCCCATGGCGTAGGCGCTCCACGCGCCGCTTTCGCCGTAGATCCACGGGCGCAGGTCGAGGCCGATGCCGTTGACGTCGCCGCCTTTCTGCGTGCCGAGGTCGCGGTCGTCTTCGGACTGCGCGGTGGCTTTCACTTCAAGGCCAAAGTTCTTGGCTTCGGTCAGCGCGGCCAGGGTCGGGCACGACCACAGCAGGGCGAAGGTCAGGCCGATACCGGCCTTGACGAATGGGTTGAGCTTCATAGGGATTCCTCGCCGTCTTCGTCTTCCAGGGCGTGCAGTTGCAGCGTGCTCTCGGCCAGGGTGCCGCGCGTCGCCAGCTCCTGTTGCACCAGGCGTTGGCCTTCGGCGCGTTGCTGTGGCGTGAGCGGGGCTTCGAGCTGCGTGGCCAGGTCATTGGCCTCTGGCGTGTTCTGGGCCTTGGCCAATTGGCTGAAGACATAGGCGTTCAATGGGTCGGGCTTGGTGCCCTTGCCTTGGGAAAACAATTGAGCGATGGCGAAGTCGGCGCTGTTCTGGCCGTTGCGCGCAGCGGTCAGCAGGTGGTCGAGGGCTTTTTGCGAGTAGACCTTGCCCAGGTAACCACGACGGTAGATCTGACCGAGGTAGTAATCGGCGGCCACTTCCTTGCCCACGGCTTTTTCGAAGTGCGCTTCGGCGGCCTTGGCGTCAGCCGGCACCCACTTGCCTTCGTAATAGAGCTTGCCCAGTAACAACTCCGCGCGCGGCTGGTCGGCGGCGCGGCCGTTGTCGAGGTACTTCATCATCTGGTCGACGTCGCCCAACTCGGGGAAGTCGTAGAGCAATTGCGCCAGGCTGACCCAGGACGCAGGGTAACCGGGAGCGATTTTTTCCAGCAGCGCTTGCGCGGTTTTCTCGTCGGTCTTGCCCAGGGTTGCATCGCCCAACACGCGAGCCACGCTATCGACGCGCTGTGCGGTGACGGTGCCACGGCTGTAGCCGGCTTCCATCTGCTTGAGCAGTTCGGCCTGCTTTTCCGGCTCGGCTTTTTTCTGGTAGACCGTGGCCAGCTCGACGTAGCAGATGTCTGTGGTGTTCAGCGCTGCTTTGCAGATGCGCTCCACGTCATCCAGGTGCTGGTCGTAGGTGTCCTGGGTGCGATACAGCAGCACCTGGGCCAGGCCGGCTTCCGGATAACCGGCGGCCTGCCATTTGTTGATTTGCTGCTGGGCGTTCACGTTCGGGAAGCTGTGCGGGTATTGCAGGTACAGCATCGCCAGCGGAATCAGGGTGTTGCCTTCGCCATTGGCAAAGGCTTTTTTCAGCAGTCCCTCCGCTTCGTGTTGCTCGGCTTCCGTGGCGCCGGGCTTGGCCACCAGCAGGCGACCGAGGCGAGCCTGGGCGCGCGGCGAGGTGTCGGCGGCGGCGCGGTAAGTGGCCTCGGCCTGGCGGATTTGCTCGGGGTCGCGGGTGCCTACCTGGATATCGGCAAGGCCGACTTGGGCCTCGCTGTAACCCAGGTCTGCCAGTTGCTGGTAGTTCTGCTGGGCGGTGACGGTGTCGCCGCGTTTCAGTGCTTCATTGGCCAGGCGCTGGTCGGGCAGGCCGGCGCAACCGGCCAGGCTGACGGCAAGGGCCAATGTGCACAGAGACCCAATGTGGGAGCGGGCTTGCTCGCGAAGAGGGAGTGTCAGTTGATACATGTGCTGGCTGACACACTGCTTTCGCGAGCAAGCCCGCTCCCACAGGGATTGCGGTGAATTTGAGAGAGTCATCACAGGCATGTCCTCGCTTACAGACCGTGAGCCATGGCTTTATCGATCAGCCAGTTCAGCGATGGGCCACGGTCGCTGGTCACTTCCACCGGGCGGCCGGCGTAGGTGCTGTCCAGCGGTGCATCCGGCTTGATTTGCACGCGGATGTCGGAGGACAGGTCGGCGCTGTTCAGGCTGGTGCTGCTGACGATGGTGCCGGTGCGGATCTGTTCTTCGTCGGCCACCTGGAAGCTCACTGGCGTACCTGGGCGAACGTCGGCGAACTGGCGGTAGGTGAAGCGTGCTTCCACATTGGCCTGGCTGCCACGTGGCACCAGCTGGAAGATCACGTCGCCTTTGCTGGCGTATTGGCCGTCGGCAACCAGCTGCTGCGAAACCACGCAATCACATGGCGAGGTCAGGGTGCCGGTCATTTGCTTGCCGAACAGCTCTTCCACCTTGGCCGGTTGCAACTGGTCTTCGTCCAGGTGGCCCTTGAGCACGTCGAGCATGCTGGTGCTGAAGGTCGCGAGTGGCGCGCCTTTGGCCGCTACCGCGTCACCTTTGAGCAGGCTTTGCACGGTGCCGTCGCGCGGCATGGTCACGTTCATCCCCGGTACGCTGACCAGGCCCGCCTGGGCGTGGCTGACGAAGTACATGCCGTACACCGATTTGAAGACAAAACCGAAGGCGGCAAGGCCGACGATGAAGATCCCTGCGCTGAACGTCACCGCACGCAGACGACCGAATGCAGTCATGCCGCTGCCGCTGTCTTTGACCTTGCGCGCTTTGGTGAAGTTGTCGCGTTGCAGAGTGGCGAGTACGTCGCCCATCGACACGATGTCGCCGGACAAGTGCGAGGTGATCAGGTGACGCAGGGTGGAAATATCCTGTTGTTCCAGGTTCTGGAACTGGCAACCGGTGCGGCCGCTCTGGCGGTCGTAGGAGCGGATTTGCAGCTCGACGTCCATCGCCAGGCCGAGGTTATCGATGACGAATTGCAGTCTGCCCTTGTGCACTTCGCCAACAGTCAGTGGCTGGGTGGCGGTGAAGGCCAGGCCACCGGCGGAAAGGTCGATGACCCGCGCTTCCGTGGGTTTGCCGTCAGTGCCGAAGAAGCGCAGCTTGGCCGGGATTTTGACACGGGCGTGTTGGCGCTGGGCTTCGGATTCGTGGACAACGTTGGCGTTTACAGAGCTATTCATCAGGTGTTTTCCTAAGTTAATTCAGGCTTGGCAGGGTCAGACCATCATCAGCAACACGGCGACGAAAATGCTGCCGGCGGAGAAGGTCATGGTCCGAGACGACCAGGTGTTGAACCAACGTTGAAAGCTGGCCAAATCGCGGGTCAGTTTGGTGTCCTGGCGGGTCCAGGACTGTTGATCAAGGCGGAAGAACACGTAGATCTTCACTAGCGCGCCCATGATCTGGTTGTAATACAGAATCACCGGGTACGCCGGGCCGATCTTGTGGCCGGAACACGACAGCAGCAGGGTGAGAATCAGGCGGGTGATGCCGATCCACAGCAGGTACGCGAGGATGAACGCGCCGCCGTATTTGAAGGTGGCGATGATCGCCACGGTCAGGCCGAGCAGGGAGGTCCACATCGACACGCGCTGGTCGAACAGCACCACGCTGGTGAACAAGCCGAGGCGACGAACACCCAGGCCGAGGGCGCGGGAATTCTGGCGCAGGTTGTTGCCGTACCAGCGGAACATCAGCTTGCGGCTGGCCTTGATAAAGCTCTTTTCCGGCGGGTGTTCCACGGTGTTGATCGCGGCGTCCGGCACGTAGAACGTGTCGTAACCCAGGCGCATCAGGCTGAACCAGCTGGACTTGTCGTCACCGGTCAGGAACTTGAAGCGGCCCAGGCGCCAGTGTTGCAGCGAGTCGCTTTCCACGTCGGCGATAAAGCCCGGGTCGGTGACCACGCTGGCACGGAACACCGACATGCGACCGGTCATGGTCAGCACGCGCTTGGACAGGGCCATGGAGCACATGTTGATGTGGCGCTGGGCGAAGCGCAGCTTGTGCCATTCGCTCATGATGTAGCCGCCGCGCACTTCGCAGAACTCGTTGGTGGTGAGGCCGCCGACATTGCCGAACAGCTGGAACCACGGCACGGTTTTGCGTACCACACCTTCGGCGAGCACGGTGTCGCCGTCGATCACGGCCACCACGGCGCGGTCATCCGGCAGGTGGCGGGAGATGGCGCGAAAGCCAAAGGCCAAACCGTCGCGCTTGCCGGTACCGGCGATGCGCACGAAGTCGAGCTTCACGTGTTCCGGCGGGTTCATGCGTTCCCACAGGCTTTTCACCAGCAGCTCATCGGACATTTCCACCAGCGAGCAGACCACGGTGGTCGGGAAGCCGCATTCGATGGCTTCGCGAATCACCGAGCTGTACACCTGCGCGGTGGTCAGCGCGTCGATACGGAAACTGGTGACCATCAGGAACACATGGGAGGGGTCTGCCGACGTGCCCAGCTTGCGCACTTTGCGCCGCAGGTGCGGGTACACCACGTACAGGAACAGCATGCCGCGAAAGAAATGCGTAGCACCCATCGAGTAGCGCCAGATACCGACGGCGCCAATCAGGAAAATAAAATTCTTCGACTCGGAGTCGAACGTACTCGCCGGCAACAGCAAGGCGAGTCCCATCAGCAGGCTCAAGAAGAACAGCCAGCCGGCGGATTGGAGCAGTACGTGTTTTAACTTGGACATGAGCGTCATCCGAAGGTGAAGAAGGCTTCAAGCTGCAGGCGCTGGGGGGCAGGCCACCTGCAGCTTGAAACTCGCCGTTGCTGTTACCAGCAAATGCCTTCGGTACGGCCACTCACGCTGGTGGCCTGGGACATGAAGCCCACCAGATCGATCACCTGCTTGCCGTGCGGAGCGTTGTGCGCCAGGGCACGGAACTTCTCGTCGCGGTTGCCGAGGATGATCACGTCGGAGTTGTTGATCACATCATCGAAGTCCGAGTTGAGCAGGGACGACACGTGAGGGATCTTGCCTTCGATGTAGTCCTTGTTCGCACCGTGGACACGGGCGTACTCGACGTTGCTGTCGTAGATGCTCAGGTCGTAACCCTTGCCGATCAGCATTTCAGCCAGCTCTACCAACGGGCTTTCACGCAGGTCATCGGTGCCGGCCTTGAAGCTCAAGCCGAGCAGGGCGACTTTGCGTTTGTCGTGGCTTTCGACGATGTCGAAGGCGTTCTGCACCTGGGATTCGTTGCTGCGCATCAGCGAGTTGAGCAGCGGCGCTTCCACGTCCAGGGTGCTGGCGCGGTAGGTCAGGGCACGCACGTCTTTGGGCAGGCACGAGCCGCCGAAGGCAAAGCCTGGGCGCATGTAGTACTGGGACAGGTTGAGGGTCTTGTCCTGGCAGACTACTTCCATCACTTCACGGCCATCGACGCCGACAGCCTTGGCAATGTTGCCGATTTCGTTGGCGAAGGTGACCTTGGTGGCGTGCCACACGTTGCAGGTGTACTTGATCATCTCTGCAACGGCGATGTCCTTGCGGATGATCGGTGCGTCGAGTTCTTCGTACAGCGACTGCAGGACATCACCGGAGGCTTTGTCGAACTCGCCGATGACGGTCATTGGCGGCAGGTCGTAGTCGGCGATAGCGGTGGATTCACGCAGGAATTCCGGGTTGACCGCGACGCCGAAGTCGACGCCGGCTTTCTTGCCGGAGCAGTCTTCGAGAATCGGGATGACCACGTTGGCCACGGTGCCCGGCAACACGGTGCTGCGCACCACCACGGTGTGGCGGGTGGCTTTGTCACGCAGGACAAAACCGATTTCGCGGCACACGGCTTCGATGTAATCGAGTTCGAGGTCGCCGTTCTTCTTGCTCGGCGTGCCCACGCAAATCATCGACAGGTCAGTGTCACGGATGGCTTCGGCGAAGTTGGTAGTGCCGCGCAGTCGACCGGTCTCGATACCCTGGCTCAACAGTTCGCCCAGACCCGGCTCAACAATTGGCGATTTGCCAGCGTTGATCAGGTCGATCTTATCCTTGGAAATGTCTACGCCGACCACTTCATGGCCCCGTGCAGACAGGCAACCGGCACAGACTGCGCCTACGTAACCCAAACCAAATATGCTGATGCGCATCGCATTTACCTCAATATTAATCATGCCAATTAAATGGCCGGAGTTCATGTTTGCAAGCGTCACTGATGCCGCAGAAGTTAGGCGAATAGACGCCGACTTATTGCGTGTAGGCATGTTGAATAACGAGTGACTAACGAGGGCACTCAAGTTGTGCGCAACGTGACCTTATTATTTGAGCTTGCCCTCAAATGCAGCCGGCCTTTCTGGGAGAAGGGCCTGGCGCCAATGCCACAAGGGTTTGATAGAGGCTATAAGCCTTTAAATATCAATGCCTTGGGTTTTATCACTGGCACATTTAGGTAAGCTTGGCCGTGGCCTGATAGTTCCTGGCATATCATCCTTGTCGCCGCAGTTAATCAGTGGGTAGGTAAGGTGACCCATGAGTCAAAGTTGAATAATGACAACTTCGCTACTTCCGTTGGTCGCCGCGTAAGTCATCTCTTACAGCAACAGAGAATTTCGCTACCGGTGGTATGAGCAGTGGTTGAGGACGAAGTTCCTGGCCGCTCATCCTGTGGGCTGACATTTCTTGCAATATTAGAAAAGATGGCACTGGTAGTATATTGATAGCACTGGCTACTTGGGCCAGTAGTTGCAGGGAGTTGGCAAGCGGGGATAGTTTTGTGCCACTAGTGTTGGAAAAAAGTGGTGCCACTACGAAAAAAAATGATGAATGTCGAGTGAAATAATTTTTAGGTTTGCGGCGGGGTGTTTTTTGACGCCAAACGAGTGACAGTTTCGTGGTTGGAATGCGATCAAAACTGTGGGAGCGGGCTTGCTCGCGAATGCGGTGTATCAGTCACAGATGCACTGACTGGTCTACCGCGTTCGCGAGCAAGCCCGCTCCCACATTTGAATCTCATTGCCTGGACGCTGAAGGTATCGCCTTATTCCGGTGCGTGATCGCGCAGGAACACCAAATTGTCCGGCTTGGACAGCTCTGCATTGAAGCGGTAACCCTGCACATCAAACTGCTTGAGCTTGGCAGGGTCGTTGATGCGCTCCTCGATCACAAAGCGGCTCATCATGCCTCGGGCCTTTTTGGCGTAGAAGCTGATGATCTTGTACTGGCCGTTCTTCAGGTCCTTGAACTCGGTGTTGATGATCCGCGCGTTCAAAGCCGTGCGCTTGACCGCCGAGAAGTATTCGTTGGACGCCAGGTTGAGCAGCACGTCGTCGCCTTGTGCGGCCAGCGCTTCGTTGAGCCATTCGCTGATGCGCGTGCCCCAGAACGCATAGAGGTCTTTGCCGCGGGCGTTGGGCAGTTTGGTGCCCATTTCCAGGCGGTACGGCATCATCAGGTCCAGCGGGCGCAGCAGGCCGTAAAGGCCGGAGAGCATGCGCAGGTGGTCCTGGGCGTAGCTGAAATCGGCATCACTGAACGTCTCGGCGTTGAGGCCGGTGTAGACGTCGCCCTTGAAGGCCAGCAGTGCTTGTTTGGCGTTGGCTTGAGTGAACGCGGGGGTCCAGCTGCCGAATCGCGCGGCGTTGAGGCCGCCGATCTTGTCGGAGACGTGCATCAATTCGCTGATTTGCGCCGGGGTCAGTTCGCGCAATTGCTCGATCAACTCCTGGGAGTGGTCGAGGAATTGCGGCTGGGTGAAACGCGGGGTGGCCGGTTTGGACTCGAAATCGAGGGTTTTGGCGGGGGAAATCACCATCAGCATGAAGTTGGCTCCTGTAATCGTTGGGGGATTGTAGGGGGGGAGGGGGTTTGACTCCACCTATGATGGTGATAGGGGTGGTTGTGTACATATCCGTTGCTGCGGTTATGGCTGGGATTGGTTCCGCTCTTACAGCCAGCCCTTTCAAGGTCTTTAGGTAGAGCAGGCGATAAGTATCCCGTGGCGAGCGGGCTTGCCCCGCGTTGGGTTGCGCAGCGACCCTAAAAAGGACGAATGCGG
>NZ_JAUTYR010000047.1:0-37709 GCF_041946035.1 Pseudomonas sp. AMR01
TTTGGGGCGTTTGCCAAAAGTGACCCGCTGTAAGAGCGGAACCGATATCAGCCATCACCGCAGCAACGGATATGTACACCGACAGACCAGCTCCCACAGTAGTCGCGTGTTCAGTTCAAAAAGTGAGCTTCACGCAAAACCGCGAGCCAATACGGTAAACTCCGCGCACTGCTGTCTGGAGCTATTTATGCGCGAAGCGTTGAATCAAGGCCTGATCGACTTTCTCAAGGCCTCCCCTACTCCTTTTCATGCCACTGCCGCCCTCGCCCAGCGCCTGGAAGCGGCCGGTTACCAGCGTCTCGACGAGCGCGAAACCTGGACCACCGAGGCCAACGGTCGCTACTACGTGACCCGCAACGACTCCTCAATCATCGCCTTCAAGCTCGGCCGCCACTCGCCGCTGCTCGGCGGGATTCGCCTGGTCGGCGCCCACACCGACAGCCCCTGCCTGCGGGTCAAGCCCCAGCCGGAACTGCAGCGCCAGGGCTTCTGGCAATTGGGCGTAGAAGTCTACGGCGGCGCCTTGCTCGCGCCGTGGTTCGACCGCGACCTGTCCCTCGCCGGGCGCGTCACCTTCCGCCGTGACGGCAAGGTCGAAAGCCAACTGATCGACTTCAAGCTGCCCATCGCCATCATCCCCAACCTGGCCATTCACCTGAACCGTGAAGCCAACCAGGGCTGGGCGATCAATGCGCAAACCGAGCTGCCGCCGATCCTCGCACAATTTGCCGGTGACGAACGCGTCGACTTCCGCGCCGTGCTCACCGAGCAGCTTGCACGGGAGCACGGGCTCAACGCCGACGTGGTGCTCGACTATGAGCTGAGTTTCTACGACACACAAAGCGCTGCGGTAATTGGCCTTAACGGCGACTTTATCGCCGGCGCTCGCCTCGACAACCTGTTGTCCTGCTACGCCGGCCTGCAAGCCCTGCTCACCAGCGAAACCGACGAAACCTGCGTGCTGGTGTGCAACGACCACGAAGAAGTCGGCTCTTGCTCCGCCTGCGGCGCTGATGGCCCGATGCTGGAACAGACCCTGCGCCGCCTGCTGCCTGAAGGTGATGAATTCGTACGCACCATTCAGAAATCGCTATTGGTGTCGGCGGACAACGCCCACGGCGTGCACCCCAACTACGCCGAGAAACACGACGCCAATCACGGCCCGAAACTCAACGCGGGCCCGGTGATCAAGGTCAACAGCAACCAGCGTTACGCCACCAACAGCGAAACCGCCGGGTTCTTCCGTCACCTGTGCATGGCCCAGGAAGTGCCGGTGCAGAGCTTCGTGGTGCGCAGCGACATGGGTTGCGGCTCAACCATCGGCCCAATCACCGCCAGCCACCTGGGCGTGCGCACCGTGGACATCGGCCTGCCGACGTTCGCGATGCACTCTATCCGTGAACTGTGCGGCAGCCATGACCTGGCGCATTTGGTGAAGGTGTTGGGTGCGTTCTACGCGAGTCGCGATCTGCCCTGATCTAAAAATGTGGGAGCGGGTTTGCTCCCACATTTGATTATGTGTACCCCTGATCTACATCATCTGTACTTTCTGTAATCCGACCTAAACTTGTCAGAATTCCCACTCCGACAAGGCCGTCGTCCCATGATTTCCATGTCCTCGTTCCACGCCATGCTTATCCCCATTCTGATCGGCATGATCCTGCTGGCTGTCGGCTTCAACTTTCGCGACAAGCCTGTTGGCGTGTTTGGCATGTGGATCGGCATGCTGCTGATCCTAGGCACGGTGGTTTACAAAATCCTCGCCAAACTCGCGGACTGACAAATGCACTCGCATCTGGCATAGCGGCCTCGTACACTCGGTCAATTCGTCGTTTTCAAGGTTGACCGCCTCGTGCTTTCCCGTCTGTTTGCCCTGCCCTGTTATCTCCTGATTGCCCTGCTCACGTTGCTGCCGCTCACGTCTGCCGACGCCGTGGGTTTGCCCGGTCTGCTGGGCAACACCACCAAGACCCAACCCCAGGCCGAGGTGCCGCTGGGCCAGTCGCTGGACGAGGTGATCAAAACCCTGGAAAACGACCAGCAACGTACCCAGTTGCTGAGCGACTTGAAAAAACTGCGCGAAGCCACGCAAAAAGCCCAACCGGCCGCCGAGCAAGGCGTACTCGGGTTGATCGGCGGCACGCTGGCTGGCCTGGAAGCGCAGTTTTCCGGCGCCGACAGCCCGCTGGGGCGCTGGTCGAATGAATTCGACCAAGCCAAGGATGAACTCAGTGCACTGATGCTGCCGGCCAGAGAATGGCTGCCGATCATTTTCGGTTTCGCGGTGATCCTCGCGGTGTGGAGCCTGCTGGCCGCCGCGCTGATCTGGCTCAGCCATCGCGTACGCGTACGTTTCGGCCTGCCGGAAGAATTGCCGCAACACCCGCGCACCTGGGACATGGTGCGCTTCGCCCTGCGCAAACTGGGGCCCTGGCTGATCGCCCTGGTCATCACGATCTACCTGAGTTACGCCCTGCCCTTCTCACTCGGTAAATCCCTGGCGATGGTGCTGGCCTACGCGCTGGTGGTCGGCACCTGTTTCTCGGCAATCTGCGTGATTGCCTTTTCGTTGCTCGATGGCCCGCACCGTCACCGCGCGCTGTATATCCTGCGGCATCAGGCCTTTCGCCCACTGTGGTGGATCGGCAGTTTTGCCGCCTTTGGCGAGGCCTTGAGTGACCCGCGACTGGTACAGGCCCTCGGCCAGCACCTGGCCCACACCGCCGCCACCGTTGCCAATGTGATGGCGGCGCTGTCCACCGGCGTGTTTATCCTGCGTTTTCGCCGCCCGATCGCGCACCTGATCCGCAACCAGCCGTTGTCGCGCCGCCTGACGCGCCGCGCCCTCACCGATACCCTGTCGATTATTGGCACCTTCTGGTATTTGCCGGCGCTGCTGCTGGTGTGCATCTCGTTGTTCGCCACGTTCCTGTCGGCCGGCGACACCAGCACCGCCTTGCGCCAGTCCCTGCTGTGTACGGTGTTGCTGGTGCTGTGCATGGTGATTAACGGGCTGGTTCGCCGCCACGCGCTCAAGCCGCAACGCGGTCACAAGCGTCATGCGCTGTACTCGGATCGCCTGAAAAGCTTCGTCTACACCCTGGCTCACCTGCTGGTCTGGTTGGTGTTTATCGAGTTGGGCCTGCGGGTATGGGGCCTGTCGCTGATTCGTTTTACCGAAGGCGACGGTCATGAAATCAGCGTCAAGCTGTTCGGCCTCGGCGGCACGCTGCTGTTTGCCTGGCTGATCTGGATCCTCAGCGACACGGCGATCCATCACGCCCTCACCCGCTCGCGCAAAGGCCTGGCAAATGCGCGCGCGCAAACCATGATGCCGCTGATCCGCAACGTGCTGTTCGTGACCATCTTTATCATCGCCGCCATCGTCGCTCTGGCGAACATGGGCATGAACGTAACGCCACTGCTGGCCGGTGCCGGTGTGATCGGCCTGGCCATCGGTTTTGGTGCGCAGTCGCTGGTGGCGGATTTGATCACCGGCCTGTTCATCATCATCGAAGACTCCCTGGCGATTGATGACTACGTGGACGTCGGCGGCCACCTCGGCACCGTCGAGGGCCTGACCATCCGCACCGTGCGCCTGCGCGACATCGACGGCATCGTGCACACCATCCCGTTCAGTGAAATCAAGAGCATCAAGAACTACTCGCGGGAGTTCGGCTACGCGATCTTCCGGGTGGCGATCCCCTACAACATGGAAATCGACGACGCGATCAAACTGATGCGCGACGTCGGCCAGAAGATGCGCAACGACCCGTTGCAGCGCCGCAATATCTGGTCGCCGCTGGAGATCCAAGGCGTAGAAAGCTTTGAGTCCGGCAGCGCAATTTTGCGCGCACGTTTCAAGACGGCGCCGATCAAGCAGTGGGAAGTGTCGCGGGCGTTCAACCTGTCGCTCAAGCGCCATCTGGACGAGGCCGGGCTGGACCTGGCCACGCCGCGCCTGAGTGTGCAGGTGGTCACCGCCGGCACCGTGCAGGAGAAAGATCCACAACAATAATCATGGAGAGGTAGTTATGCGTTTGACCGGTCTGAACCACCCGTGGGTGTTAGGCATGCTGTGCGGCGTTGCCAGCAGTGCCGTGATTGCCGCCAGCAGCGGCCAGGACAGTGCCCGAGAGGAAATCGCCGCCCAGGCAAAAATCCTCGAGCCGGCACTGCTGGAAACCCGTCGCGATATTCACGCCCATCCCGAATTGGGCAACACCGAAACCCGCACCGCCGAGCTGGTCGCCAAGCAATTGCGCGAGATGGGCCTGGAAGTGAAAACCGGCGTAGCCCGCACCGGCGTAGTCGCCGTGTTAAAAGGCGGCCTGCCCGGCCCGACGGTGGCCCTGCGCGCCGACATGGACGCGCTGCCGGTCAAGGAAGTCGCCGAC
Source organism: Pseudomonas sp. AMR01 (assembly GCF_041946035.1). NCBI lineage: Bacteria > Pseudomonadati > Pseudomonadota > Gammaproteobacteria > Pseudomonadales > Pseudomonadaceae > Pseudomonas > Pseudomonas sp. AMR01. The sequence goes on from NZ_JAUTYR010000047.1 coordinate 4,398, forward strand.
CTGCCCTTCGCCTCCAAAGCCAAGGGCACCTACCTGGGTAAAGAGGTCGACGTGATGCACGCCTGTGGCCACGACGCCCACACCGCCATCCTGCTGAGTACGGCGAAAATTCTGACCGGCATGCGCGACCGTCTGCCCGGCACCGTGGTGTTTTATTTCCAGCCAGCCGAAGAAGGCCCCAGCGACTTTATCCCCGACGGCAAAAACACTTGGGGCGCGAAAATGATGGTGCAGGAAGGCGTGATGAAAGCGCCCAAGCCGGACGCGGTATTCGGCCTGCATGTGTGGGCTGGCGTGCCCGCCGGGCAAATCGCCTATCGCCCCGGCCCAACTCTTGCCAGCTCCGATGACTTGCGCATCAAGATCCTCGGCAAACAGACCCACGCCGGCCGCCCCTGGGACGGCATCGACCCGATCACCGTGGGCGCACAGACCATTGTCGGCCTGCAAACCGTGGTCAGCCGCCGCACCGATATTTCGTCATTCCCCTCGGTGGTGAGCATCGGCACCATCAACGGTGGCACCCGCTACAACATCATCCCCGAGTCGGTGGACATGACCGGCACCATTCGCTCCTACGACTACGGCATTCGCCAGAAGCTGCACGCGGACGTGCGCCAGACCGTGGAAAAAATCGCCGAAAGCGGTGGCGCGAAGGCTGAGGTCACGATCATCGAAAAATACGACCCGACCATCAACAACCCGGCCCTGACCGAGAAAATGCTGCCAAGCCTGCGCTGGGCGGCCAAGGACGACGTGGTGCAAGGGCCACTGGTGGGCGGTGCCGAAGACTTTTCGTTTTATGCCAAAGAGGCGCCGGGGCTGTTTGTGTTTCTGGGCGTGACGCCGCGGGATCAGGACATGAGCAAAGCCGCGCCGAATCATAATCCGGGCTTCTTTGTGGATGAGTCAGCGTTGGTGGTGGGGGTGAGGACGTTGGCGTCGTTGGCGACGGATTACCTCTACACCAATCAGCCGCTATAACGCTGTTCTGTAGGAGCAGGCTCTGTGTGTCGAGGGAGCTTGCTCCCGCTGGAGTGCGCAGCGCTCCCGCTTTTTTTGGGGGCGCTGCGCACCCCAGCGGGAGCAAGCTCCCTCGCCACAGAAAGCCCGCACATGAATCAGCCGGCGACTGCAGCACCGTCCATTTTCTGGCGCAGGCTCAGCGGGCGCATATCCGTCCAGACTTCCTCGATGTAGGCCAGGCATTCTTTCTTCATGCCGCTCTTGCCCACGGTGCGCCAGCCTTCTGGCACGGCCTTGTAATCCGGCCAGATCGAATACTGTTCTTCGCTGTTGACCACTACCTGAAACAGGATGTCGTCGCGGTCAAATACTGAGGTCATTGCTGTTCTCCATCGCTTAAAGGCTGGCTGCGCACTACGCGCAGCGCTGATATCTGTAGAAACGTATAACGCTCGCAAAAAATTACAGGCTGGCCACCGCCGCCGCCAACGCACGCCCGAAAATTTCGGCAACCTGGTCCACTTCGGCGCCAGTGATTACCAGCGGCGGCAGGAAGCGCACTACGCTGCCATGCCGACCACCCAGCTCCAGGATCAACCCACGCTTGAGGCATTCGCGCTGCACCAGAGGTGCCAGCTGGCGATGCACCGGTGGGTGACCCTGAATATCAAGCGCGCCGTGCGGATCGACCAGCTCCACGCCGAGCATCAGCCCGCGCCCACGAATATCCCCCAACTGCGGGAAGTCTCGCTGCAGGATGCGCAAGTGCTCGCTCAAGCGCTCACCCATGGCCGCCGCGTGGCTGGCCACGTGGTTTTCCTTGAGGTAGCGCATCACCGCCGACCCCGCCGCCATAGCCATCTGATTGCCGCGGAACGTTCCGGCATGAGCGCCCGGCAACCAGGTGTCGAGCCAGTCGCGATACACCACCACCGCCAGGGGCAGGCTGCCGCCGATGGCCTTGGACAGCACCACCACGTCCGGGATAATGCCGGCGTGCTCGAAGGCGAACATCTTGCCGGTACGACCGAAACCGCTCTGAATCTCATCGACGATCAACGCCACACCGGCCTGTTCAGTTATACGCCTAAGGCCACGCAGCCAGTCGAGGTCGGCCGGAATGACGCCGCCCTCGCCCTGCACCACTTCGACAATGACTGCGGCAGGCAGCAGTACGCCGGCTTCCGGGTCGTTGAGCAGGTTTTCCAGGTAATGCAGGTTGACCCGCACACCCTCGGCGCCACCCAGGCCGAACGGGCAGCGGTAGTCGTAAGGGAATGGCAAAAACTGCACGCCATTGCCGAGCAGCGCGCCCAAGGGTTTTTTTGGCCCCAGGCTGCCCATCAGGCTCAACGCGCCCTGGCTCATGCCGTGGTAACCGCCCTGAAACGAGAGCACCGTGCTGCGGCCCGTCGCGGTGCGCACCAGTTTCAAAGCGGCTTCCACGGCATCGGTGCCGGTGGGGCCGCAAAACTGGATTTTCGCTTCTTGCGCCAGCGCTTGCGGCAGCAGGCCGAACAGGTCTTGTACGAATTTGTCTTTGACCGGGGTGGTCAAATCGAGGGTGTGCAGCGGAAGTTCATCGCTGAGTACCTGCTGGATCGCGTCGATCACAACCGGGTGATTGTGGCCCAGCGCCAGGGTACCGGCGCCCGCCAGGCAGTCGATGAAGCGACGGCCTTCGACGTCTTCCACGTAGATCCCCTTGGCGCGCTTGAGTGCCAGAGGGATGCGTCGGGGATAGCTGCGGGCGTTGGATTCCTGTTGGCGTTGGCGGGCCAACAGTGGGGTTTCTTCGAAATGGTAGAGCGTTTCCACGGGGTCAGGGCTGACCTGGGGGGCTTCGATACGGGTGGTCGCGACTGACATCTTTCGATCCCTCAATAGGCGGCGTGGGTACGGGTTTCATGTTCTTGAAACGCACCAGCGGCTTGGGGATTTAGGGCGGCGACGGTTTTTTGATTGAGTCCCTGTCTGTTGTTTGGGTGATGGCTGATAGCGGCTCCGCTGTTGCAGCGGGTCACTGTTGGCAAACGCCAGGAATGCCAGCCCAACCGAAAGTGACTAAAGGTCTGTGCCTTCACCACGAAGCGGGATCAGTGTGAGGGCTGGCTCCCAAATTGGGTGGCTGAAAAAACCCAATCAGCGTCGCAACGGCATACCCAGGTCAACCCGCAAGCCGTCCGGCTGGCTGTCGAACTTCAACGAACAGGAGCAACGCTGGACGATCGCCTGAACAATCGCCAGCCCAAGCCCGCACCCTTCGCTGCTGCCATTGCGCCAGAACCGCTCGGTGAGGTGTTGCATGTCTTCGCTGGAGATTTGCTTGCCATGGTCGCGCACGCGGAACACCACGTTGTCGGCGCCGGTGAACACGCTCAGTTCCACACGCGTGTGCGCCGGGGTGTGGCGCAAGGCGTTATCCAGCAAGTTGCGCAGGGCCGCAACGGCCAGGCCCACTGGCATTTCCACCGGCGTGGCGGACACGTTGGCCGGCAGGATCAGATCGATGCGCGTGTTGTCGCCCGCGTTGGCATCCTGAATCGCCAGCCGCGCCACTTGCTCGGCGCTGGAGTGCATGCCGTCATCGAACGACAGGTTGCCCTCCACGCGTGCCAGCAACAGCAATTGCTCCAGGGTGCGGTGCAGGCGGTCGGCGCCCTCCTCGGCGTGCGCCAGGGATTGGTCGCGGGCCGCGCCGTCGGTCATGCGCGCCACTTGCAGGTGGGTCTTGATCGCCGTCAACGGGCTGCGCAGTTCGTGAGCGGCGTCGCCGGTGAGGCGGCGCTCACGCTCGATGGTCTTGGCAATGCGCTGCAACAGCTGGTTCTGGGTGTCGAGCAGCGGTTTCAGCTCGCTCGGCAGCGGGTGAATCTGCAGCGGCTCAAGCGAGTCGGCACTGCGGCGCATCAACGCGTCACGCATGCGATTGAGCGGCACCAGGCTCTGGCCGATGCCGAGCCACAGCAGGCACAGGCAACCGAGCAAGGCCACGCCCACCGGCACCGAAGCCGCCAACAGGATCGACAGGTTAAGCGCCTCACGCTCCACCTGTCGGTCAGCGGTGGTGATAAGCAGGTCGCCACGGGACAGGGTAAAACTGCGCCAGCCCACGCCGTCGATCATCTGGTCGCGAAAGCCGCTTTTGCGCGATTCCAGGCCTTCCTCCGGCGCGGTGTGACTACGCGCGAGAATTTCCCCGCGCAGAGAGCTGACCTGGCAGGCCATGCCTCCCGGTACATTCAACTGCTCGGTGCGCAACTGCGCGGTGCTGCTCATGCTGGCAAGGCCGGGCATCTGCTCGGTCAGCCCGGCCACCATGCGCGCCGACGCCACCAGCCGCTGGTCGAGGGAAAACATCATCTGGTTGCGCAAATCGTTGAGCATCCAGGCGGCCGCCAAGGCCCAGATCAGCACAAAAGCGGCGCCCAGCTTGAACGTCAGGCGCAGGCGCAGGCTCATCACGAAACGCTCTCGCCCTTGTCAGCCACGCCAGCATCGGCGGTGCCCAGGCGATAGCCCAGGCCCCGTACGGTCTCGACGATGCCGTTGCCAAGTTTGCGCCGCAGGTGGTGGATATGTACGTTCAGCGCATTGCTTTCCAGTTCATCATTGAAGCCGTAGACGCTGTCCTTGAGCTGTTCGCTGGACAGCACACGCCCCTTGTTGTGCAGCAGGGCTTGCAGCAGCGCCTGTTCGCGGCGGGACAGGTCCACCGGCTGGCCGCCCAGGAAAGTCTCGCGGCTGCTCGGGTCGTAGGCCAGGCAGCCGTGTTCGATCAGGTTGACGCTGCGCCCCGCCACCCGGCGCAACAGGGTTTGCAGGCGCGCGGCGAGTTCACGCAGGTCGAAGGGTTTGAGCAGGTAGTCGTCGGCACCAGCTTGCAGGCCGTCGACGCGGTTGGTCACCGAGTCGCGCGCGGTCAGGATCAGCACCGGAATTTCCAGGCCCTGGCTGCGCTGTTGTTGCAGCAGCTTGAGGCCGTCTTCGTCAGGCAAACCCAGGTCGAGCACCATGATGTCGAACGTCGCCGCCTTGAGCATCGCGCGTGCGGCGCTGGCTGTGGCCACGCGCTCGACGGTAAAGCCCTGGGCGCTGAGGCCGGCCACGATGCCGCTGGCGATCAGTTCGTCGTCTTCACAGACCAGTACGTGCATGGTTAACCCTTCATGAAAGATGGGGGGCATTAAAGGTGCCACGGATTAAGCGCAGATTATGCCGCTAAAACCTGCACGCACCCTTTAGAATAGCCGCGGTTAATCATCGGTTAATCAACGCCACACATTGTGTGCCTCACTTGCATCGAACTAAGGCTTGACCATGCGGCATCTGTTTACCTTTCTGCTGGTGTTGTTCGCAGGGTTTGCCCAGGCTGCGCCGGGGAATCCCTTTGAGACCAAACCCGATTTCCTGCCGGTGGGCAAAGCGTTCACGTTTACTTCCGAACGTCTTGAAAGCGGTGAAACCCAGTTGTATTGGCAGATCGCCGATGGATATTACCTCTACCAGCAACGCATGAAGTTCGACGGCCTCGCCGAAAAGCCTGTAATGCCGCAGGGCGAAGCCCATAGCGATGAATTCTTTGGCGAGCAGCAAGTGTACCGCCAGGGCCTGGAAGTGAAGATTCCGGCCGGCGCCACCGGCCAAGTCAAACTGGGCTGGCAGGGCTGCGCCGACGCAGGCCTGTGCTACCCGCCGCAGTCGATCACCGTGGACCTGGGCGGCAACCCGGCCGTTGCCGCCACCGCGCAAGCCCAGGATCAAAGCCTGGCGAGCGGCCTGCAGCAGCGCAGCCTGGGCTGGAGCCTGTTGGTGTTCTTTGGCTTGGGTCTGTTGCTCGCATTTGCCCCATGTTCGTTGCCGATGTTGCCGATCCTTGCAGGTTTGGTGGTAGGCAGTGGCGCCAGCCCGCGTCGCGGTTTTGCCCTGGCCAGCAGCTATGTGGTGTGCATGGCGCTGGTGTATGCGGCGCTCGGCGTGTTGGCCGCATTGTTGGGCGGCAACCTCGCTGCGCTGCTGCAAACGCCGTGGATTCTGGGCAGTTTCGCGGCGCTGTTCGTGATCCTCGCCCTGCCGATGTTCGGCTTCTTTGAACTGCAATTGCCTGCCTTCCTGCGCGACCGCCTGGACAACGTCAGCCGTCAACAAAGCGGCGGCAGCCTTGTAGGCGCCGGGGTTCTCGGCGCGCTGTCCGGCCTGCTGGTCGGCCCGTGCATGACCGCGCCACTGGCCGGTGCGTTGCTCTACATCGCACAAAGCGGCAATGCGCTGCACGGCGGCCTGATCCTGTTCGCCATGGGCATCGGCATCGGTATTCCGCTGTTGCTGCTGGTGACCGTGGGCAATCGCTTCCTGCCCAAACCTGGCACCTGGATGAACGTGCTCAAGGGCATCTTCGGCTTCCTGTTCCTCGGCACCGCTGTGCTGATGATTCGCCCGGTGGTGGATGCAAGCCTGTGGCTCGGCCTGTGGGGCGCACTTGCGCTGGTGATGGCCTACTGCGGCTGGACGCTGGCTCGCGAATACGGCCTGGCCGCCAAGGTACTCGGCGCCGGTTCGCTGTTGCTGGGCCTGTGGGGCGCGGTGCTGGTGGTGGGCGCGGCCGGTGGCAGCGATGAGCTGTGGCAACCGTTGAAGGTCTACAGCGGCTCGAACATCGCCGCTGCGCCGAGCGCCCACGAGGCGTTCATGACCATCAACGACCCCGCCGTGCTGCAAAGCCAGCTCGACAGCGCCAAGGCCCAGGGCCAATGGGTGCTGGTGGACTACTACGCCGACTGGTGCGTGTCGTGCAAAATCATGGAAAAACAAGTGTTCGGCAAACCCGACGTGATGGCTGCCCTCAAAGACGTGCGCCTGCTGCGCCTGGATGTCACCGCCGACAACGCCGCCAGCCGTGAGCTGCTCGGCCGTTACAAAGTGCCGGGGCCGCCGAGTTTTGTGTGGATCGGCCCGGACGGTGAAGAACGCCGCGCCCAGCGCATCACTGGCGAAGTGGATGCCGAAGCCTTCCTGCAACGCTGGACCCAAACCCGGGATGCGCGCTGATGCTGACCCTGACCATCGGCACCTTTGCCATCGCCCTGAACCACATCCTGCTGATCGGCGCGCTGGTTCTCGCCACCGTGGTGGGCTGGCGCGTGGCCAAGCGTGGCGGTGAGAACCCGGAATCGGTGCTGTTCAGCCTGTTCCTGCTGGGCATGCTGGTGGCGCGGGTCAGCTTTGTATTGATGTACTGGAGCGATTACCGCCACGACCCGCTGCAAATGGTTGACCTGCGCGACGGCGGTTTTCTGGCCTGGCCCGGCGTGATCGCGCTGATACTCGGCGCCCTGCTGTACGGCTGGCGCCGCCCGGCCCTGCGCACGCCGCTGGGCGCCGGGGTGCTCACCGGCCTGGTGTTCTGGGGCTTGACCAGCGTGTCCCTGAGCCTCTACGACAAAGGCTCGCAACTGCCGGACATCACCCTGCGCAACGCCAATGGCGACGTGGTGCAGCTGGCCGATTACAAAGGCGGCCCACTGGTGATCAACCTCTGGGCCACCTGGTGCCCACCGTGCCGCCGCGAAATGCCGGTGCTGGAGCGCGCGCAACATCAGCGCCCGGATGTGACCTTCCTGTTCGTCAACCAGGCCGAAAGCATGCAAAGCGTCAGCACCTTTCTCGCGACCCAGGGCCTGACCCTCGACAACGTGCTGTTTGACGCCAGCGGCCGCCTCGGCCAGGCCGTTGGCTCCATGGCCCTGCCGACCACGCTGTTCTATCAAGCCGATGGGCGCCTGATCAACAGTCACCTCGGTGAACTGTCCCAAGCCAGCCTGGCCCGCGCTCTGGAACCCTTTGATACTGCCCCTGCAAGGAAACCCACATGCCAAGCCTCCGCCAACTGCTGACCCTGCTGCCACTCACGCTGGCGGCCACGCTGGCCCAGGCCGAAGACTGGCCTGCACCGATCAAACAGATCGAGGCCAAAGGCGCCAGGATCCTCGGCAAATTCGACGCCCCCAGCGGGCTCACCGGTTATGCCGCGCAATACCAGAACCGCGGCATGGCCCTGTACCTGACCGCCGACGGCAAAAGCGTGCTCGCTGGCAACCTGTACGATGCCCAGGGCAATGACCTGAGCAGCGCGCCGCTGGAAAAACTGGTGTACGCGCCGATGGCCAAGGAAGTCTGGGGCAAAATGGAACACAGCAACTGGATTCAGGACGGCGATAAAAATGCACCGCGCATCGTCTACCTGTTCAGTGACCCCAACTGCCCGTACTGCAACATGTTCTGGGAACAGGCGCGGCCGTGGGTAAAAGCCGGCAAGGTGCAGTTACGCCACATCATGGTTGGCATCATCCGCGAAGACAGCCCGGGTAAATCCGCCGCACTGTTAGCAGCCCAAGACCCGCAAAAGGCACTGGAAGAACACGAAGCCGCCGGCAAAGGCAGCAAACTGCAGGCACTGGACAAAATCCCGGCCGATATCGAGGCCAAGCTCGATGCGAATATGAAGTTGATGGAAGAGCTGGAATTGTCGGCCACGCCCGCGATTTTCTACCTGGACGACAAGGGCGGGTTGCAGCAACAGCAAGGCGCGCCGTCGCCGGATAAGCTGGTAAAAATCCTTGGGCCAAAATAAGCGGCGCTTGGGCTGACGCCATCGCAGGCAAGCCAGCTCCCACATTTGAATGTATTCACAATTCAAAATGTGGGAGCTGGCTTGCCTGCGATGAGACCCTTCCAGCTGGCGAGGATTAAAGCCCCTCCAACTCCGCCATCAAATCACTCAACCGATCCGCCTTCTCGGCGCTGATCTCATTCGCCGCCAGCCCCTCGATGTACTCGGCCAACTGCGCCACTGTGCTGCACTCGAACATCGCCCGCAGCGGCACGTCACGTTGCAGGGTTTTCTGCACGCGGGACGCAATCTGCGTGGCCAGCAACGAGTGCCCGCCCAGTTCGAAGAAATTGTCCTGCACCCCCACCCTTTCGACTTTCAGCACTTCGGCCCAGACCGCGGCCAGGGTGGCCTCCAGCTCATTGCGCGGCGCCAGATAATCCTGGCTGTGCAATTGGCCGATTTCCAACGCAGGCAGCGCCTTGCGGTCGAGTTTGCCGTTGGCGTTCAACGGCAGCCGGTCAAGCCATAACCAGTGCAGCGGCACCATGTATTCCGGCAGCTCAGCGCGCAGGCGCTGCTTGATACGGTCCAGGCGCTCACTCGGGTTGAGCGCTGCATCGGCCGCCACCAAATAGCCAACCAAATGCTTGCCGTTGGCACCTTCCTGAACGCCGACCGCCGCATCGCGCACTTGCGGTTGCTCATGCAGGCGCGCCTCGATTTCACCCAGCTCGATACGGTAACCGCGAATCTTCACCTGGTGGTCGATACGCCCCACGTATTCCAGCACGCCATCGCTGCGCCGGCGCGCCAGGTCACCCGTGCGGTACAGCCGCTCGCCCGGTGCGCCAAACGGGTTTGGCACAAACACGGGCGCGGTGCGCAGCGGATCGCTGACGTAACCCCGCCCAACCCCTGTCCCGGCCACACACAATTCACCGACAGCGCCCTGCGGCACCAGCTCCAGCGCGCCGTCCAACAGGTACAAACGGTTGTTGTCGGTCGGTGTACCAATCGGCAGGTAAGTGCCACGGGTCGAGGCCACATCCACACGGAAGAACGCCACGTCATCCGAACATTCAGCCGGGCCATAGGCGTTCACCAGGCCAATGTCCGGGTAACGCAGCAGCCATTGGTGCGCCAGCTCCGGCGGCATCGCCTCACCGGTCGGCAGCATCCAGCGCAAGCCGTCCAGGCCTATGCGCTCTTGAGCGAGCATGCCCTGAATCAGCGACGGCACGCTTTCCAGCACAGTAATACCCTGGGCCTGTACATGGGCCAGCAAGCCCTGAGGATCATGGGCGAGAGTGTTCGGCACAATATCCACCCGCGCGCCGAACAGCGGCGCGGCGAGGAACTGCCACACGGAAATATCGAAGCTTTGCGATGCGGTTTGCGCGATTACATCCGCTGCGCTCAGGTCCAGGTACGGCACCTTGCTCAATTGGTTATTGAGCATGCCGCGCTGCTCAACCATCACACCTTTGGGCAAGCCGGTTGAGCCCGAGGTGTAGATCACATAGGCGAGGTTGTCCGGGCCACTGTAGATGCCTGGTTTGTCATCCGCCTGCGCCAGTGTGTCCCACACCAGTAATTTCGGCCGCGCAGAACAGGCGAATTCCTCGAGCAATTCCAGCGCCTGTTCGCGGCAGGCTTGCGTGCACACCAGCAATGGCGTGCGGCTCAGGTCGATAATTCGACTCAGGCGCTGGCTCGGCAGGCCAGGGTCCAGCGGCAAGTAACCGGCACCGGCCTTTAAGCTGCCGATGATCATGCCCAACAGGTCAAGGCTGCGCTCGGCCAGCAACGCGACGGGTTGATCCAGGCCGACGCCTGCCTTGATCAACGCGTTACCGAGTCGATTACTGCGCCGGTTAAGCTCGGCATAACTCCATTGCTGATCCAGGCAACTGGCGGCAATTCGCTGCGGATGCTCGGCCACCTGGGCTTCGAACAGCTCGACATAACTGCGCTCCAGTGGGTAGTCGCGCTCGCTTTGGTTGCAGCCCTCCACCAAAAACTGGCGTTCCTGCTCGCCCATCAGCGGCAGGTCAGCCATGTCGCCATGGAAGCCCTGCACCAGCGCCAGCAGCAGTCGCTTGAACTCACCGAGCATGCCTTGCACGGTGGTTTCGTCGAAGTAACGCTTGTCGTAAGACAGGTGCAAACCGAGGTCATCGCCGGGGTAGCACACGGCGGTCAACGGGAAGTTGGTGTGGGTACGGCCAGAATCCGACGTGGCGTTCAGGCTTTGCGCGCGGTCCAGCACCGAGACTTCCACCGGGGCGTTTTCAAACACGAACAGGCTGTCGAACAGCGGCTGGCCCTTGGGCAGTTCGCTATGCTCCTGGATCGTCACCAGTGGCAGGTAGTCGTACTCGCGCAGTTGCATGTTGCTGTCGAGCAGGCCGCTCAGCCACTGGCGCACGCTGCAACGCCGGTCGTCTTCAGGCAGTTTTACCCGCAGCGCGATGCTGTTGATAAACAGGCCAACGGTGCGTTGCATCTGCGGCATGTCCACCGGGCGCCCGGCCACAGTGACGCCGAACAGCACATCCCGATCCCCACTCAGGCGGCGCAGCACCAACGCCCATGCAGCCTGGGCAAAGGTGTTGACGGTCAGTTGATGGGCCTGTGCCAACTCGCGCAGCTGTGCGCCATCGCGGGCGTCAAGGCGGGTGTAGCAGTCGCCCACCACCATGCCGCCGCTGTGGCCTGCGTGTTCGCGCAGGAATGGCCGGTCGCTCGGAATCGGCGTGGTGCGTTCGAACCCTTGCAGGTTCTGCTGCCACCATTGGCGGGCTTCGGCGAGGTTCTGGCGTTGCAGCCAGGCGATGTAATCGCGGTAACGCGGTGGCGTGGCCAGTTGCGCGTCGCGGCCCTCGCCCAGGGCCGTGTAGATGTCGAAGAAGTCGTTCATCAGCAGCGAACGGCACCACGCGTCGATGAGGATGTGGTGGTTGCTCATCATGAACCAGTAGCGTGCTTCGCCGACGCGGATCAGGCGCAGGTGGAACGGCGCCTGATTCAGCAAATCGAACCCCGCTTCGCGCTCAGCCTTGAGCAAGGCTTGCAGGCGCGGTTCATGCTCGGCTTGCGGCTCGGCACTCCAGTCGAGGTAGTCGATCGGCGTGCTGCCCGGTTTGTGGATCACTTGCAGCATGTCTTCGCCGACGTTCCAGCAGAACGAGGCACGCAGCGCTTCGTGGCGGGCGATTACCGCCTGCCAGGCCGTGGCGAAACGCTCGGGGTCCAGGGCGCTGTTGATGCGGTAGCGGTCCTGCATGTAGTAGAGGCCGGTGCCCGGTTCCAGCAGGGTGTGCAGCAACAAGCCTTCCTGCATCGGGGTCAGCGGGTAAACGTCTTCGATGGCGCTGGCCGGAACCGGCAAGGCGTCCAGTTGAGGCTGGGTCAGGCGTGCCAGCGGGAAGTCGGACGGCGTGAGGCCGCCCGCGTCATCCTTGAGGCAGTGCGCAATCAGGCTTTGCAGCTCGGCCAGATAAGCCTCTGCCAGCTCGCGGATGGTCTGTTGATCATGGCGTTCGCGGCTGAAGGTCCAGCGCAATACCAGCTCGCCGCCGTACACCTGGCTGTCGACGCTCAGCGCGTTAGGCAGCGGCGCATCAGGGTCATGGGCCTGGCCCGCCGATTCATCCAGCGGATGAAACAGCGCATCGGCGCCGAAGCTCTGGTCGAACTGACCGAGGTAGTTGAAGGTGATTTCAGCGCTCGGCAACGCGGCCATGCTGTGCTGGATCAGGTCGTCTGCCAGATAACGCAGCACGCCATAACCCAGGCCCTTGTGCGGCACGCCGCGCAGTTGTTCCTTGATCGCCTTGATCGAGGCGCCCTGCTCTGCCAGCGGCGTCAGGCGCAACGGGTAGGCGCTGGTGAACCAGCCGACGCTGCGGGTCAGGTCGATCTCATCAAACAGGGTTTCGCGGCCGTGGCCTTCCAGCTGGATCAGCGCCGAGTCGTGGCCGCTCCAGCGGCACACCACGCGAGCCAGGGCCGTCAGCAACAGGTCGTTGACGTGGGTGCGGTAGGCGCTTGGTGCCTGTTGCAGCAATTGACGGGTGTGTTCGGCGTCCAGACGCACGCTGAGCGTATCGGCGTCGCGGTTGCGCAGTGAGCCTTGTGGGCGGTCCACCGGTAACGCCACCGCCGGGCCTGCCAATTGAGCCTGCCAGACGCTCAACTCTTCGCGCAGTGACTCGCTGCCGGCATACGCCTGCAAGCGCGCGGCCCAATCGCGCAGGGCGCTGGTCTTGGCGGGCAGGCTGATGGACTGGCCGTCGCTGAGTTGACGGTAGACGTTTTGCAGGTCTTCCAGCAGTACGCGCCACGACACGCCGTCCACCACCAGGTGATGGATCGCAATCAGCAGCCGTTGTTGGCCCTCAGGCCCGTCTACCAACAGGGCGCGCAGCAGCGGGCCGTGTTCGAGGTCGAGGCTGCGTTGGGTGTCCGTGAACAGCGCCGCGCAGTGCTGCATATCGCGCACTTGCGCCTGCTTCAGCACGCCGCCTGCGGGCACCGCCAAGTGCTCGGCGTGCCATTGCGCATCACGCGGGGTAAAGCTCAGGCGCAGGGCGTCGTGGTGTTCCAGCACGGCCAGCAGTGCCTGTTCCAGGCGCTGCGGATCAAGCAGTTGCAGCGGCTTGAGCAGCAGCGCCTGGTTCCAGTGCTGACGGTTTGGAATCTCGGTATCGAAGAACCATTTCTGGATGGGCGTAAGGCCCGAACTGCCCGTCAGCACACCTTGCTCGGCGCTGACCTGCTCGGAGCGGGTGGCGACTGCGGCCAGAGTGTGCACGGTCTGGTGCTGGAACAGGTCGCGGGGGCTGAAGTGAATTCCGGCCTGCCGCGCGCGGCTGACCACCTGGATCGACAGGATTGAATCGCCGCCCAGCTCAAAGAAATTATCGTCCAGGCCAACGCGCTGCACGTTCAGCACCGCACACCAAATCGCGGCCAGCGTCTGTTCCAGCTCGCTGCGTGGCGCGACGTAGTGTTGGCGATTGGCTTCGGGGTCCGGCTGCGGCAAGGCGCGGCGGTCGAGCTTGCCGTTGGCGGTCAGCGGCATGCTGTCGAGCACGATCAGGTGCGTGGGCACCATGTAGTCCGGCAACTGCGCCTTGAGGTGCAGTTTCAACGCTTCGCGCAAGGTTGCAGGCTCTGCGTCGCTGACCAGGTACGCCACCAGCTGTTTGCCGCTCGGCGAATCCAGAGCCAGCACCACCGCCTCGCGCACGGCCGCGTGTTCCAGCAGGCGAGTTTCGATCTCGCCCAGTTCAATACGGAAACCACGGATTTTCACCTGATGATCGATCCGCCCCAGGTATTCCACCAACCCATCGGCACGCTGGCGCACCAGGTCGCCGGTGCGGTACACACGGCCGCCGTTCGTGGTGAACGGATCAGCCACAAAACGCTCCGCCGTCATCCCCGGACGTTCGTGATAACCCTGGGCCAGACCGGCCCCGCCCACGTACAACTCGCCGGTCGCGCCTTGCGGAACCAAGGCCAGGTCGGCGTCGAGAATATAGGCCACGCGGTCACCGATGATGCTGCCGATCGGCACACTGCCGGCGCCTTCCTCCAATTGCTCGGGCGCAAGGCTGGCCAGCGGCATCACCACGGTTTCGGTCGGGCCGTAGGCGTTGAAGAACACCTGCGGCTGGAACGCTGCACGGATGCGCTGCAAATGTTCGCCGGTCAACGCCTCGCCGCCGGTGATACACATGCGCACCGGCAGCGTCTGGTGTTGAGTCGCCAGCCATTGCGCCAACTGGCTGCCATAGCTCGGCGTGAAGCCGAGGATATTGATGCGATGCTCGCGGATCAGCCCGCAAATTTCTTCCGCATCCCACTGCCCCTGAGCGCGCAGCACCACGTGCGCACCACTGAGCAACGGCACCAGCAACCGCTCGGTGGCGGCGTCAAAATTGATCGAATAAAAATGCAGCTCGCAGTCATCCGCGCGCATGCCGAAACGCTCGATCACCGCCTGGCAATGCATGGCGATTTCACCGTGGGACACCACCACGCCCTTCGGCTTGCCGGTGGAGCCGGAGGTGTAGATCAAGTACGCCTGATGTTGCGGCAGACTGATAAACGGCAGCTCACTGGCCGGGTAATTCGCCAGCACCGGTGAGTCATCCTCGAGGCACCAGCAGGCAACGCTCGCGGGCAATTCGCCGAGGGCTTCGAACATTGCCCCATCACTGAGCAGCAGGCCAATGCCGCTGTCTTCGATCATGTAATGCAGACGGTCCAGCGGGTATTCCGGGTCCAGTGGCACATACGCGCCGCCAGCTTTAAGAATCGCCAACAGGCCGATGACCATTTCCAGCGATCGCGGCAGCGCCAGGCCGACACGCACCTGCGGGCCGACGCCGCGTTCGCGCAGCATCCAGGCCAAGCGATTGGCGCGGGCGTCGAGTTCGGCGTAGGTGAGCGTTTCGCCTGCGAAGGTCAGGGCCGGGGCGTCGGCACGATCAAGCGCCTGCTGGCTGAACAACTGATGAATGCACTGGTCGAGACGATGCTCACCCGCCTCAACGCCGAGGCTTCCGTGCAAGGCTCGCTGCTCGGCGCCCGTCAGCAAGGGCAATTCACTCAGGCGCTGGTGCGGATCGGCAATCAACGCTTCCAGCAGGTTGCGCCAATGTTCGGCCATGCGTGCAATGCGCGGCTCGTCGAACAGATCAGTGCTGTAGGTCAGGCAGCAACCCAGGCGATGGTCCAGATCGGTGACTTCCAGGTTGAGGTCGAACTTGGTCGCGCGGGCATCGTTGGCCAGGTACTCCACCGTCATGCCAGCCAGTTGACGGCTCTGCTGAAACTCCCAGCGCTGCACGTTGCACATCACCTGGAACAGCGGGTTGTACGCCGCGCTGCGCGGCGGTTGCAGGGCTTCCACCAGATGATCGAACGGCAGGTCCTGATGGGACTGGCCTTCGATCACGGTGTGGCGCACCTGCTCAAACAGCTCGCTGACGTTCATCTGCCCATTGAGCTGGCAACGCAGCACTTGGGTGTTGAGGAAGGCACCGATCAGCCCTTCGCTTTCCGGGCGAATGCGGTTGGCAACCGGGGCGCCGATGCGCAGGTCGGTCTGGCCGCTGTAGCGGTAAAGCAGCACCGCCAAGGTGGCGGTCATGGTCATGAACAGCGTAAGGCCGCGTTCGGCGTTGAAGGCACGCACGCGCGCAGCCAGGTCATCGCTCAGGTCGAAGCGGTACAGCTCGCCCCGATGGCTTTGCACCGCTGGCCGTGGGCGGTCGCCGGGCAGTTCCAGCAAGGGATGCTCGTGGCCCAGTTGCGCGGTCCAGTAATCCAGCTGGCGTTGGCGCTCGCCGCTTTCCAGCCACTGGCGTTGCCACACGCTGTAGTCGAGGTATTGCACCGGCAAGGGCGCCAGCGGCGAGTCACGCTCGTCGATAAAGGCTTCGTACAGCGCGCTGAGTTCACGGGCAAAAATGTCCATGGCCCAGCCTTCGGTGACGATGTGGTGCAGGGTTAGCACCAGGTAGTGTTCCTGCTCGCCCGCCTTGACCAGGCAGGCGCGCAACAGTGGCCCGGTTTCCAGGTTGAACGGTGTGTGGGCCTCCACGTCGGCCAGGTGCTGCAAACGCTGCTGGCGCTCGGTGTCGTTCAGCGCGGTGAAGTCCTGCCAGCCCATGCGCAAGCCGGTCTGTGGCGAGACCTTTTGATACGCCACACCGTCGACACTCGGGAAGGTCGTGCGCAGGGTTTCGTGGCGCATGATCAACGCCTGTAACGCCGCCTCGAACCGCCCGACATCCAGCACGCCACGCAGGCGTGCCATGCCGCCGACGTTGTAGGCCGGGCTGTCCGGTTCCATCTGCCAGAGGAACCACATGCGCTGCTGGGAGTAAGACAACGGCACCGGCTGGTTGCGATCGACCCTGGCGATGGCGGTCTGCTGGTTGCGCTGGCCCGACGCCTGAATCAACCCGACTTGCTCGGCAAAAGCCCCCAACTCGCTGGATTCGAACAAGGTGCGTAACGGCAGCTCGACATCGCAGGCCTGCCGGGTACGGGAGATGATTTGCGTGGCCAGCAACGAGTGGCCGCCGAGGGCGAAGAAGTCGTCGCGCAGGCCGACGCGTGGCAGCCCGAGGACTTCGCGCCAGATCGCGGCGATTTGCAGCTGCAACGGAGATTGCGGCTCAACGTGTTCGCGGGTTTGCCACACAGGGTCCGGCAAGGCGCGGCGGTCGAGTTTGCCGCTGGGGCTCAGCGGCATGGCGTCCAGGCGCATCAACAGCGCGGGCACCATGTACTCCGGCAGCTCGGCGGCCAGTGCGGTGTTGACCGCGTGTTCGTCCAGCCCGGCAGGGGCAGTGTAGTAGCCGATCAACTGACCGTCGCGCACCTGCACCACGGCCTGGGCGATACCGGCCAGAGCGAGCATTCGGGCTTCGATTTCTTCCGGCTCCACACGGAAACCGCGCAGTTTCACCTGCTGGTCGAGACGGCCGAGGTAGTCGAGCACACCGTCGGCGCTCCAGCGCGCACGGTCACCGGTGCGATAGAGGCGCGCGCCCTGATGGTCAGCGACAAAACGCTCAGCCGTCAGCCCTGCCCGACCGAGGTAGCCGCGAGCCAGGCCGATGCCGCCAATGCACAGTTCACCCGGCACGCCCACCGGCACGGGGTTGAGCTGCTCGTCGAGCACGCGGCAAATCGCATTGCCCAGCGGGCGGCCTATCGGCGAGCGTTCGCCGTCTTCTGCGCTGCACTGCCAGTGGGTCACGTTGATCGCGGTTTCGGTCGGGCCATAACGGTTGTGCAACTGCACCGCCGGCAACTGCGCCAACACGCGGTTGCGCAACCCGGCGGGCAAGGCTTCGCCGCCAGAGAACAGGCGGCGCAGGCTGGTGCACTCGGCTGCCAGCGGTTCGTCGATAAACACCTGCAACAGCGGCGGCACAAAGTGCAGCGTGGTTACGCCATGCTGCTGCACAAGCTGTGCGATACGGTGCGGGTCGCGGTGTTCGCCGGGGCCGGCGAGCACCAGGCGACACCCGGTGACCAGCGGCCAGAAGCATTCCCACACCGACACGTCAAAACTGATCGGCGCCTTTTGCATCAACACATCGGTTTCATTGAGCTGATACGTGGCCTGCATCCACTGCAAGCGCTCGGCCAGCGCCGCATGGGTGTTGCCCACGCCTTTGGGCTGGCCGGTGGAGCCGGAGGTGTAGATCACGTAGGCGAGGTTGTCGCCATCCAGGTGCAGGCCCGGCGCGTGGGTTGGCCAGCTGTCCAGGTGCAGGCTGTCCATGGCGATAACGCACACGCCTTCTGGCGTCGGCAAATACGCCAGCAACGCGGTCTGGGTCAGCAGCAGGTGCACGCCGCTGTCCTCCAGCATGTAGGCCAGGCGCTCGGCGGGGTAATCCGGGTCCAGCGGCACGTAGGCGCCACCGGCCTTGATGATTGCCAGCAGGCCGATCAGCAGTTGCGGCGAACGTTCAGCGGCGATGGCTACGCACACGTCCGGGCCGACGCCCTTGTCGCGCAGGTAATGGGCCAGACGGTTGGCCCTGGTGTGCAGTTGGGCGAAGGTCAGGCTGCCGTCCTGCCAGACCAGCGCGGTTTCATCCGACGTGTGCCGGTTGAGCAGTTCCGGCAGCCATTGTTGGGCTGGCGTACACGGGGCTTCGCTCCACTGGCGCTGCTCATCGTGCTGCATCAGCGCGAGGTCGCCGATGGCCTGTTGCGGTTGCTCGGTGACGGCGTGCAGCAGGTTGATGAAGTGCTCCGCCAGGCGCTGGATAGTCGCGGCTTCGAACAGTTCGTCGGCATAGTCGAACGACAGGCTCAGCCGCCCGTTGCGGTCTTCTTCAGTGTGCAGTTGCAGGTCGAACTTGGCTTCGCGGCTGTGCCACGGCAGTTCATCGGCGAGCATCCCCGGAAGGCGGCGCAAGGCACTCAAGTCACGTTGCTGGTGGTTGAACATGACCTGAAACAAGCCGTGCTCGCGGGCCTGCGGGAAGGCTTCGAGCAGTTGTTCGAACGGCAAGTCCTGATGAGCCTGGGCACCCAATGCCGCCAGGCGGGTTGCGGCCAGCAGCTCATTGAATGGCAAACGCCCGTCCAGCTCGGCGCGCAGCACCAGCGTGTTGATAAAGAAGCCGATCAGGCCTTGGGTTTCCTGGCGCGGACGGTTGGCATTCGGCACGCCGACACGGATATCGCGCTGGCCGCTGTAGCGATAGAGCAGGCTTTGAAAGGCAGCCAACAACAGCATGAACGGGGTGGATTGATGGGTTTGCGCGGTCTGGCGGACCGCTTCGCTGAGGCTGACACTCAAGCGCAGACTGTGCCGCGCGGCGCTGTTGAGGTGCTGCGCCGAGCGCGGGTGATCGGTGGCCAGGCTCAGGGTCGGATGGTCATCGCCCAGCTGCGCTTTCCAGTACGCCAATTGCCGCTCGCCTTCGCCCTCGGCCAGCCATTGGCGCTGCCAACTGCCGTAGTCGGCGTACTGCAGCGCCAGTGGCGGCAGCTCGAGCGGCTGGCCCTGGGATGCAGCGGCGTAAAGACGCGAGAATTCGTCAATGAGGATATTCAGCGACCAACCGTCGGCAATGATGTGGTGCAGGGTCACCAGCAACTGATGATCTTCATCGTCCAGGCGCACAAGGGTCACTCGCAGCAGCGGGCCTTTTTCCAGGTCGAACCGGGTATGTGCTTCGTCTTCGCGGATCTGTTGCGCGCGGGCTTCACGCTCGACGGCGGGCAGGTCGCTGAGGTCGATGACGTGCACGTCGAACGCTGCGTGTGCGTCCACACGCTGGAAGGCTTGGCCATCGCGCTCGTAGAAGCGTGTGCGCAGGGCTTCGTGGCGCTGGATCAACTGTTGGAAGCTGGCGCGCACGGCGTCTTCGTCCAGCTCACCGCGCAGGCGCAGGGCACCGGGAATGGTGTAGGCGCTGCTCTGCGGGTCCAGTTGCCAGGTGATCCACAGGCGGTTTTGCGCCAGGGATTGCGGCAGTTCCTGCTGACGGGACAACCCATGAATCGCACCTTGAGCCACGCCGCCGTCCTGCTGCAATCGCGCCACTTGTGCGGCAAACGCCGACAGGCTTGGCGCTTCAAACAGCATGCGCAGGTTGAGTTCCAGGCCGAGGGTTTCGCGCAGGCGAGCGACCACTTGGGTGGCCGTGATGGAGTTGCCGCCGAGCAGGAAAAAATGATCATCGGCCGCGACCTTCGCCAGCTGCAACTGCTCGCACCAGATCGCCGCGATCTGGCTGTGCAGTTCGGATTCCAGCGCCGCGTCGCCCGCTTGCGCTTGCACGTCAGGGAACTGCGCGTAGCTGTCGAGGCTGCCGTCGGCGTGGCGAATCGCGCAGGCCGCACGCTGCAGCTTGCCACTGGAAGTTTTCGGCAACGCGCCGGGGTTGAGCAATATCACCACGCTTGGGGCTTCCTGATACGCCTCGGCCACCGCTTGGCGAATCGCTTTGATCAGCGCTTCGGGCGGCAGGAGTTTCTGCACGCTGCGGCTGATTTCTGCGGCAATGCCGATGCCTTCCAGGCCTTGGTGATTCACCGCAAACGCGGCAACCCGGCCTTTGCGCACGGCGTCCACTTCGCGCTCGATGGTTTGCTCGATGTCCTGGGGGTACAGGTTGTGGCCGCGCACGATCAGCAGGTCTTTCAGGCGCCCGGTGATGTACACCTCGCCTTCGCGGATGAAACCAAGGTCGCCGGTACGCAGCCAGGTGCGGCCCGCGTGCTGCACGAAAGTTTTGGCCGTGGCTTCGGGGTTGCGCCAGTAGCCGTGGGCGATGCTCGGGCCGCTGGCCCAGAGTTCGCCGACGCGGTTGTCGGCAAGTTCGTTGAGCGTGAGCGGGTCGGCAATCAACACCGCGTGCTCCGGCTGGCCGGTGCCGCAGCTCATGATCGCACTGCCCTGCCCCGGTTCGGCACGGTTGGCGGCCAACGCCTGTTCGTCTACGCGCAACGCCGGAATGCCGTGGCCACGAGTGCCGCCGGCAACAAACAACGTGGCCTCGGCCAGCCCGTAGGAGGCGAAGAAATTATTCGAGGTGAAACCGCAAACAGCGAACTTCTCGGCGAAGCGTTCCAGGGTATCCAGGCGGATCGGTTCGGAGCCGGAATAGGCCACGCGCCAACGGCTCAGGTCCAGGCGTTCCAGGGCCGACTCGCTGACTCGCTCGCTGCACAGGCGGTATGCGAAGTCCGGGCCGCCACTGATGGTGCCGCCGTATTCGCTGATCGCTTCCAGCCAGCGCAATGGCCGGCCGAGGAAGTAGGCAGGCGACATCAGTACGCAGGGCACGCCACTGAAAATCGGTTGCAGAAGGCCGCCGATCAGGCCCATGTCGTGGTACAGCGGCAGCCAGCTGACGATCACGTCGTTGGGGTTGAGGTCGATGCCAAACCCGCGACGGATCAACACTTCGTTGGCAACCAGGTTGCCGTGGCTGACTTGCACGCCCTTGGGCAATGCGGTGGAGCCGGAGGTGTATTGCAGGAAGGCGATGTCGTCGGGGTTCAACGCGGGCGCGATCCAGTTGTTCGCGATCTCGGGGTTGAGGGTGTCGACGCTCAACACCGGCGGCGCGTTTTCGATCTGTGAGAGTCCCTCGCCGAGGCTGGCGATGGTCAGCAACAGGCGCGGCTCTGCGTCCTTGAGGATCGACAGCAAGCGTTCCTGATGGTGGCGGCGAGTGGACTCCGGCGGGTAGGCCGGCACGGCGATCACCCCGGCGTACAGGCAACCGAAGAACGCCGCGACGTAATCCGGGCCACTGGGGAACAACAGCACCGCACGGTCGCCAGGCGCTGCATTCGCCTGCAAGGCGGCGGCGATGGTGCGAGCGCGCGCGTCGAGGTCACGGTAACTGAGCACAACGTTGTGCTCGACGGACTCGGCCAGGAAGCGCAGGGCCACCTGGTCCGGGGTTTGCGAAGCGCGGCGCTGAAGGGACTGGACCAGAGTGCGGGGAAGTTCGAAGGCGTCCATCATGGGGTTCCTGCCTGAAATCGGCTTACGGGAAATTCGGAAATTTGGGGGGAGCGTTCAGCCAGCGATCGCTTGCCGCGCCGCGCCATTGCGCCAGCGGGTCAGGTGTTCGTCGGCATAGCGGCGCAGGCAGCGCAGCACGGTGCTTTCGTGCTGCATGAGGAAGAAGTGGTGACCGTCGAACATGTCGAGGGAAAAGCCGCTGGCGGCGTCGGCCTGCCAGTCGAGTAACTGGTCGGCGCGCACGCTGTCTTGCTTGCCGCCGAACACATGGATCGGCATGTTCAGCGGCGCGCGTTCGCCGTAATGGAAACTGCCACACAGCAGGAAATCGGCGCGCAGGATCGGCAGCATCAGCTGAATCAACTCGGGGTTGGCCAGGGCTTCTTCGGCGGTGCCCTGCAATTCGCGCAGTCGGGCGATCAGTTGCTCATCGGTCTTTTCGATGGCGTATTCGCTGACATCACGGTTCGCCGGGCCGGCAGTGCCGGAGGCAAATAACGCCAAGGGTTCAGGCATGCCGCGCTCACGCAACGCGTGCACCAACTCGAAGGCCAGCAGGCCGCCAAGGCTGTGCCCGAACAGGGCGTACGGGCCATTCACGTCATGGCTGATTTCGCCGGCCAACTGCGCCGCCAAGGCCTTGATATCGCGCTGCAACGGCTCGTCCATGCGCATGCCGCGCCCTGGCAACTCCAGCGGGCACACCTGCAACCAGTCCGGCAATGAGCGGCGCCAGCGCGAATACACCATGGCGCTGGCGCCGGAATAGGGCAGGCAAAACAGGCGTAACCGCGTAGGTGTACTCATGGTGTGAGGACCCAATACTGAAACACGCTGTGTGCACGATAAAAACCCATTTCGCCCTCCTGCGGGTGCTGATCCCTGGCCGTTTACTGACGGACCTTTCACACAAGAGAACGGACGGTGGCGCCAAATAATTAGTTGCCCTGGACGAGCGAGACGTGGCTCACACCTTTTGCAAAGGCATAAGATTAGTTCGTCTTCTCATTTGACAATCATTATCATTAAGCCTAATTTGTTGCCCGATGTGTAGGAGGCCTCAGCAAGGAAGCCCTCCCCCAACCTCTTTGCAACAAGGTGAATTCCATGACGGAACAAGTATCCACAGGCAGGTGCGACTCACCGCTTCTCCAGGCTTTTGTCGACAATCGGTTGATTCTGGTGAAGATCGCGGCACGTATTACCGGTTGCCGCTCCCGCGCAGAAGACGTGGTGCAGGACGCCTACTTTCGGCTGCAATCGGCGCCGACGATCACCTCATCGTTCAAGGCCCAGCTCAGCTATCTGTTCCAGATCGTGCGCAACCTGGCGATCGATCACTACCGCAAGCAGGCTTTGGAGCTCAAATACTCCGGCACGGAAGAGGAAGGCTTGAATGTGGTCATTCACGGCGCTTCACCGGAAACCTCGCACATTAACTTCAGCACCCTGGAACACATCGCCGATGCCCTGACGGAGCTGCCGCAGCGCACCCGTTATGCGTTCGAGATGTACCGCCTGCACGGCGTGCCGCAGAAGGACATCGCCAAGGAACTGGGCGTTTCGCCGACGCTGGTGAACTTCATGATTCGTGATGCGCTGGTGCACTGCCGCAAGGTGTCGGGCAGCCATAGCGATACGTTTGCACGGCGGGTTTGACCCGCTGTTCAAAACGGGCAGGCACAGGCTTTTTGTGGGAGCTGGCTTGCCTGCGATGCAGGCGCCTCGGTCTTCCAGCCAGACCGAGTTGATGCCATCGCAGGCAAGCCAGCTCCCACAGAATGCCGACTCAGACCAAACCGCAGCGCTCAAAAAACCGCTCCCGCCCCAGAATCATCAACGCCGCGCGCTTGTGCGGGAAGTCGAACTCCTTTTCGCAGTGGAAGCACTGGTTGTGCATATGCCCGATCATCTTCGCGTTATCGGCGCGGGGCTCGGCCACCACGCGCTGAGTGCGTGGATCGTCGAGAAACAGGTAATGCACCAGCGCCGATAACCAACTGGCAACCTTGTGCGGCCCACGGTGATGTTCCTCCCCCACCAGCATGTGAATGCCACGGTCATAATCGCCCGCGTCGTAAAACGGCGCGATGCGGTCTTCCTTGGCCCAATAGGCTTCGAAGTAAGCAAAGGGTTCGTCGTCGAAACAGCCGATCAGCGTCAGCGTGTGCGGGTCGGCGTCGAGCTTGTCGAGGTACTCGCGGTGCTGTTCCAGGCTGCCGGTTTCCTGCCAGAAATTCGCCACGCGGGTGCTGTTCTGCCAGCGATTGAAGCGCGCCAGGTCCACGTCAATTTCGACGGTGCGCAGGGAAATCCACGCACCCAGGCGCGCATCGTAGCGTCGATAGACTTCACCTCGCGGCTTGGGCGCGCGCAACGGATGGCGTTTGCCGGCGCTGATGATCATGTGCTGCGGGTAGTTGCCGCTGGGGGATTGGCCAAGCCAGGGCTGAGGCAATTGCCAGAACAGCGTGCGCTCGCAGTGAAACTGGCCTGCTACGTCGGTCGCCACCAACAGGCCGCTGCGCAACGCGTCCTCAGGCACATGCTCAAGGTGCCAGGTCAACCGCTGGCGTGCGGGCTCCTTGACGAACAGCCAGTAACAGGCGCTCCACAACGCGCGGGCGGGCGCAACGCTGTTGGCGTCCTGCAAATGCACGTGTAATTGATCATCGCGCTGCAGGCGCAGGCGAACCAGCGGCTGGCCTTCCAGGGTCAGGCTCAGGTGGCTGTCGGTTTCATCGGCATTCAGGGCGGGCCCGGCGGGCAACGGCAGGACAGATAAATCATTCATGGTGGCGGCTCACAGTCTTCGAAGGCTATAGAAGAAGTGACGTGAGCAGCGCCGCAAAATTTAGCCGATCAGGGCGTCGCGGAGACCGCCGTGACATCAATGCGATAGGGTTCGAAGATTTTCAGCATCTGGCCGTTGTCCCGCAGGCCCTTGAGCAACCCGGCAAACGCTGCGCCGCTGATAGGCGCCTTCGGCCGCAGCAAGGCGTAGTGGTGATAAACCTGATCGATGCGCTCTGAAACCAGGAATTGCCCGGCCATGTCCGCGTTGCGCACCAGGAAGTCACTCAGGAAGGAACGCGTTACCAGAGCGATATCAGCCCGCCCGCGCGCAACCATCAGCAGGTTGCTGTCATGGGAATAGGTCAACGTGGCGTTGAAGTGTTCGGCCATGTTTTTGGGGTCGGGGTTAAAGTTGGCGAAGGCGTAGTGATAACCGCTGAACACGGCCAGACGCTTGTTGGAAAGGTCGGCGAAATAGCTTTGGTCACGCCCGGGCTTACGTTGGGCAACGAAGATTTCGGCGTCTTCCAGGCCCATGTCGACGCTGGTGTGGGGGATGTTCTTCCAACCCCAGCTGGGGTTTTCGAAGATCGCCATGTCGACTCGGCCCTGCTCGAAATCGCGAAAACGCCGTGGGATGGAGGTGGGCACCAGTACAAACTGGTAGTCGGTTTGCGCGGCGTTCAAGGCTTCCACCAACTGCGGCAGCAAACCGGTGTCGGCACCTTGCTCGGGGCGTACGGTGTAGGGCGGAAAATGCGCGGCACCAATCCTCACCAATTGCGCAGCCGAAGCCGGCACCCAGCACGCGGTGCCCAGTGCCCATAAAGTAACTCCTGCAGCCAGCCGCCATGGCGAAAACATTGAGGCACACACCGTTAAACACATTGATGGCGATAAGCTAGGCGTTTTTGGCAGTCGAGACAACTTTTGCCATCAAATGAGTGGCTTAGTCCGCCTTGAGCACCATCAGCAGGGCTTCTTCGGCCAACTGTTCCAGGGTCAGGCTGCCTTCGGCGCGGAACCAAGTGGTGGTCCATGACAAGGCGCCCGTGAGGAAACGCCGGGCAATAAACACATCGCCCTTGAAGTAGCCAGCGGCCTTGGCCTCGCCCAGCACCTGCAGCCAGATGTCTTCGTACACATCGCGCAGCGCCCGCACGTGAGCCTGGCCTTCGTCCGACAGCGAACGCCATTCGTACACCAGCACCGTCATCGCCTCGCCGCTGCCGCCCATGATTGACTGCAACTCGCAGCGAATCAGCGCCAGCACGCGCTCACGCACACTCGTCGCCTCTTCCAGCGCAGCGCGCATCATCGCGGTGTTGTAGTGAATGGTTTCCTCCATCACTGCCCGCAGGATCTCGTCCTTGCTCTTGAAGTGATGAAAGATGCTGCCGGACTGAATCCCCACCGCGCCCGCCAGGTCACGCACGGTTGTGCGCTCAAACCCCTTGTTGCGAAACAGGTGAGCCGCGGTTTGCAGCAACTTGCCACGGGCGCTGTCGGGGTCGGTCAATTGGCCGCCGTCTACCATAGTGCGCATTACCCGCAGGGCTTTTTGCTCATCCATGCCACTCTCCTCTACTTCTACTGACGTCTCTGGCGGCAATTTAGGCGGTGGCCGCCGACCAAGCAAGCGCTTGGGCAAAACTTGTTTTCAGCGTTTACAAACAGAGCTTGCTGGCCCTGGGCGGAACTACAAGGCTTGGCTACGCTCTATCCCCATCAGGAAGAGACGAGTACGGGAACCTGCGCGATGCATCATTGGCTGATTATTGACCTTGAAGCCACAACGGATGACGGCGGCTGGCCCGTGACGGAAATGGAAGTCATCGAGATCGGTGTGAGCCTGGTCAACCGCCAGGGCCGCGAGCTGGATCACTTTCAGCGCTTTGTACGGCCGCTGCGCCGCCCATTGCTGACGCCTTTCTGCCGCCAGTTAACCCACATCACACAGGCCAACATCGACGCCGCCGCACCGATCACCGACGTGTGGCCGCTGTTCGAGCGCTGGTTGGGCCAGCATCACGCACGACTCGAAGGCTGGGCCAGTTGGGGCGATTACGACCGCGCGCAGCTGGAGCTCGAATGGCAGCGCCACGGCCTGACCAGCGCCCTCGCCCAGACGCCCCACGTCAACCTCAAGCAACGCTTCGCCAAGGCGCGGCGGCTGGACAAGCCGCTGGGGCTCAACGGCGCCCTGCAATTGGCGGGGATGCAGTTCAATGGCCAGCAACACCGGGCGCTGGAAGATGCGCGCAATACCGCACGGTTGTTACCGCTGATACTGCCGGTCTAGGCAGCCCCCCTGCCCTTGGGCATACTGGCCGACCTTTCCAGTCCCTTTTCCGAGGATTCGCCCATGTTTAAAGTCAATGAGTACTTCGACGGCACCGTGAAGTCGATCGCTTTTGGCACCGCAGAAGGTCCGGCGACAATCGGCGTGATGGCCCCGGGTGAATACGAATTCGGCACCGCCCAGCGTGAAATCATGCACGTGGTGTCTGGTGCACTGACCGTCAAACTGCCTGACGCCAACGACTGGGAAACCTTCGCTGCCGGCAGCCAGTTCAACGTGCCGGCAAACAGCAAGTTCCAGCTGAAAGTCGCCGTCGACACGGCCTACCTGTGCGAATACCGCGGCTGATCTTTCGCCCGGTCAAAAAAATGCCCGTCTCCTGCGAGACGGGCATTTTTTATGGGCGCAGCCTTATTCGAGAACGGTGACCGGCATGCCGACTTCCAGGCGACCTGCGCCATCGTTGACCAGGTTCTGGCCGAACATCACATCGCCATTGCTCTCGCGGTAGGTCTTGAGGGTGGCCAAAGGTTCACGGTCGGCACTGCGCTCGCCGCTGGCCGGGTCGATGGTGGTGAGGATGCAGCGCGAGCACGACTTGACCACGCGAAACTCTACGTCGCCAATGCGCAGGCGTTTCCAGCCGTCCTCGGCAAAGGCCTCGCCACCTTCGATCACCAGGTTGGGCCGAAAACGCAGCATTTCCATCGGTCGGCCGATGCGGTGTGACAAGTCGTCGAGGGATGCCTGACCGATCAGCAGCAACGGGAAGCCATCGGCAAAACCGACTTTGTCGTCGTCCTTGCCATACCCCGCCTCGGTGCTGCGCGCGCGTTCGACCGGCACGTGCACCAGGCGCGTCGGCTTGCCAATGAACTCACTGACCCACGCCGCAGCCGCATCGCCTGCATCCGGCACGCGCAAGGTGTCACGCCAGATGGTCACGCCGCGCAGCTCGGCGTCGCTGCCAGGCAGTGCCACGTCCAGCGGCGCCTGGCCAGGGGAACTCAGGGTGAGGCCGCCGGCGCCATTCCACAGCGCCGACAGTTGGCTCATTTTGGCCACTGCGCGCTGCGTGAGGAAACGCCCGCTGGCGTCGTCCACCAGCATCCAGCGTCGATCCCCATGCACACCCAGCTTATCCAGGCCGACCTGCTGCAAAATCTCGGCCTTGCCGGACTTCAAGGGGTAACGGTACAACGCGCTGAGACGAAGCATGGGCCTGCTTTCCTGAGGGGACGAAGCCGATACCCTATAGGAGCGTGATCGCGGAATCAAAGGGCACGGAATCGCCCTGTGACCAGCAGGCTCGCTGTGTAGAGCAGGCTTGCTTTGGAAAGCAGGCCCATTGTGGAGAGCAGGCACATTGTGGAAAGCAGGCTTGCTTGTGGCGAGCAGGCTTGCCCTGCGTTGGGCTGCGCAGCAGCCCCATTGAGGGCAGCGAGGTGTATCAGGGGGAACTCATCGTCTGGTTTTGGGGCCGCTTCGCGGCCCAACGCAGGGCAAGCCTGCTCGCCACAACGAACATGCTCAACCCATGAATGTAAGCACGCCGATTGCGGTCAAGCCGGCACGTCGTCCAGCATCAGGCGCTGTCGCACTACATCCACCAGCTTGTCGGGCTGGAATTTGGAGAGGAAATTGTCGCAGCCGACTTTTTTCACCATCGAGTCGTTGAAGCTGCCGGACAGCGAGGTGTGCAGCACCACATAGAGGCCACGCAGGCGCGGGTCGTTGCGGATTTCAGTGGTGAGGCGATAGCCGTCCATCTCGGGCATTTCGGCGTCGGTGAAGATCATCAGCAGCTTGTCAGTCATCACCTGGCCGGTGTCGGCCCAGGCCTTGAGCATGTTGAGTGCCTTGAGGCCGTCGCTGGCGATGTGCATTTTCACGCCCAGTTGCCCAAGGGTGTCGCGCAATTGCGACAGGGCAACGTTGGAGTCGTCCACCAGCAACACTTCGCGGCCACGGGCGCGTTCGAGTACCGGGTCTTCGAGTTTTTCGCGGGAGACCTTGGCGTTGTACGGCACGATTTCGGCGAGGACTTTTTCCACGTCGATGATTTCCACCAACTGGTCATCGACCTTGCTGATGGCCGTGAGGTAATGCTGACGCCCGGCACTGGCCGGAGGCGGCAGGATGGCTTCCCAGTTCATGTTGACGATGCGGTCCACGCCGCCCACCAAAAACGCCTGCACGGAGCGGTTGTACTCGGTGACGATAATCGTGCTGGTGGGGCCCGGCACCAGCGGGCGCATGCCGATCGCCTGGGACAGGTCGATCACCGGCAGGGTCTGGCCGCGCAGGTTGACCACGCCGCACACAAACCGGTGGCGCTGGGGCATCAGGGTCAGCTTGGGCAACTGCAGCACTTCCTGCACCTTGAACACGTTGATCGCGAACAACTGCCGCCCGGCCAGACGAAACATGAGGATCTCCAGGCGATTCTCACCCACCAGTTGCGTGCGTTGATCTACCGTGTCGAGAATGCCGGCCATTAAAAGCTCCTGATATGGGATTGTGCTGTTCGCTTAATGTTTGTTATCGGCGGCAAGCGCCAGACCTTGACCCCGCTAAAATGCCATGTAAATCCATTGATGTCACACTGACATCATGCTTTACTGCATTCGTCTTCACAGACAGTACGCCAGCAACCCTTCGCGACATAAAAATCGACGCGCGGTTCCGCTGTGTAAGGGATTCCCCTATGAGCAATCAGGCCCAACCTGATATTCGCGATATCTAATAGCCATTAATGTGACGCCATTCTCATTGCATGAATGGAGTCAGGCTTTTGTTCGCCATCCCAAGTCCTCGGCACACGGGGCTTCCAGACAGTCACGTGGCGGCAACTGAAGTTGTGCAGTGGCCCACGCCAACAAGGGTCTTGCGCGACGTTCGCGATCACTCGAATAACGCTCCTACAAAATTGTCCGAAGCAGCCTACAGACTGCAGTCATATTTCAGCGGTAGTTTTACGCCATTCACCCGGTGCGGCATTTCATCACCCGACCTCATGTTGTGGAGACTTGCATGATGAACAGCACAAACGAATGGCAAACTGCACTTCCTGAATTCCTGATCGAGGCTCAAATGCTGTTGGCCAAGACAGAAGAGTGCTTGAACCATTTGCACTTGATTCGCAATGACAGCGATGCCATCGACTGCATGAAAACCAGCCTCGCCGTACTCGCTGAAAAAGCCGAAGGCCTTGCCCTACAGGCGATCAGCGAGTTCTCGCGGCATATTCAATGCCTGATTGCCAACGCCGTAAGCCCCCTGCAACTGCATGACCAGGCATTGGACGCGTTGCATAACTGCCTGACACTCCTGGCGTGGCAATTAGAATTAATCGACATCCGCACCGGTAAATTGACGCTGGATGAAAGTGAACAAACCACGCTGATTGCGACAGTCACTCTGCAGATCCCACAAAAAGACTTGGCCTGTAAACCTCAGCAGCATGAGCATCACGTGTCATGAACAACCTTCGAGTCGTATTTAATACGTCAGTTATCTAAAAACGAGCGCTTGCCTGAACAGCATTGTGGCAAAGCATATCAAATAGCCATCATTGTAATAATTATACAAGTCGCCTCAATTAATATAACTGTCCACTCTCTGAAACTCTGGAACTGCGCTCCAGAGCGTTCGCCTGTTTAATAAGCCGGTAAAGCGAGGCGCCAGGCGACCAACGGTAATAGTGGTGGTACTATGCCGCGCTCGAAGTGACACAACTTCATCATGTATAAAAACGATTCGTCACCGCTTCCCAAACAGAGCCCTGTGAGCCGCCATGGCAGGTCTTTCCGCAGCGAACCTTCATTGGCTCCATCCGCTATGCACGCCAGCCTCAAGTCACTCATCGCAAGGTCCGTGTCCCGCAATAATGCGCGCCGCATGGTCCTCATCCTGTGCCTTGGCTCGTTGCTGGTGAGCGTGTGGGCGTATACGCGCTCCGCGCCACCGCCGCTGCTGATCCTGCTGCTCAACACGGCCACCTTGCTGGTGGTGGGCGTGCAGCAGTGGCGTTCGCGCAAGTCGATCAAATTTCAGCCGCAGGAACTCGCTGACCGCTTGCTGCAGGTGCAGGAAAACGAGCGCCATCGCTTAAGCCGCGAATTGCATGACGACATCGGCCAGCTGCTGACCGCCGCCACATTGCAAGGTGAATGGCTCAAGCGCCGCCTGCCGGACGACCTGCAAAGCCAATGCACGGTGCTGTGCAACACGCTGAATGAAACCCTGGCCAAAGTGCGCGACGTGTCCGCCATTCTCAACCCTCGGCAGTTGGCCAGCCTGGGCCTCGAGGCAAGCCTACGCGCGCACTTGCTCAAGACCCTCGAAAACACCCCGATTCACTGGAGCCTGGAATGCCAGCAACGGCTGACCGGCATTCCGGAAGAAATGGCCGTGGCGGCGTTTCGCATCACTCAGGAAGCCGTGACCAACATGCTGCGCCACGCCCAGGCGCACAATTTGCTGGTACGCCTGCAACGCTTGCCCGAAGGCTTGTCGCTTATGATCTGCGATGACGGCCAGGGTTTTTCGCCCGCCATTAATCCTGGCCTGGAAGGCCAGCGGGGCATGGCCGGGATGTCCGAGCGGGTAGATCAATTGGGGGGCTCTTTGTCCGTCAACAGCACGCCAGGCAAAGGCACGCGGATCGACGCGCTTTTCCCCTGGGCGCCCCGCGCCCTCGAACGGGCCAGTTGCCCTAAGGTTTCCGAGTGACGTGCAACTTACTGTTGGTGGATGACCACGCACTAATCCGCGCCGGCGTTCGCGCGCTGATCCAGGACATACCCGGCTACACAGTGATTGGCGAAGCCAGCGATGGCGCACAGTTACTGGAAAAATTCAGCGCCTTGCAGCCGGACATCGTGCTGCTCGACCTGTCGATGAAACACACGGGCGGCCTGGACGCCCTGCAACACCTGAAGGCGGCCTATCCCAAAAGCAAAGTGCTGATCCTGTCGATGCACACCGACCCCGAGCTGATCATGCGCGCGCTAGAGTCCGGCGCTCATGGCTACCTGCTCAAGGACACCTCGGCCAACGAGCTGGAACACGCCTTGTCGGCCTTGCGCAACAACGAGCGCTACCTGAGCCCTGCGATTGCCCACACCGTGATCAATCAGGCGCTGATCCGCAGCCAGGGCCCGACCTCGCCCGTTGCCCACAGCCACAACCTCACCGCGCGTCAGCTGGAAATTTTGCGCTTGATCGTGCGCGGCAAGTCCACCCGGGAAATCGCCCAAGGCCTGGGCTTGAGCATCAAGACGGTGGAGGCGCATCGCTCGCAAATCATGAAGCGCCTGCAAATATTCGATGTTGCGGGCCTGGTGCTATTCGCCGTGCGCGAGCAAATCATCAGCCTGGACGACTAACGGCGAATTCACCGGCAGGTGCACACGCAAGGCCTTGGGCAATGCGCTGAACCGCAAGTCGTCGCCCTTGAGCGGCTCACCGTCCAGGTTGATGTACAGCCCTTCGGCCACCTTGATCTCAACCCACGGCAGGCGCGCCCGCACAAACATATTGTCCAGGCCCCAGCCGTCGCTCATCAGCGTGAGCAGCGTGCCGACCACTTCCTGGGGCGCGGGCAAGATGCTGATGTCCAACAGGCCGTCGTCGGCCAAGGCGTCAGGGCACAGCACATGCCCGCCACCCGCCTGGCGACCGTTGCCGATACCGAGTGCAAGCAGGTCACCTTTCCAGTGAAAACCCGGGCCTTCCAGCTCGCCGTACGCCGACTTCAATTCGCTGAAACGGGTTAAACCGGTGAACAGGTAAGCGGCGCCACCGAGGACTTTTTTCAGGTCTTCAGACGTGTTGGCAGTGACCTGGCTACCAAAGCCGCCAGTCGCCATATTGAGGAATATCTGGTCACCCGCCTGGCCGAGATCGATGGCCCTGGGCTCCACATCGAGCAGGGCCAAGGCTTCGGCGGGCTCCTGCGGCACACCGGCCGCCTTGGCGAAGTCATTGGCGGTGCCCAGAGGCATCAGCACCAGGCTGGCATCGGTCTTGGCCAGCGCCATGGCTTCGGCCACATCGCGCAACGTGCCGTCGCCACCGCCAGCAATGAGGTGGGTATACCCGTCGGCCAACGCCTCATTGACCAACCGCTGGGCGTCACCGCCTTCCCAGGTAACGCGCACCGCCAACTCCCAACCCTGCTCACGCCGGGCCTGCACAGCAGCGCGCACGTCCTCATTGAGGGCTTGCTTGCCGTGAAGAATCAACAATGCTTTAGGGGTGGTCATGAACGCGTTACTCCTGGATTTAATAGTTCCTGAAGATGTGGACATTTGGGGACAGTGTTTGGTTTACCGCGCGGATATCCATTTTTTTGGACAGCGGCAAGTACAAGCTCGGAGCGCCCAATGCGGTCAAGTGTGGGAGCGGGCTTGCTCGCGAATGCGGTGGGTCAGTTATGGATTTGGTGACTGACCCACCGCATTCGCGAGCAAGCCCGCTCCCACAGGTGATCTTCATACATCAGGAAGAATGCGATCTGCTCTAGAAAAAACAGCGCTTTTGATTCAACCACTCAGGTCGGCTACTAGGCCGCCGTGCTGTAGATTTTGATCTTGATCT
>NZ_JAUTYR010000048.1:0-35831 GCF_041946035.1 Pseudomonas sp. AMR01
AGAAGACTCGAACTTCCACGACCTTGCGATCACCAGCACCTGAAGCTGGCGTGTCTACCAATTTCACCACCTGGGCAACATCAACAACGTTGCCGTCGTCGATGGCGCGCACTATACGGACCACTTTTTGCGCTGTAAAGCCCCGATATCAAAAAATCCTGGAAAACTTCGCAAGTGGTCGGGCAAGGTGTGTTCCGAGGGCGACAAAAGTGCTTTTAGGGGCTTGTTGATACCTGAAATTTCCCGTTTCAATACGCGTATGCCAAACTAACCCACATATAGACAAGGTGAAAACTCTCTAATGGCCGATTGGCAGTCCCTCGATCCCGAGGCCGCTCGTGAAGCGGAAAAATATGAAAACCCTATTCCTAGCCGCGAATTGATCCTGGCGCATCTCGCCGATCGGGGTTCGCCTGCTAGCCGTGAGCAGCTGGTTGAAGAATTCGGTCTGACCACCGAAGACCAGCTCGAAGCCCTGCGCCGCCGCTTGCGTGCCATGGAGCGCGATGCTCAGCTGATCTACACCCGCCGTGGTACCTACGCGCCTGTGGACAAGCTCGACTTGATCCTGGGCCGCATTGCCGGCCATCGTGACGGCTTCGGCTTCCTGATCCCGGACGACGGCAGTGACGACCTGTTCATGAGCCCGGCGCAAATGCGCCTGGTGTTCGATGGCGACCGTGCCCTGGCCCGCGTTTCCGGCCTGGACCGTCGCGGTCGCCGTGAAGGTGTGATCGTCGAAGTGGTATCCCGTGCCCACGAGTCCATCGTCGGCCGTTACTTCGAAGAAGGCGGCATAGGCTTTGTTGTGCCGGATAACCCGAAGGTCCAGCAGGAAGTGCTGATTACCCCGGGCCGCAATGGCGCCGCCAAGGTCGGTCAGTTTGTAGAGGTGAAAATCACCCACTGGCCAACCCCGCGCTTCCAGCCTCAGGGCGATATCGTTGAAGTGGTCGGCAACTACATGGCGCCGGGCATGGAAATCGACGTCGCACTGCGCACCTACGATATTCCTCACGTCTGGCCTGATGCGGTGCTCAAAGAAGCCGCCAAGCTCAAGCCGGAAGTTGAAGACAAAGACAAAGAAAAACGCATCGACCTGCGCCATCTGCCGTTTGTCACCATCGACGGCGAAGATGCTCGCGACTTCGACGATGCGGTTTACTGCGAAGCCAAGCCTGGCAAGCTGCGCCTATTCTCCGGCGGCTGGAAGTTGTTCGTCGCGATTGCCGACGTGTCCAGCTACGTGAAGATCGGTTCGGCGCTGGATAACGAAGCTCAAGTGCGCGGCAACTCCGTGTACTTCCCGGAGCGCGTGATCCCGATGCTGCCTGAGCAGCTGTCCAACGGCCTGTGCTCCCTGAACCCGAAAGTCGACCGTTTGGCCATGGTGTGCGAGATGACTATCTCGAAAACCGGCGAAATGACCGACTACCAGTTCTACGAAGCGGTGATCCACTCCCAGGCGCGTCTGACCTACAACAAGGTCAGCACCATTCTGGAAACGCCGAAAACCAGCGAAGCCAAGGCCCTGCGTACTGAATACGCGGGCGTGGTTCCACACCTCAAGCAGCTCTACTCGCTGTACAAAGTGTTGCTGGGCGCTCGTCACGTGCGTGGCGCGATCGATTTTGAAACGCAGGAAACCCGGATTGTCTTCGGTTCCGAGCGCAAGATCGCCGCGATCACCCCGACTACCCGTAACGATGCTCACAAGCTGATCGAGGAATGCATGCTGGCGGCCAACGTGGCCACCGCTGAATTCCTGAAAAAGCACGAGATTCCTGCGTTGTACCGGGTGCACGACGGCCCGCCGCCGGAGCGTCTGGAAAAACTGCGCGCGTTCCTCGGTGAGCTCGGCCTGTCCCTGCACAAAGGCAAGGACGGCCCCTCGCCGAAGGACTACCAGGCTCTGCTGGCGAGCATCAAGGACCGTCCGGATTACCACGTGATCCAGACCGTGATGCTGCGCTCCCTGAGCCAGGCTGTGTACAGCGCGGATAACCAGGGCCACTTCGGCTTGAATTACGAGGCGTACACGCACTTCACCTCGCCAATTCGCCGTTACCCGGACCTGCTCACGCACCGCGCAATCCGCAGCGTGATCCACTCCAAGCAGAACACGCCGCACGTTCAGCGCGCCGGTGCCATGAGCATTCCGAAAGCACGGATCTATCCGTACGACGAAGCCGCCCTGGAACAGCTGGGCGAGCAGTGCTCCATGAGCGAGCGCCGCGCCGATGAAGCCACCCGCGACGTGGTGAACTGGCTCAAGTGCGAGTTCATGAAAGACCGCGTGGGCGAGTCGTTCCCGGGCGTGATCACGGCCGTGACCGGCTTTGGTCTGTTCGTTGAGCTGACCGATATCTACGTAGAAGGTCTGGTGCACGTCACCGCCTTGCCGGGTGACTACTACCACTTCGACCCTGTGCACCACCGCCTGGCGGGCGAGCGCACCGGTCGCAGCTTCCGTTTGGGCGACACCGTGGAAGTGCAGGTCATGCGCGTCGACCTCGACGAACGCAAGATCGACTTCGGCATGCCTGAAAAGCCGACTGAAACGCCGGGCAGCCGTAAAAAGCGCGGCAGCGAGCCGACTGCGACAGCAGGCAAAGGCAAAGGCGCTCCCGCGAAAGCAGCGGCCGCCGAGCCTGCGCCAGCCAAGTCGGGCCGCCGCTCGTCCACCAAGGAAAAGGCCCCTGAAGCCTACC
Source organism: Pseudomonas sp. AMR01 (assembly GCF_041946035.1). NCBI lineage: Bacteria > Pseudomonadati > Pseudomonadota > Gammaproteobacteria > Pseudomonadales > Pseudomonadaceae > Pseudomonas > Pseudomonas sp. AMR01. The sequence continues at coordinate 2,712 of NZ_JAUTYR010000048.1, forward strand.
GCCCAAGCGACGCCGCGGCGAAAAACGCCGAGTTGCGCAAAAGCCGTGAGTTGAAGCAGCAGTTACTCAGCGAAGCCAAAAGCGGTGGTAAAGCGGCGTCTGGGGGAAAGTCCCGCGGGGACGAAAACCCGTCGAGCAAGCCAAGTAAACACCGTAAAGGCCCGCCAAAAGCGGGTTCGGCTCCCGCGAAAAGCGGCGGGTCGCGCAAACCTAAGGCCAAGTCATGAGTCTGGAAAAAATCTACGGCGTGCACGCCGTAGAAGCACTGCTGCGTCACCACCCTAAGCGCGTCAAGCAAGTGTGGTTGGCGGAGGGTCGCAGCGAGCCGCGCGTACAAGCGCTGGTCGAACTGGCTACCCAAAACAAGGTTGCCATCGGCCAGGCCGAGCGTCGTGAAATGGACGTGTGGGTGGAAGGTGTTCACCAAGGCGTGGTGGCAGACGTCAGCCCGAGCCAGGTCTGGGGCGAAGCGATGCTCGACGAGCTGCTCGACCGAACCGAAGGCGCTCCGCTGTTGCTGGTGCTGGACGGCGTGACCGACCCGCACAACCTCGGCGCCTGCCTGCGTTCGGCAGATGCTGCCGGCGCGCTGGCGGTGATCGTGCCTAAAGACAAGTCGGCCACCTTGACGCCAGTCGTGCGTAAAGTGGCGTGCGGCGCGGCGGAAGTGATTCCGTTGGTCGCCGTGACCAACCTGGCGCGCACCCTGGAGAAACTCCAGCAGCGCGGCCTGTGGGTTGTGGGCACGGCAGGCGAGGCCGAGGTCAGCATCTATGACCAGGACCTCACCGGCCCGACCATCCTGATCATGGGTGCCGAGGGTAAAGGCATGCGCCGCCTGACTCGCGAGCATTGCGATTACCTGGTGAAGCTGCCGATGGCCGGCAGCGTCAGCAGCCTGAACGTCTCGGTTGCAACGGGCGTGTGCCTGTTTGAAGCCCAGCGCCAGCGCGGCGTGAAGGCCAAGACCAAGAAGTAATCAGGCCTCACGCAGGTCAAAATGTGGGAGCGGGCTTGCTCGCGAATACGGTATGTCAGTCACTGCAGTTGTGACTGATACACCGCATTCGCGACCAAACCCGCTCCCACATTGGTTTTGTGTTTAGCCAGATAGGGTGATTGTTCAAATAATCACCAATCACCTTGCGCCGTTTCTCCCCCTTCTCTACAATTGCGCCCCTTGCCTTCCTGGCAGGCACCGATGTGCCTCCCTGCGGCAAGATCCATAAGTGTCATTCACTCCTTGTCTGACCGTTTTTGAGCGGCAGGCTACAACCCGTAAGGAGCATTCATGCGTCATTACGAAATCATCTTTTTGGTCCACCCGGATCAAAGCGAGCAAGTCGGCGGCATGGTAGAGCGTTACACCAAGCTGATCGAAGAAGACGGCGGCAAAATCCACCGTCTGGAAGATTGGGGCCGTCGTCAACTGGCCTATGCAATCAACAATGTTCACAAGGCTCACTACGTGATGCTGAACGTTGAATGCACTGGCAAGGCCCTGGCCGAGCTGGAAGACAACTTCCGCTACAACGATGCAGTGATCCGTAACCTGGTCATCCGTCGCGAAGAAGCCGTTACCGGCCAATCCGAGATGCTCAAGGCTGAAGAAAACCGCAGTGAGCGCCGTGAGCGTCGCGACCGTCCTGAGCACGAAGGCGCTGAAGGCGCTGATAGTGATGACAGCGACAACAGCGATAACGCTGACGAGTAATCCACGGACCTTTTAAGGAGCCTATCAAATGGCACGTTTCTTCCGTCGTCGTAAATTCTGCCGCTTCACCGCTGAAGACGTGAAAGAGATCGATTACAAAGATCTCAACACTCTGAAAGCCTACGTATCCGAGACCGGCAAAATCGTTCCAAGCCGTATCACCGGTACCAAAGCACGTTATCAGCGTCAGCTGGCCACCGCTATCAAGCGCGCCCGCTTCCTGGCCCTGCTGGCCTACACCGACAGCCACGGCCGCTGAGACCGGGCAGTCGACACGTAGTAAGGGATTGAATGCATGCGCGCCTTAGCTGAGTTCATCATGCGCGGTCGCGTGCAGGCCACTCTGGTAGTGGCTGGATGTGCGGCATTGCCGTTGCTTTATTGGTTGGGTGCTGCTGCAGGTTGCCTTGTGCTGCTGCGGCGCGGTTTGAAGGACGCCCTTGGCGTTCTTGCCCTGGGATTGTTGCCGGCCTTGATCTGGTGGCTGCAATTCGGTGATCCACGGGTACTTCTGGTACTGCTGGGGTCATCGAGCCTTGCGTTGGTTTTACGCGCAAGTGAGTCCTGGGTCCGCACGCTGCTGGTCAGCGTGGCATTGGGGTTGGTGTACTCAGTGATGCTTGGCGCGGCTTTCCGCCCGCAAATCGAAGCGCTGTCGCAAGAGATCGTCAAGATCCTGCCGGTGGCGCTCGGGGATCTCTACCAGCAATTGTCGGTAGATGAGCGAGCGCGGTTTGCGTCACTGATTGCCCCGGTCCTGACCGGCCTGATTGCGGCTTTGTTGCAGGTTGTCAGCGTGCTGAGCCTGATTCTTGGGCGTTATTGGCAGGCGTTGTTGTACAACCCGGGTGGTTTTGGTCGCGAGTTTCGCAGTATCAGAATCCCTGCGGGACCGGCGATGTTGCTGCTGGCGTGCATGGTTGTCGGACCGAACTTCGGTCCACAGATGGCCTTGCTGGCGCCGATTTGCAGCGTACCGCTGGTGTTTGCCGGGCTGGCCCTGATTCATGGGCTGGTCGCGCGAAAGCGCCTGGCCAAGTTTTGGCTGGTGGGGTTGTACGTCACGCTGTTGCTGTTCATGCAGCTGATCTATCCGTTACTCGTGGTTTTGGCCATTGTCGACGGCCTGATTGATTTTCGCGGTCGTCTCGCATCGAAAGATGCCGATAACGCGAACGGTGAAGGTTAAAAGTTAGAGGATTTTCACATGCAACTGATCCTTCTGGAAAAAGTCGCCAACCTGGGCAACCTGGGCGACAAAGTGAACGTTAAGGCCGGTTACGGTCGTAACTACCTGCTGCCATACGGCAAAGCCACCGCTGCAACCGCTGCCAACCTGGCTGCGTTTGAAGAGCGTCGTGCTGAGCTGGAAAAAGCAGCAGCAGACAAAAAAGCTTCGGCCGAAACTCGCGCTGCCCAACTGGCTGAGCTGGAAGTGACTATCACTGCCACCGCCGGTGACGAAGGCAAGCTGTTCGGTTCGATCGGCACCCACGACATCGCTGATGCACTGACCGCCTCCGGCGTTGAAGTTGCGAAAAGCGAAGTTCGTCTGCCGAACGGCACCATCCGCAACGTAGGCGAATTCGACGTAGCCGTGCACCTGCACGCCGAAGTTGAAGCCACCGTACGCGTTGTCGTGGTAGCAGCTTAAGCAGCACCTAACTGACTGGCACCTCGTGTGCCAGGCGGTTAACATCGGGCACGATCCTGTTCACAGGTCGTGCCTTTTGTTTTTCTACAATCCCCTAATTCCAAGTGGCCATGAACGATATTTCAGCTCCTGAGCAATACGATCTGCAAACCGCTGCCCTGAAGGTGCCGCCGCATTCCATCGAGGCCGAACAGGCCGTGCTCGGTGGTTTGATGCTGGACAACAACGCCTGGGAGCGCGTGCTGGATCAAGTCTCGGACGGTGACTTCTATCGCCATGACCACCGCCTGATCTTCCGTGCCATCGCCAAGCTGGCCGACCTGAACTCCCCGATCGACGTCGTGACCCTTGCCGAGCAATTGGACAAGGAAGGTCAGACCTCGCAAGTGGGCGGTCTGGGTTACCTCGGTGAATTGGCGAAAAACACCCCGTCGGTCGCCAACATCAAGGCCTACGCGCAGATCGTCCGCGCGCGGGCGACCTTGCGCCAGTTGATCGGCATCGCCACTGAAATCGCCGACAGCGCCTTCAACCCGGAAGGGCGTACCGCTGAAGAGATTCTCGACGAAGCCGAACGGCAGATCTTCCAGATCGCCGAGGCGCGGCCGAAAACCGGCGGCCCGGTCAGCGTCAACGACCTGCTGACCAAAGCCATCGACCGCATCGACACGCTGTTCAACACCGACAACGCCATTACCGGCCTGTCCACCGGCTACACCGACCTTGATGGCATGACCAGCGGCCTGCAACCGGCCGACTTGATCATCGTCGCAGGCCGACCGTCGATGGGTAAAACCACCTTCGCCATGAACCTGGTGGAAAACGCGGTGTTGCGCAGCGAGAAAGCCGTACTGGTTTACTCCCTCGAGATGCCAGGCGAATCGCTGATCATGCGGATGCTCTCGTCGCTCGGCCGTATCGACCAGACCAAAGTGCGGGCGGGCCGCCTGGAAGACGACGACTGGCCGCGCCTGACGTCGGCGGTCAACCTGCTCAACGACCGCAAGCTGTTCATCGATGACACCGCCGGTATCAGCCCCTCGGAAATGCGCGCGCGCACCCGACGCCTGGTGCGTGAACACGGCGAAATCGGCCTGATCATGATCGACTACCTGCAGTTGATGCAGATCCCGGGCTCCAGCGGTGACAGCCGAACCAACGAGATTTCCGAGATTTCCCGCTCTCTGAAAGCCCTCGCCAAGGAATTCAACTGCCCGGTGGTGGCGCTGTCCCAGCTCAACCGCTCCCTGGAGCAACGACCGAACAAACGCCCGATCAACTCCGACTTGCGCGAATCCGGAGCGATCGAGCAGGATGCCGACGTCATCATGTTCGTGTACCGGGACGAGGTGTATCACCCAGAAACCGAGCACAAGGGCATCGCCGAAATCATCATCGGTAAACAGCGGAACGGCCCGATCGGTACCACGCGCCTGGCGTTTATCGGCAAATACACCCGCTTCGAAAACCTTGCGCCGGGCAGTTACAACTTCGACGACGAGTAAATCCGTGAGTGTCTGTAAGGGCCTCATCGCAGGCAAGCCAGCTCCCACACTTGGAGTGTAAACACCTTCAAACGTGGGAGCTGGCTTGCCTGCGATGGCGTCAGCACAATTCCGACTACTGCCGTCGGAATTGGTCAAATTTTGTGCTATATTCCGCGCCCGCGATTTTTCATCTCAACACCGGTCATCGTCATGCAAACAGCCAAGCCGTTATTTGACTATCCCAAGTACTGGGCCGAATGTTTCGGCCCAGCGCCATTCCTGCCGATGAGCAGGGAGGAGATGGATCAGCTTGGCTGGGATTCCTGCGATATCATCATCGTCACCGGTGATGCCTACGTTGACCATCCGTCGTTCGGCATGGCGATCATCGGCCGGCTGCTGGAGTCCCAGGGCTTTCGCGTCGGGATCATTGCGCAGCCGAACTGGCAGTCCAAAGACGACTTCATGAAGCTCGGCGAGCCGAACCTGTTCTTCGGCGTCGCGGCCGGCAACATGGACTCGATGATAAACCGCTACACCGCCGACAAGAAAATCCGTTCCGACGACGCCTACACCCCAGGCGGCATGGCCGGCAAACGCCCGGACCGCGCCAGCCTGGTGTACAGCCAGCGTTGCAAGGAAGCCTACAAGAATGTGCCGATCGTACTCGGCGGCATTGAAGCCTCCCTGCGCCGCATCGCTCACTACGACTACTGGCAGGACCGCGTGCGCAACTCGATCCTGATCGACGCCGCCGCCGATATCCTGCTGTACGGCAACGCCGAGCGCGCGATTGTCGAGGTTGCCCAGCGCCTGTCGTGGGGCCACAAGATTGAAGACATCACCGACGTGCGCGGCACCGCGTTCATTCGCCGTGACACGCCTGCGGGCTGGTACGAAGTGGACTCCACGCGTATCGACCGGCCGGGCAAGGTCGACAAGATCATCAACCCGTACGTCAACACTCAGGACACCCAGGCCTGCGCCATCGAGCAGGAAAAGGGGCCCGTGGACGATCCGGAAGAAGCCAAAGTCGTGCAGATTCTGGCCAGCCCGCGCATGACCCGCGACAAAACCGTGATCCGCCTGCCCTCGGTAGAAAAGGTCCGTGGCGACGCCGTGCTCTACGCTCACGCCAACCGCGTGTTGCACCTGGAAACCAACCCAGGCAACGCTCGCGCTCTGGTGCAGAAGCACGGTGAAGTGGACGTGTGGTTCAACCCGCCGCCCATCCCGATGACCACCGAAGAAATGGACTACGTGTTTGGCATGCCTTACGCACGTATCCCACACCCGGCGTACGGCAAGGAAAAAATCCCGGCCTACGACATGATCCGCTTCTCGGTGAACATCATGCGTGGCTGCTTTGGCGGCTGCACCTTCTGCTCGATCACCGAGCACGAAGGCCGCATCATCCAGAACCGTTCCGAAGAGTCGATCATTCGCGAGATCGAAGAGATCCGTGACAAGGTCCCAGGCTTTACCGGCGTGATCTCCGACCTTGGCGGCCCGACCGCGAACATGTACCGCATCGCCTGCAAGAGCCCGGAAATCGAATCCGCGTGCCGCAAGCCATCGTGCGTGTTCCCCGGTATCTGCCCGAACCTGAACACCGACCATTCGTCATTGATCCAGCTGTACCGCAGCGCCCGTGCGTTGCCGGGTGTGAAGAAGATCCTGATCGCTTCCGGCCTGCGCTATGACCTGGCCGTTGAGTCGCCCGAATATGTGAAAGAGCTGGTGACCCACCACGTGGGTGGCTACCTCAAGATCGCCCCGGAACACACCGAGGAAGGTCCGCTCAACCAGATGATGAAGCCGGGCATTGGCAGCTATGACAAGTTCAAGCGCATGTTCGAGAAGTACACCAAGGAAGCGGGCAAGGAGCAGTACCTGATTCCGTACTTCATCGCCGCCCACCCGGGCACCACCGATGAAGACATGATGAACCTGGCCCTGTGGCTCAAGCGCAATGATTTTCGCGCCGACCAGGTGCAGGCGTTCTATCCGTCGCCGATGGCCACTGCCACCGCGATGTACCACTCGGGCAAGAACCCGCTGCGCAAGGTCACCTACAAGAGCGACGCGGTGGCTATCGTCAAGAGCGAAGAGCAGCGCCGTCTGCACAAGGCGTTCCTGCGCTACCACGACCCGAAAGGCTGGCCGATGCTGCGTGAAGCGCTGACCCGCATGGGCCGCGCCGACCTGATCGGGCCGGGCAAGGAGCAGTTGATTCCGCTGCACCAGCCGTCCACCGACAGCTACCAGAGCGCGCGTCGTAAAAACTCGACGCCGGCCGGCAGCCACAAGGTCGCCAAGGAAACCACCAAAATCCTTACCCAGCACACCGGCCTGCCACCGCGTGGCAGCGACGGCAGCAACCCGTGGGACAAGCGCGAACAAGCCAAGGCGGCAGCCATGGTGCGTAACAAGCAGGCGGCTAAAGAGCGCACCGACGCGGCCAAGGGCAAAGGCAAGAAGCCTGTGCGCAAGCCGGTTGTGCCGCGTTGATCGCAGCCTGAACATGCAAAACGCCAGCCTCGTGCTGGCGTTTTGCTTTCTAGGCGTTGGAGAGCCTGTTTGTTAAGGTGGCGCCCATCAAACTGCCATCGCAGGCAAGCCAGCTCCCACAGTGGGCCGCGTTCTAACATTGAAATGCGGTCAACTGTGGGAGCCGGGCTTGCCTGCGATGAGGCCCGTCTGGCCACCCTAACTTTCAAGGAAGAACACCCATGGGCAACCCCCTGGCCGGCATCGGCATGGACTCCAACCGCTCCCAGTTCATGGCGCGTCAGCGTATTGAAAGCCAGATCAACCTCCCGCGCCTGTTCGCAGCCATCGATGCCGACCCGGCTATCGTCGGCGCAGGAGTTGTGTACATCGACGCCGATTTCAACGTGGTGACCCTGCGCGAGTTCCAGCCAATTTGCAGCATCGCGCCCAAGCGCATTATTTTGCGTGAAGCGCAGAAGTACATTGCGCCTGCGCAGTTTGCCCAGCAGGTGCAAGACAACCCCCGTGAATCGCGCCTCGTGGGGGAGGCGATCAACACAACGTTATCCTGCGCAGGCGCGATCCTCGGTTGGCTCGTTGTCCTCAGCGGTACTGTCGCCGTGCCGTTCACGGCGGGCGCCAGCAGCGTCGTTACGGTAATTGGTTACACCGCCGCCACGGCCAGCACGCTCCAGTGTTTCGCCAGTGGCTATCGTGTCAGCAATGAAATCAGTAACCCTGCCAAAAATGACGAACTCGACAGCTCCGAGTGGTACCAGTACACGATGATCGCGCTGGATGCTGCGTCGTTGATCGGGGTAGGTGCATCGACCCTGACCACGGTGAAACTGGTGCGACTGAATCAAGCCACGACAGGCAAAAGTGTGAGGGAGGTGCTTCGAGGATTGAGCCGGCAAGAGCGTGCCAAGCTCACCAAGGAACTGCTCAGCATCCAGGATCCGCGAATGACCTCGAAAATGCTCAAGTTGAAGCAGCTGTCAGGTGAGGCAACCAAACGCTTCACGCCCGCCCAAGTCAAGCATGCAACGGTGACTCAGATAAGGGATGCCCTGAGCGCAGTGATCGGTTTTACCGGCAGTGCGATTTCGGGGAATGTGCGCACCATTGCCGTCGGCCTGTATGAGGAGATCGAGCAATGAATGAGCTGCCCGGCATTCGCAGTTTTTTGTCGCAGTATTTCCCAGTGTTCATGGGGGCGATCTTTGCCGCAGTCTTTACGCTGGTATTCGCCGTTCCGTTGCTGTTCGACAGTTATTTCCCAGCCCTGCCATTGGCGGACAACGCCAAGTATTCCTTTCTGGGCGGCCTGGCGCTCACCTGGGGCGTGGTGCAATGTAATTTCATGATTGCGCGTGGACGGCCACAGTGGGTATGGCCGCTGGCAACGCTGTTAGGGCTGTGTATTTTGACGGTGCTGCCGACTATCGCCTTTGGGCCACATTCACTGTCCTATGGCTTGAGTTTGCTGTTTCCCCTCCTGGGTTTGCTGCTGCTCAACAGCAAGCGTCACCGCGAAATGCGCCAGAAGTTGCTTGAGGTGCGGCAACTGCGCGACGCCATGATTGCAGAGCGCAAATCCCGTTGACTGGGTAGATTCACCACCCATCCCACCCACTGGCGCCACAAATGTGTGCAGCTCTTGCACCGTGGCACCTACGATGGCGCCGTTTTGGTGCTGTACTGCACCGGGTCCCACGATAAAGCGCAATGACGGCCGCTCTGGCATAAGTCTTGCGCGCTTTGTTTCCATGCCCTGGCTCGCAGGAGGCCGCCGTGTCGATTCATGTCGCGTTGCACCACATTACGCATTACCGCTACGACCGCGCTGTCGAACTCGGCCCACAGATTGTGCGTTTACGTCCGGCGGCCCATAGCCGCACGCGGATTTTGTCTTACGCGCTCAAAGTGTTGCCCGAGCAGCATTTCATCAATTGGCAACAAGACCCCCAGGGCAATTACCTGGCGCGGTTAGTGTTTCCGGAAAAAACTGACGAGCTGCGCATTGAGGTCGATCTGGTCGCCGAGATGGCGGTATTTAACCCGTTCGACTTTTTCCTTGAACCCTACGCCGAAAGAATCCCGTTCAGTTACGCCGCGGATGAGCAGCGCGAGCTGGCGCCGTACTTGGAAACCTTGCCGCTGACGCCGAGGTTTGCCGCCTACCTGGCGGGCATCGACCGCACGCCGTTGCCCGCCGTGGATTTTCTGGTGGGCCTGAATCAGCGCCTGGCCGCCGATATCGGCTACCTGATCCGCATGGAACCGGGCGTACAAACGCCTGAGTTCACCCTGGAAAATGCATCCGGCTCCTGCCGGGACTCGGCCTGGTTGCTGGTGCAATTGCTGCGCAACCTGGGCTTGGCAGCGCGCTTCGTGTCCGGCTATTTGATCCAGCTCACCGCCGACGTCAAAGCCCTCGACGGGCCGTCCGGCACTGAAGTGGACTTCACCGACCTGCACGCCTGGTGCGAGGTGTATTTGCCCGGTGCCGGCTGGATTGGCCTGGACGCCACGTCCGGTCTGTTCGCCGGTGAAGGGCATATCCCGCTGGCCTGTAGTCCCGATCCGTCTTCTGCCGCGCCGATCAGTGGCTTGGTGGAACCGTGCGAGTGCGAATTTACCCACGAAATGTCGGTGGAGCGGATTTGGGAAGCCCCGCGCGTCACCAAGCCCTACACCGAAGAGCAATGGTTGGCGATCCAGGCTCTCGGGCGGCAAATCGACGGCGACCTGCTCAAGGACGACGTGCGCCTGACCATGGGCGGGGAGCCGACCTTCGTGTCCATCGACGACCCCGACGGCGCCGAATGGAACACCGCTGCCTTGGGGCCGGACAAGCGTCGCCTGTCTGCCGAGTTGTTCCAGCGCATGCGCGCGCACTATGCGCCACAGGGCCTGGTGCACTTCGGCCAGGGCAAGTGGTACCCCGGCGAACAATTGCCGCGCTGGTCGCTCAACTGCTACTGGCGCCGCGACGGGGTGCCGATCTGGCACAACAGCGCGCTGATCGCCGATGAACAACAGGACTACGGCGCCGATGGCGTGCTGGCTGGGCGTTTTCTGGCCAGCGTCGCCGAACGCCTCAAACTGCCGGCGCGCTTTGTGTTCCCGGCCTTTGAAGACAACTTCTACTACCTGTGGCGCGAAGGCGCGTTACCGCAGAACGTCACTGCCCAGGACCCGCGCCTGAGTGACGACCTGGAGCGCGAGCGCCTGCGCAAAGTGTTCCGCCAGGGGCTAGATAAAGTCATCGGCCAAGTGCTGCCATTGGCGCGCACCGCCGCCAATGACCGCTGGCAGAGCGGGCCTTGGTACCTGCGCGATAACCATTGTCGCCTGGTGCCCGGTGACTCGCCGCTGGGCTATCGTCTGCCGCTGGCTTCGCAGCCGTGGGTGACGGCGGCGGAGTATCCGTTTGTACACCCGACTGACCCGAACCAGGATCAGCCGGAGCTGCCAACCACCGCGCAACTGCAAAGCCATGGCGAACCTGCGCCGAGCGATGAGCGTGAGCCGAAGGTCGATGAGTCCGCCGACTGGCTGACGCGCACCGCACTGTGTGCCGAAGCGCGGGAAGGGCGGCTGTACCTGTTTATGCCGCCGCTGGAACGCGTCGAGGATTACCTGGAGCTGGTGGCCGCCATCGAAGCCACTGCCGAGGAGCTGCATTGCCCGGTGCTGCTGGAAGGTTATGAACCACCGGCCGACACGCGCCTGAGCAACTTCCGCGTCACCCCGGACCCAGGTGTGATCGAGGTGAACGTGCAGCCGTCCGCTACGTGGGACGAGCTGGTGGAACGCACCGAGTTCCTCTACGAAGAGGCGCGGCAGACTCGCCTGACCACTGAAAAATTCATGATCGACGGGCGCCACACCGGCACCGGCGGCGGTAACCATTTTGTACTTGGCGGCGCAACGCCCAAAGACTCACCGTTCCTGCGCCGGCCCGATTTGCTGCGCAGCCTGATCAGCTATTGGCATAACCATCCGTCCTTGTCGTACCTGTTTTCCGGCCTGTTTATCGGCCCGACTTCTCAGGCGCCGAGGGTGGATGAGGCGCGTAACGATGCGCTGTACGAGCTGGAAATCGCCTTCGCGCAAATGCCTGCGCCAGGCGAGGACTGCCCGCCATGGCTGGTGGATCGCCTGTTGCGCAACCTGCTGATCGACGTGACGGGCAACACCCACCGTGCGGAATTCTGCGTCGATAAACTCTACTCGCCCGACGGTGCCACTGGCCGCTTGGGCCTGCTGGAACTGCGCGCGTTTGAAATGCCGCCCCACGCACGCATGAGCCTGACCCAACAGCTGCTGCTGCGCGCCTTGGTCGCACGCTTCTGGCGTGAGCCTTACGCGCCGCCGAAACTGGCGCGCTGGGGTACCGAACTGCACGACCGTTTCCTGCTGCCGCACTTTATCGAGCAGGACTTCGCCGATGTGATTGTCGAGCTCAACGCGGCCGGTTACCCGCTGCGCGCCGAATGGTTTGCTGCGCACCTGGAATTTCGTTTCCCCAAGGTTGGCGACTACGCCGTCAGCGGTATCGAACTGGAACTGCGCCAGGCCCTGGAGCCGTGGCACGTTTTGGGCGAGGAGGGCGCGGTGGGCGGCACGGTGCGTTATGTGGATTCGTCCCTGGAGCGTTTGCAGGTGAAGTTGAGCGGGTTGGCGCCGCAACGTTATCTGCTGACCTGCAACGGCATCCCGGTGCCGCTGCACGCCACCGGGCGTGTGGGCGAGTTCGTCGCCGGCGTGCGTTACCGCGCCTGGCAACCGGCCAACTGCCTGCAACCGACCATCCCGGTGCACGCGCCGCTGGTATTCGACCTGCTCGACACCTGGATGCAGCGCTCGCTGGGCGGTTGCCAGTATCATGTTGCCCATCCGGGTGGGCGCAATTACGACAGCTTGCCGGTGAATGCCAACGAAGCTGAAAGCCGGCGCATGGCGCGGTTTTTCCGGTTGGGACATACCCCCGGAAAACTCCCCGTGCCAACGGTAGTGGTGAACGATGAGTTGCCCATGACCCTGGATCTGCGGCGTTTCCCCAATAAAAATGACTGAATGCAATTCAACTGTGGGAGCTGGCAAGCCAGCTCCCACAGTTAGATTGCAGTGAATGTGTTTTAAACTGAGCCCCCTTGCCCCTGCCGAGCGTTCCATGTCCGATTTGCTCGACCGTTACCCACTGACCGCGGGTACTTATCATGAATTGCTGGATGACAGTGGCGCCGTGCGTGCCCACTGGCGGCGCTTGCTCGATCACCTGCAACGCAGCTCCCCCGCGCAACTGGCCCAGCGCCAGGCGCTGCTGACTCGGCAGATCCAGGAAAACGGCGTGACCTACAACGTCTACGCCGACCCCAAGGGCGCCGACCGCCCATGGGAGCTGGATTTGCTGCCCCATGTGCTGGCCGCCGATGAGTGGCAACACTTGTCTGCCGGTATCGCCCAGCGTGCGCGCCTGCTCAATGCCGTACTGGCTGACCTGTATGGCCCGCAGCGCCTGATCAAGGAAGGTTTGCTGCCCGCCGAACTGGTGTTTGGTCACAACAACTTCCTGTGGCCGTGCCAGGGTATCCAGCCGCCGGACGGTGCGTTTCTGCACCTGTACGCCGTGGACCTGGCGCGCACCCCGGATGGCCGCTGGTGGGTCACCGCCGACCGTACGCAGGCGCCTTCGGGCGCCGGTTATGCGCTGGAGAACCGCACCATCGTTTCCCGCGCATTTCCGGACCTGTACCGCGATTTGCAGGTGCAGCACCTCACCGGTTTCTTCCGCACCTTGCAGGAAACCCTGGCCCGACAGGCGCCCGGCGATGATCAGCCGCCGCTGATCGTGCTGCTCACGCCGGGGCGTTTCAACGAAAGTTATTTCGAACACCTCTACCTCGCGCGCCAGCTCGGCTACCCGCTGGTGGAAGGCGGCGATCTGACCGTGCGCGACAGCACCGTATTTCTGAAAACCCTCAGCGGCCTGCGGCGGGTGAACGCGATCATGCGCCGCCTGGACGACGACTTCTGCGACCCGCTGGAACTGCGTACCGACTCGGCCCTCGGCGTGCCCGGCCTGCTCGACGCCGTGCGCCAGGGCAATGTGCTGGTGGCCAACGCCTTGGGCAGCGGCGTGTTGGAATCTCCTGGTTTGCTTGGCTTTCTGCCGAAAATAAACCAATTCCTGTTTGGCGAAGAACTGATCCTGCCGTCCATCGCCACCTGGTGGTGCGGTGAAGCGCCGGTGCTCGCCGAGGCGCTGGAGAAACTCCCGGAGCTGCTGATCAAGCCGGCATTCCCGTCGCAAAGTTTCGCGCCGGTATTTGGCCGCGACTTGAATGATGAGCAGCGCCAGGCCCTGGCCGAACGCATGCGCGCGCGGCCTTACGCGTATGTCGCCCAGGAACTGGCGCAACTGTCCCAGGCCCCGGTGTGGCACACCGTCGATGACCATCTGCAACACCGCGCCATCGGCATGCGTGTGTACGCTGTGGCCAGCGCTGAAGGCTATCGCGTGCTGCCTGGCGGCCTGACCCGCGTGGCGGCCGATGCCGATGCCGAAGTGGTGTCGATGCAGCGTGGCGGCGCGAGCAAGGACACGTGGGTGCTCGGCGAGCGTGCCATCGGCGGCGAACATTGGCGTGCACAGCGCGCCATTGGCGTCCATGACCTGGTGCGCCGTGACCCTTACTTGCCGTCGCGCGTGGTGGAAAACCTGTTCTGGTTCGGCCGTTACTGCGAGCGTTGCGATAACAGCGCGCGCTGGCTGCGCATCGTGCTGGCGCGCTATGTGGATGGCGATGATCCCCTGGCCTTGCAGGCGGCCGTCGAGTTGGGTGAGAACCTGCGCCTGTTGCCGGAGGAGGGCGCGCTGCCCGAGCGTTTGCTCGCCGCCTTGCTCGGTGATGACTGGCCCTCAAGCCTGCGCGCCAACTTGCAGCGTCTGCAGTGGGCAGCGTCCCAGGTGCGCGGCAAGTTGTCCCGGGAAAACTGGCAGGCCCTGGTGGAGCTGCAACGTGAAGCCCTGGAGCTGGAAAGCGAATCGCCGGACTTCGGTGAGTTGCTGGATTTTCTCAACCGCCTGGTGATGTCGCTGGCGGCGTTGTCTGGCTTTGCGCTGGACGACATGACCCGCGACGAAGGCTGGCGCTTCTTGATGATGGGCCGGCGCATCGAGCGTCTGCAATTTCTGAGCAGCAGTTTGGCGGCGTTCCTGCGCGGCGTGGCGGTGTTCGATCAGGCCGGGCTTGAGTGGTTGCTCGAACTGGGCAACAGCAGCATCACCTATCGCTCGCGCTACCTGGCAGTGCCGCAGTTGATTCCGGTGCTCGACCTGTTGTTGCTGGATGAGCAAAACCCGCACGCGGTGTTGTTCCAGTTGAAACTGGTCAGCCGCACCTTGCGTCGCCTCAACGATGATTTTGCTGTGCCCCGTGAAACCGGCTTGGCGCCGTTGGTGGAGCGCCTCTCGCGGTTCGACCTGGGGTGCCTGGAAAACTCGCTGTTTGGTGAGTCCAGCGTGCGTGCCGCACTGGATGGCCTGGCCGACTTGCTGCAAGCAGTCGCCGATGAGAGTGGGCAAGTGTCAGACCGCCTGGCGCTGCGCCACTTTGCCCACGTGGATGATGTCAGCCAGCGAACGGTGTCGGTGTGAT
Source organism: Pseudomonas sp. AMR01 (assembly GCF_041946035.1). Lineage (NCBI taxonomy): Bacteria > Pseudomonadati > Pseudomonadota > Gammaproteobacteria > Pseudomonadales > Pseudomonadaceae > Pseudomonas > Pseudomonas sp. AMR01. The sequence continues at coordinate 17,730 of NZ_JAUTYR010000048.1, forward strand.
GAGTGCGCGCTACCAGATTTTTCACGATACCCATTACCACTACGACAGCCCGGTGTCCCTGGCCCAGCAGCTGGCGCATTTGTGGCCACGCCCGTGCGCCTGGCAGCGCTGCACCTGGCAACAGCTGGATATCAGCCCGCAGCCTTCGTCGCGTCGCGATGAGCTGGATGTGTTTGGCAACCCGATCACGCGGCTGGCCTTTGAGCGGCCCCACGATGAATTGCTGGTGAATGCCGGGCTGACCGTGGAAGTGCTGGCGCGGCCTTCACTGGATTTCCAATTGTCGCCGCCTTGGGATCAGACCTGCAACAGCCTCACTTACAGCAGCCAGGCGCTGTCGCCTGAACAGCTGGAAGCCTGTCGGTATCGATTCGAATCACCTTACGTGCACCTGAAAAATACCTTTGTGGAGTTTTCCGAAACCTGTTTCCCGCCCGGCAAGCCTTTGCTGGTGGGCGTGCAGGCCTTGATGGAAAAGATTTTCAGTGAGTTCACCTTTGATGCCGAGGCCACGCAGGTTGCCACGCCGCTGGTGGAAGTGCTCGAGCGCCGGCGCGGCGTGTGCCAGGACTTCGCCCACCTGATGCTCGCGTGCTTGCGCTCGCGGGGGCTGGCGGCGCGCTATATCAGTGGTTACCTGCTGACCCAGCCACCGCCCGGCCAGCCACGGCTGATCGGCGCCGATGCGTCCCATGCGTGGGTGTCGGTGTATTGCCCGGTGTCAGGCTGGGTGGATTTTGATCCGACGAACAATGTGCAGCCGGCACTGGAGCACATCACCCTGGCCTGGGGCCGGGACTTTTCGGATGTGTCGCCGTTGCGGGGGGTGATTCTGGGGGGCGGGAGCCATGACCCGGAGGTGCGGGTGACGGTGATGCCGCTGGAGTAACGGCTGGGGAGCCCGCTGTGGCGAGCAGGCTTGCCCTGCGTTGGGCTGCGCAGCAGCCCCAAGACGATCACCCCTTTATGCCTGGCAAACCGCGGTGTCTGGTTTCAGGGCCGCTTCGCAGCCCAACGCAGGGCAAGCCTGCTCGCCACAGCGTGGGAACGATCAATTATTCAGCCGGATCTTTCGGTGTTTCGGTGTCGTCTGCTGCCACTTCACCTTCCGCATCCGGGTTCAGTGCGCCGGCTTCTTCGTCTGCAGAGGCTTTTTTGCGTTGCAGTTTTTCCTCTTTCTTCTGTTCCTTGGCCAAGTCTCTCTGACGTTTGGCGAAGGAGTAATTAGGTTTGGCCATGGGCGATCCTCTAGGGTCGAAGGTGAGGGTGGGCGGCGCGCAGCTGCCTTGGGACGCTATGGTATCAGCTTAGCAGCGCGCCAGGGCCTCACTTACCGCAGGCGTAAGCGGCCAACAGGCCGTTGAACAGTTGGTTGAGGTGCATGGCGCAGGCTCCAATGGTTGATGGGCCGATCATAGGCGGGTGGCGCGGCTTAGGCTGGTAGATTGTGTTGATCACGCTGATAGCCTAAAGTTGTATACAATCTGTTGATGCAGATCATAAGAATCTTTGCCAGCCTGATGCACCCTTGTCGCAATACGCGTTTTTTAAACCCTGCCTTGGAGATTCACATGTTTGCCAAACTCGTTGCTGTTTCCCTGCTGACTCTGGCGAGCGGCCAGTTGCTTGCCGCAGAGTGCAAGGTCACCGTCGACTCCACCGATCAGATGTCTTTCAATACCAAAGCCGTTGAAATCGACAAAAGCTGCAAGACGTTCACCGTTGAACTGACCCACTCCGGCAGCTTGCCGAAAAACGTCATGGGCCATAACTGGGTGCTGACCAGTGCAGCCAACATGCAGCCAGTCGCCACTGACGGCATGGCCGCTGGCATTGACAAGGACTACCTGAAACCAGGTGACGACCGCATCATCGCCCACACCAAAATCATCGGTGCTGGCGAGAAAGACTCGGTAACCTTCGACGTGTCGAAGCTGGCGGCGGGGACTGATTACGCGTTCTTCTGCTCGTTCCCAGGGCACATCTCGATGATGAAAGGCACTGTGACCCTGAAGTAACAGGGTTTCAGCGGCAAAAAAAGCGCCTTGCGGGGCGCTTTTTTGTGGGCGGCGAAAACCTGTGGCGAGCGGGCTTGCCCCGCGTTGGGCTGCGAAGCAGCCCTAAAACCTGCAACTCGGTCCGTCTGAATGACCTCGTTTGCCTTACTGGGGCTGCTGCGCAACCCAACGCGGGGCAAGCCCGCTCGCCACAACGGCCGCTTCACTAAAGTGTTCACGGCGCAAACGGCATGACCCGCTTGTGCTCCGTCTTGCGATAGGTATCGCAGATAATCCTGAACGCTTCCTCACGCACCGGCTCGCCGTGCAGGAAGGCATCGATCTCGGCGTACGTCACGCCATGTGACGCTTCGTCCGGCTTGCCTGGCGACAGGTCTTCCAGGTCTGCCGTCGGCACTTTCTCGACCAATGACTCCGGCGCACCAAAATGCCGAGCAATTGCACGCACCTGGTTTTTCACCAGCCCGCTCAACGGCGCAAGATCACAGGCGCCATCACCGAATTTGGTGAAAAAGCCCATTACCGCTTCCGCTGCATGGTCAGTACCCACTACCAAGCCACCGGCCGCACCGGCGATGGTGTACTGCGCCACCATGCGCATGCGCGCCTTGGTGTTGCCCAGTACGAAATCACGGGACACCGCCGCCTTGCCTTCAAACGCCGCCACTTCATTGGCCAGGGCTTTCACCGCCGGGCCGATGTTCACGGTGTGGCGCTCGTCTGGCTCAATGAAGTCCACTGAGGCGGTGGCATCGAGTTCGTCGAACTGGGTTTCGTAGGGCAGGCGCACCGCAATAAACCGGTAAGCCTCATCACCCGTGCTGGCGCGCAGTTCTTTCATCGCGCGTTGGGCCAACAAGCCTGCGGTCAGGGAGTCGACGCCACCACTGATGCCCAGCACCAATGTCTTGAGCCCGGAATTGCGCAAGCAATCCTGGATAAACGCCACGCGGCGGGCGACTTCTGCTTCAAGGGCGGCCTGATCGTTGAAGGGCGCCTGGACCTTGAGCTGCTGCGCAATCTCACGCTGTACGGCTTGCATGATTCACTCCTTGCTGGAAAGGGCAGGTACTTTGAAAACGTGACGCAAATAGGCGACGAAATTCGGGTCGGTGCAGTGGGTTTTGCCCGCTTCATCCGAAATTTTGGCAACGGGCTGGCCATTGCACGCGGTCATTTTAAGCACGATGCTCATCGGTTCCACACCTGGAATGTCACAGGTGAGGTTGGTACCGATGCCGAAGCTCACATTAATGCGACCGCGCAGCGCACGGAAAATCTCCAGCGCCTTGGGCAACGACAGGCTGTCGGAGAACACCAGGGTCTTGCTCATCGGTTCGATGCCGAGCTTGTGGTAGTGAGCGATGGCTTTTTCCGCCCACTGAATCGGGTCGCCGGAGTCGTGGCGCAGGCCGTCGAACAGCTTGGCGAAGTACAAGTCGAAGTCGCCGAGGAACGCGTCCGTGGTGATGCAGTCGGTCAGGGCGATGCCCAGCAGGCCACGGTATTCGCGCACCCAGCAATCGAGCGCGGCGATCTGGCTGTCGATCAAGCGCGGGCCGAGTTGCTGATGCGCCATGATCCATTCGTGGGCCATGGTGCCGAGCGGCTTCATGTCGAATTCGCGGGCCAGGTGCACGTTGCTGGTGCCGACGAAGCGCCCGGGGAAGTCATGCTTGAGCACGCTGACCACTTCTTCCTGCACGCGGTATGAAAAGCGCCGGCGCGTGCCGAAATCCGCCACCTGCAATTCGGATAATTCTTCAACGCTGGCGTTTGCCGTCAGCCAGTCGAACTTGCGGTACAGCTGCTCGCGGGCCTGTTCGAGGATCACCGTCTGGTAGCGGTAGCGGTTACGCACTTCGCTGACGATGGCCAGCATCGGCACTTCAAACAGGATCACATGCAGCCACGGCCCGCGCAGGCGAATAAACAACTCGCCGTTCTCAATGCCGGTTTGCACATAACGCAGGTTGAAGCGAAACAGCCCCAGGAAGCGCAGAAAATCCGGCTTCATAAAGCTGATGCGTTCCAGGAAACCCAGTTGGTCAGGGCTCAGGCTCAGCTCGGCGAGGCGCTCGATCTGGTAGCGGATCTCCGCCAGGTACGGGCGCAGGTCTTCACTGTTACGGCAACGAAACTCCCATTCAACTTCCACGTTCGGGTAGTTGTGCAGCACCGCCTGCATCATGGTCAGCTTGTAGAAGTCGGTGTCGAGCAGGTTCTGCACGATGCGATCGGCAAACACACTCTCGCTCATAACGGGAATCTCCAGACAGGTCGGCGATGGGCGCCGGCCTTTACGCACAATTAAGGAAGGGGGCTAGTGGCGCATAGACGTGGGTTGGTTTGCCAGTTATTTTTTATTTTGGGATTTTTGTTGCGGCTACTGGCGCCTTCGCGAGCAAGCCCGCTCCCACATTCGTCCGCGTTCCCAGGTTGGAATGCGTTCAAATGTGGGAGCGGGCTTGCTCGCGAAGGCGTCAGTTCAGGCGCTAGATAACTTGCTCCATCATCCACTTCACAAACTCCCTGACCTTGGGCACTTCCGCCGAATGCTCCGGATACGCCAGGTAATAGGCATCCTCGCTTGGCATTGCATGCTGCCAGGGAATCACCAACTTGCCCTCCGCCAATTCCTCTTCCACCAAAAACCGTGGCAGCAGCGCCACACCACAGCCCACCTGCGCCGCGCGAATGCACATATAAAAGGTGTCAAAACGCGGCCCGTGGTAGCTGTGTTCGGTCTGGTAACCCTGGCTGGCAAACCAGTCATGCCAGCCCTGGGGCCGCGAGGCGTTTTGCAGCAGTACCAGGCTGCTCAGTTGCGTCGGGTCGGTGAAGGCCTTCGCGGGCAGGCTGTCCGGGGCGCAAACCGGTACCAGCTCTTCACTGAACAGCTTCAAGCTTTCAGTGCCGGGCCGTGAACCCTGGCCGAAATAGAACGCCATGTCGGCCTTGCCCTGCAGCAACTCGTCCGGTTCCTGTTCGTTGCACAGGTCCAGGTGGATGTGCGGGTGACGCAGCCGCCAGCCCTTGAGGCGCGGCACCAGCCAGCGCGCGCCGAAGGTGTAGGGCGTGGACACGCGCAGCACTTCGGTCTCGCCGCCGTAGGAACGCAGGTAGTGGGTGGACATCTCCACTTGCGTGAGAATTTTTCGTACTTCCACCAGGTACAAGTCGCCCGCCGGAGTCATCTGCAAGCGTCGGCGTACCCGGCGAAACAGCAGGTGTTGCAGCAGTTCTTCGAGCTGCGCCACCTGCTTGCTCACCGCGCTTTGCGTGAGGTTCAGCTCCTCTGCGGCGCGGGTGAAGCTCAAATGGCGGGTGGCCGCTTCGAAACACTGCAGGGCGGTGATCGAGGGCAAATGTCTTCTGTTCAGCACGGCACGCCTCTTTTTATTCTTTGCATGAATAAACGGAATGATATCTCGCCTAATCGTCGTTTGTTGGCAAGTCTTCGGCCAGCTACAAATAAGGTCTGGATCGCCGTGCTCAGCGGCGGCGCAATTTTCTGTTTGTAGATTGAAGGAGTGACCCATGGTTGCCGCATTGCTTGATCGTCTCGGGGTAAACCCGGCGCTGTACCAGTCGGGTAAACAACCCGTGCATTCGCCGATTGACGGCAGCCTTATCGGCAGCGTGCATTGGGAAGGTGCCGCCGAGGTGGAGCAGCAGGTCAGTCGCGCCGAGCATGCATTCGAGGCCTGGCGCAAAGTGCCGGCGCCGCGTCGCGGCGAGCTGGTGCGGCAGTTCGGTGACGTGTTGCGCGAGTACAAGGCCGACCTGGGCGAATTGGTGTCGTGGGAAGCCGGCAAGATCACTCAGGAAGGCTTGGGTGAAGTGCAGGAGATGATCGACATCTGCGACTTCGCTGTCGGCCTGTCGCGCCAGCTGTACGGTTTGACCATCGCCTCCGAGCGTCCGGGCCACCACATGCGTGAAACCTGGCACCCGCTGGGCGTGGTCGGCGTGATCAGCGCCTTCAACTTTCCGGTGGCCGTGTGGGCGTGGAACACCACTCTGGCGCTGGTGTGCGGCAACGCGGTGATCTGGAAACCGTCGGAAAAAACCCCGCTCACCGCCCTGGCTTGCCAGGCGCTGTTCGAACGCGTGCTGACTAAATTCTCCGACGCCCCCGAGTACCTCAGCCAGGTGGTCATCGGTGGCCGCGATGCTGGCGCCGCACTGGTGGACGACCCGCGCGTGGCCCTGATCAGCGCCACCGGCAGCACCCGCATGGGCCGCGAAGTGGCGCCGAAAGTCGCCGCACGTTTCGCCCGCAGCATCCTCGAGTTGGGCGGCAACAACGCGATGATCCTCGGCCCAAGCGCAGACCTCGACATGGCCGTACGCGCCATCCTGTTCAGCGCCGTCGGCACCGCGGGCCAGCGGTGCACCAGCCTGCGTCGGTTGATCGCACACGAATCGGTCAAGGAAGAAATCGTCACCCGCCTAAAGGCTGCGTACTCCAAAGTACGCATCGGCCACCCGCTGGAAGGCAACCTCATCGGCCCGCTGATCGACAAGCACGGCTTCGAGAACATGCAGGACGCCCTGGAGCAAGCCTTGAGCGAAGGCGGCAAGGTGTTCGGTGGCAAGCGCCAACTGGAAGACAAGTTCCCGAGCGCCTACTACGTGGCACCGGCGATTGTAGAAATGCCTGAGCAAAGCGACGTAGTCTGCACCGAAACCTTCGCGCCGATTCTGTACGTAATCGGCTATAAGGACTTCACCGAAGCCCTGCGCCTGAACAACGCCGTGCCTCAGGGCCTGTCGTCGTGCATCTTCACCACCGATGTGCGCGAAGCCGAGCAGTTCATGTCGGCGGTGGGCAGTGACTGCGGCATCGCCAACGTCAACATCGGCCCGAGCGGCGCAGAAATCGGCGGCGCGTTTGGCGGTGAGAAAGAGACCGGCGGCGGGCGTGAGTCGGGTTCGGACGCGTGGCGCGGGTACATGCGTCGCCAAACCAATACCGTGAACTACTCGCTGGAGCTTCCTCTGGCGCAGGGCATTACCTTCGACTGATCCCCCGAGTCGATGTGAGGACAATGTGGGAGGGGGCTTGCTCCCGATGGCGGTGTGTCAGGCAACAGGTTCAAACCTGATCCACCGCCATCGGGAGCAAGTCCCCTCCCACAGTTGATTGGGTTCGCAAAGAAAAATAATAGTGGTTTGTTAGGTCTCATCGGAGTCTGGCAATGGCATTACGCGAAGCATGTTTGTGGGAACACCTCACCCCTGGCCGGCCGGATCGGGCCGCGCTCAAAGGTGCGGTCAAGGTGGATGTGTGCGTGATCGGCGCCGGGATCACCGGTTTGTCGGCGGCCATTCACCTGCTGGAACAAGGCAAAAGCGTCGCCGTGCTGGAGGCGCAACGCACCGGCCACGGCGGTTCGGGGCGTAACGTCGGGCTGGTCAACGCCGGCCTGTGGATCCCGCCGGATGAGATTGAAGCCGGTTTCGGCGAAGCGGTGGGCAGCCAGCTCAACCGCATGTTGGGCGCAGCACCCTCGCTGGTGTTCAGCCTGATCGACAAGTACACCATCGATTGCCAATTACGCCGCGAAGGCACCTTGCACATGGCGCACAACGCCCGGGGCGAGGCGGATTTGCGCAGCCGAGAAGAACAATGGAAGCGCCGTGGCGCGCCGGTCGAGCTACTGACCGGCCAGGCCTGCGAGCACGCCACGGGCACCAAAAAGATCGCCGCCGCCTTGCTCGACAGGCGCGCCGGCACGCTGAACCCGATGGCCTACACCAGTGGTTTGGCGAATGCGGCGGTCGGGCTCGGCGGGCAACTGTTCGACCATTCCCCGGTCACTCAACTTGAGCGCCAAGGCTCAAGCTGGTCGGTGCAGACTGCCCAGGGCTCAGTGCAGGCGGCACAGGTGGTGATCGCCTCCAACGCCTACACCGAAGGCGAATGGACCGATCTGCGTCGCAACTTCTTCCCCGGCTATTACTACCAGGTCGCGTCGGCCCCGCTGACAGACCCGGCGGCCGAACACATCCTGCCGGGCGGGCAAGGGTCGTGGGATACGCGCCAGGTGTTGAGCAGCATCCGCCGCGACGCCGACGGCCGTCTGTTGCTCGGCAGCCTGGGCAACGGCAATCAGAAACCTGCGTGGTTCTTGAAGACGTGGGCCGATCGGGTGCAGCAGCATTACTTCCCGTACCTCAAATCGGTGCAGTGGGAATTTACCTGGACCGGCTGCATCGCCTTCACGCCCGACCATCTGATGCGCCTGTTCGAACCGGCGCCGGGGCTCGTGGCAGTAACGGGCTATAACGGGCGCGGCGTGACCACCGGCAGCGTGGTCGGCAAGGCATTTGCCGACTATTTATGTCACCAGAATCCCCAGGCGCTGCCGATTCCGTTTGCGCCGATGCAGCCGTTGGCCGGGGTGGGCCTGCGCAGCTGCTTATACGAAGCTGGATTCTCGCTGTATCACGCCGGGCAATGCCTGAGGATCGTGATCTGATCAACGAAATACCGTTCAGAAGCCTGCATTTTCTTAGCAGGCTACTCATCTGTATTGGTGCAAGTCGTAGCAATCGCGCACTGTAAATGTGCAGTTCCGTTACGCACATTGTTACAGGTGCAGGAACTGTCGTTTATTCGCTTGATTGTGGCTACGACCTGCCAGGGTTGTACTGTTTGGGTTCATCGGTTGCACCTTTATGCTCAAAGCGGTTGCACGTGCTGGCGCGAGTAGCCGAAACGCCTGTAATAACAATGACACGGTGTCTTTTCTGTTAATAAAAACGTAATGGCACGCGCCTTGCTCTGGGCTTTCCCTTGAAAGTTTCAACTGAAGGTCGCAGTGAATTCGTAGTGCCAATAAACAAAAAACTCGGAGCACCACTCATGTCCCAGACGTTTTACAAGAAAGGTTTTCTGGCCCTCGCCGTTGCAGCGGCGCTGGGTGTGTCTGCGTTTGTTCAAGCTGATGTGAAGATTGGCGTAGCAGGTCCGATGACCGGTGCCAACGCCTCGTTCGGTGAGCAGTACATGAAGGGTGCCCAAGCGGCAGCCGATGTGATCAACAAGGCCGGTGGCATCAACGGCGAGCAGATCAAACTGGTTGCCGGCGACGACGCCTGCGAACCCAAGCAGGCCGTAGCGGTGGCTAACCGCTTGGTCGATCAGGACAAAGTGATCGGCGTGGTCGGGCACTTTTGCTCGTCGAACACCATCCCGGCTTCCGAGGTGTATGCCGATGCGGGCATCATCATGATCACCCCGGGTTCTACCAACCCACAGGTGACCGAACGTGGCTTGACCGCCGTGTTCCGTATGTGCGGGCGTGACGACCAGCAAGGTATCGTCGCCGGCGACTACATCGTCGACATGCTCAAGGGCAAGAAAGTCGCGGTCATCAACGACAAAGACACCTACGGCAAAGGCCTGGCCGATGCCACCGCTGCCCAGTTGACCAAGCGTGGCGTCAAGCCAGTGCTGGAAGAAGGCCTGACCCGTGGCGAGAAAGACTTCAGCGCCCTGGTCACCAAAATCCGTTCCACCGGTGCTGACGTCGTGTACTTCGGCGGCCTGCACCCGGAAGCCGGCCCACTGGTTCGCCAGCTTCGTGAAGCCGGTTTGAAAGACGTCAAGTTCATGTCCGATGATGGTGTTGTGACCGACGAACTGGTGACCACCGCCGGTGGCAAACAGTACGTGGATGGCGTGTACATGACCTTCGGCGCCGACCCGCGCCTGCTGCCAGACAGCAAGGCCGTTGTCGAAGAGTTCCGCAAAGCCGGCTACGAGCCAGAAGGCTACACCCTGTACGCCTACGCCTCGGTCCAGGCCCTGGCTGCCGGCTTCAACGGTGCCAAGTCCAACAAAGGCGAAGACGCTGCCAAGTGGCTGAAAGCTCACCCGGTGAAAACCGTCATGGGCGAGAAAACCTGGGATGGCAAGGGCGACCTGAAAGTGTCCGACTACGTGGTTTACCAGTGGGACAAAGACGGCAAATACCACCAGTTGGAAAAGCAGAAGTAAGCCTGAGCGCCACAGATCCAATGTGGGAGGGGGCTTGCTCCCGATGGCGGTGTGTCAGTCACCAGATGTACAGCTGATCCACCGCAATCGGGAGCAAGCCCCCTCCCACAAGGAAGTGGTGTTGTGATCGAGATCTGTCTTTTCCTCCAGAAGCGCCGCACACCTGTCGGTGTGCAGGTGCTCACCGCGTGAGATTGCGTTATGGATGGTATTTTCCTGCAGCAACTGGTCAACGGTCTGACCCTCGGGTCGGTCTATGGCCTGATCGCCATCGGCTACACAATGGTCTATGGCATCATTGGCATGATCAACTTCGCCCACGGCGAGGTTTATATGATTTCCGCTTACCTCGCGGCGATCAGTCTGGCACTGCTGGCTTACTTCGGCATCGAATCCTTCCCGCTGCTCATTCTCGGCACTCTGGTCTTCACCGTGGTCGTCACTGGCGTTTACGGCTGGGTCATTGAGCGTGTTGCTTACAAACCCCTGCGCAACTCCACCCGACTGGCACCGCTGATCAGCGCCATCGGTATTTCACTGATCCTGCAGAACTACGCCCAGATCGCACAGGGCGCCAAGCAACAAGGTATTCCCACGCTGCTGGCCGGGGCCTGGCGTGTCGACATCGGCACCGGCTTTGTTCAGTTGACGTACACCAAGGTCTTCATTCTGGTCGCCGCCTTTTCGGGCATGGCCTTGCTGACCTACATCATCAAATACACCAAGCTCGGCCGCATGTGCCGGGCGACGCAGCAAGACCGCAAGATGGCCTCCATCCTCGGCATCAACACCGACCGCGTGATCTCCTACGTGTTTGTCATCGGTGCCGCCATGGCTGCCCTGGCGGGTGTGTTGATCACGCTCAACTACGGCACCTTCGACTTTTATGCCGGCTTCATTATCGGCATCAAGGCGTTTACCGCAGCGGTACTCGGCGGCATCGGCTCCCTGCCTGGGGCCATGCTTGGCGGGATCATCCTGGGTATCTCCGAGTCGCTGTTCTCCGGGTTGATCAACTCGGACTACAAAGACGTGTTCAGTTTCTCCCTGCTGGTGGTGATTCTGATTTTCCGTCCCCAGGGCCTGCTGGGTCGCCCACTCGTGGCTAAGGTGTAAACATGTCTGCTGCCAAACCCATCGATATCAAGAAAAGTCTGGTCGATACGGTCCTCGCCGGGCTGATTTCCCTGATCGTGTTCGGTCCGATCGTCGGCGTGGTCCTCGACGGCTACAGCTTTAACCTGGAACCTGCGCGTGTCGGGCTGCTGGTCGCCATTGTGATGGTCGGTCGCTTCGCCCTGAGCCTGTTCCTGCAAACCCCCAAGGGCTTGAAGGTCCTGCAGGGCTTCGAAAGCAGTGGCTCCGGTGTTCACGTGCTGGCGCCGGACTACAAATCGCGCCTGCGCTGGATCATCCCCGCGCTGATCGTGATTGCCATCGTGTTCCCGATCTTTGCCAACAAATACCTGCTGACCGTGGTCATCCTCGGGCTGATCTACGTGCTGCTCGGCCTTGGCCTGAACATTGTGGTGGGCCTGGCCGGCTTGCTCGACCTGGGTTACGTGGCGTTCTACGCCATCGGCGCCTATGGCCTGGCATTGGGTTATCAATACCTGGGCCTGGGTTTCTGGAGTGTGCTGCCACTGGCCGCCATCGCGGCGGCGCTAGCGGGGTGCATACTCGGGTTCCCCGTGCTGCGAATGCACGGTGACTACCTGGCCATCGTGACCCTGGGCTTTGGTGAAATCATCCGCCTGGTGCTGAACAACTGGCTGTCGTTTACCGGCGGCCCGAACGGCATGCCGGTACCTTCGCCGACGTTCCTCGGCCTGGAGTTCGTGCGCAAGGCCAAGGACGGCGGGATTCCGTTCCACGAATTCTTCGGCCTCGATTACAACCCCAACATCAAATTCATCTTTATCTACATCGTGCTGTTCCTGGTGGTGTTGGCCGTGCTCTACATCAAGCACCGCCTGACCCGCATGCCGGTCGGCCGCGCGTGGGAAGCCTTGCGCGAAGATGAAATCGCCTGCCGCTCCATGGGCCTGAACCACGTGCTGGTCAAGCTCTCGGCGTTCACCATTGGTGCATCCACCGCCGGTCTGGCGGGCGTGTTCTTCGCCAGCTACCAAGGCTTCGTCAACCCGTCGTCGTTCACCTTCTTCGAGTCGGCGCTGATCCTGGCCATCGTGGTGTTGGGCGGCATGGGCTCGACCGTGGGCGTTGTGATTGCCGCATTCGTATTGACCGTTGCGCCCGAGTTGCTGCGCGAGTTTTCTGAGTACCGCGTGCTGCTGTTTGGTGTGTTGATGGTGGTGATGATGATCTGGCGACCACGCGGCCTGATCCGGATCAGCCGAACCGGTGTGACGCCACGCAAGGGGGTAGCGCCATGAGCAAGGAAGTCGTCCTCAGCGTGGAACATTTGATGATGCACTTCGGTGGCATCAAGGCCTTGAGCGATGTGAGCCTCAAGGTCGAACGCAACTCTATCTTCGCCCTGATCGGCCCCAACGGCGCCGGTAAAACCACCGTGTTCAACTGCCTCACGGGTTTCTACAAAGCCAGCGGCGGCAAGATCCAGCTGAACATTCGCGGCAAGCAGACGAACGTCATCCAGTTGCTCGGCGAACGCTTCAAGGGCGCCGACTTCGTCTCGCCGAAAAGCTTCTTCAGCCGTGTGTACTACAAAATGTTCGGCGGCACCCACTTGGTCAACCGTGCGGGTTTGGCGCGGACCTTCCAGAACATTCGCCTGTTCAAGGAAATGTCGGTGCTGGAAAACCTGCTGGTGGCCCAGCACATGTGGGTCAACCGCAACATGCTCGCCGGCATCTTCAACACCAAGGGCTACCGCAAGGCCGAAAGCGACGCCCTCGACCACGCCTTCTACTGGCTGGAAGTGGTGGACCTGGTGGACTGCGCCAACCGCCTCGCCGGTGAGCTTTCCTACGGCCAACAGCGCCGCCTGGAAATTGCCCGCGCCATGTGCACCCGGCCGCAGATCATCTGCCTGGACGAACCGGCAGCCGGCCTCAACCCTCAGGAAACCGAAGCCCTCAGCGCGATGATTCGCCTGTTGCGCGACGAGCACGACCTTACGGTGGTGCTGATCGAACACGACATGGGCATGGTGATGAGTATTTCCGACCACATCGTGGTGCTCGACCACGGCAACGTCATCGCCGAGGGCGGGCCGGAAGCGATCCGCAACGACCCGAAAGTGATTGCCGCCTACCTGGGCGCTGACGAAGAGGAGCTGGTATGAGTGGGCCTATCCTCGAAATGAAGGACCTGGACGTGTTTTATGGCCCGATCCAGGCCCTGAAAAAAGTCTCGCTGCACATCAACGAAGGCGAAACCGTCAGCCTGATCGGCTCCAACGGCGCGGGTAAATCCACGTTGCTGATGTCGATTTTCGGCCAGCCACGGGCCGAGTCGGGGCAAATTCTCTACAACGGCGTCGACATTACCCACAAGTCGTCCCACTACATCGCCTCCAACGGCATTGCGCAGTCGCCGGAAGGGCGGCGGGTGTTCCCCGACATGACCGTCGAGGAAAACCTGCTGATGGGCACCATCCCGATTGGCGACAAATACGCCCAGGAAGACATGCAGCGCATGTTCGAGCTGTTCCCGCGGCTCAAGGAGCGGCGTACCCAGCGCGCCATGACCATGTCGGGTGGCGAGCAACAAATGCTCGCCATCGCCCGCGCGCTGATGAGCCGGCCCAAGCTGTTGCTGCTGGACGAACCGAGCCTGGGCCTGGCGCCGATTGTGGTGAAACAGATCTTCGCGACCCTGCGCGAGCTGGCGGCTACGGGCATGACCATCTTTCTGGTGGAGCAGAACGCCAACCACGCGCTGCGCTTGTCTGACAGGGCCTATGTGATGGTCAACGGCGAGATTCGCCTGACGGGTACCGGCAAGGAATTGCTGGTGAATGAGGAAGTGCGCAACGCCTATTTGGGTGGTCATTGATTTAAATTGCAATGCAGATCCCCTGTGGGAGCGGCGGTGCGACGATTCGACTTGCTCGCGAATGCAGTGTGTCAGTCAGTACATTTGAAACTGACCCACCGCATTCGCGAGCAAGCCCGCTCCCACATTTGTTTTGCGGTCTTTACAAGGCCGATTCCAAATTGTGGAAAACAAATTTGGCCTCCTCTCAAAGCGCGACATATAGCCGCCGCAAATCCCTGTTTTGTCACGGTTTTGACTTGTCCCCATCTGCTGTGGAACCGGCTGTGGGTAACGTGGGAGTAGCTGCCTGAAAGCCGCTAACGGCGTGGCTTGCAGCGCGACGGTTGTTTTTTGATCAGCGGCTTTTTCGCGACCAGCCGAGGGTTTTGTCAACCTGTTTAAAGACACAGGTGTATGACAAAAATATGTCCCTTCAGCCTGTGGATAAGTCTGTGACTAAACTCTGGAAAGACGGCCACAGAGGCCGGAATGACTGGCCTGGAGCCATCGTTCCAATTTCTCCTATTTACAATCGCCTACATAGGGTGCTTCCCAGGTCAAGCAAAAAACTTTCTAAAACCGCCCGCAGGCCTTGCACACAGAGGCCTGAGGCGTTTTGCACTTGCCCCCAAAGACTGTGGGCGCAGTTGTGGATAAGCTGCGCGCATATGGCTGCAAGCCACGTTCTATAAGGCTTTGCGTTAATTGATCAAATAGTAACCACGTGTGTATGAAGTCTCGTGCTCAGTGGTTGCCGCAATCGCGGCGTAAGGGCATTCTGCTGGCTGATTTTTTCCCGATGCCCGCAAGGAGAACACCATGTCCGACACGCTGTTTATTACTGGCGCAACCTCAGGTTTTGGCGAAGCCTGCGCCCGTCGTTTTGCCGACGCCGGCTGGAAACTGGTGCTCACCGGCCGTCGCGCCGACCGCTTGAATGCCTTGGTCGAAGAGCTTTCCAAACAGACCGAAGTGCATGGCCTGGTCGTGGACGTGCGTGACCGCAAGGGTATGGAAGAGGCGATTGCCAACCTGCCGCCGTCGTTCGCCAAACTGCGCGGGCTGATCAACAACGCCGGCCTGGCGGTGGGCACCGACCCTGCGCCCAAGTGCAGCCTCGACGATTGGGAAACCATGGTCGACACCAACATCAAAGGCCTGCTGACCACCACCAGCCTGCTATTGCCGCGCTTGATCGCCCATGGCCGTGGCGCTGGCATCATCAACCTGGGTTCCATCGCTGGCAGCTATCCGTATCCGGGCAGCCACGTGTATGGCGGCTCTAAAGCCTTCGTGAAGCAGTTTTCGCTGAACCTGCGTTGCGACCTGCAGGGCACGGGCGTACGCGTCACCAACATCGAGCCAGGCCTGTGTGAGAGCGAGTTCTCGCTGGTGCGTTTCGGCGGTGATCAGGCGCGGTATGACGCGACTTACGCGGGTGCCGAGCCAATCCAGCCGCAGGATATCGCCGACACGATTTTTTGGGTGCTGAACACGCCTGCGCACGTGAACATCAACCGGTTGGAGTTGATGCCAGTGAGCCAGACCTGGGCCGGGTTTGCGATTGAGCGTGGGGCCAAGGCTTAAGACCGATCACTTCTGTGGCGAGGGAGCTTGCTCCCGCTGGGCTGCGCAGCTGCCCCAAAATTTTAGGGCCGCTTCGCGCCCCAGCGGGAGCAAGCTCCCTCGCCACAATCGGCCGAAATAGGCCATGAGGTACACTCCCCCGGCAAAGCCCCTCCGCACTGTGCGGATTTAAGGCTTTAACGGGAGGAAATGTGAGTAACCGAGGTGAGCAGTCACTGCTCAAACAATCGACCATCCTGATGTTCGCTGTGGCGATCGCCGGGATTGTCACGGGTGTGATATCCGGCGCCCAATCCATTCTGTTCGACGGCTTTTTCTCGCTGATCGCCACCGCCATCAAGGTGTTGATGCTGATCACCGCCAAGCTGATCGCCAAGAAAAGCAACGAGCGTTTTCAGTTCGGCTATTGGCACCTGGAACCCATGGTGCTGTTGATCGAAGGCAGCTTCCTGTTGTTGATCGCCATCTACGCGTTTCTCAACGGCGTATTCGGCATTATCAATGGCGGGCGCGAGATTGAATTGGGGCTGGTGATCATCTACGCGGCGGTGTTTACCGTGGTTGAGTTCGCCTACTTCTTCTATGTGCGCTACCGCAACCGCACGTTGAAATCTTCACTGATCCAGTTCGACAACATCAGTTGGATGGTGGACGCGATGTTGTCCGTGGGCTTGCTGATCAGCTTTCTTGCCGCGTTGTTGCTCAAGTCCCAGGGCTATGGCGAGTGGGCGGTGTATGTCGACCCATTGATCCTGATCCTGCTGGCCCTGAGCATGCTGGCGCCGGCGTTCAAGATCCTGCGCCCGGCGTTGCGCGAGGTGCTGGGAATTGCCCCGGATCATCTGGACGACAAGGTGCGCGAAGTGATGGACGCGGCGCAGGCCAGGCATGGTTTCGACGACTACGTGTCGTACGTGCAAAAGCACGGCCGGGCGCGGTTTATCGAGATTCACGTGGTGTTGCCGGCGGATTACCCGGTGGATAACGTCGCGACCCTGGATGGGCTGCGCGAAGAGATATCCACAGGGCTGGGTACAGCGGACGCGGCGCGGTGGCTGACGATCAGTTTTACCGGGGATCGCAAGTGGATTGCGTGAGGTCAGTCAAACCGAGCTGAGGCATTCGCGAGCAAGTCGAATCGTCGCACCGCCGCTCCCACATTCGACCGCATTCCCACATTGAAACCGCGTCGAATGTGGGAGCTGGCTTGCCTGCGATGAGGCCCTCAAAATCAGCCCAGATGCTGGACCAAACCCTGATAGCAAGTCGCCAAATGATAAGGCGTCGTCGACGGCATATCCCGTCGGCTTACGGTGCCCTTGGCATCCAGGCATTCATGCCAACCCTTGTCATGCAAAAAATGCTGTTGCAGCGCCAGCAATTGACGCTGCAGCACCACTTCACTGCCCGGCCGCAAGGTCAGTGCCCGCAGGTATTCCGCCTGAGCCCAGATCCGCTGCGTGCCGTCGCGCACACTGCCGTCGAGGGCAAGCATGCCGCTGACCGCACCGCTCTCGTTATCCACACCCTTAAGCTCTGCGTAAGCAAACGCGCGGGTCAGCGAGGCATGCAATGGCGTACCTCGCAGCACCTGCGATGATTCCAGCAAAAAGAACCATTCGAACTGGTGGCCTGGTTCAAACCAGTTATCCACAGCGCCCAGCGGTTTTTCCATCATCACGCCGGTTTGGCGGTCGATAAAGCGCTTCTGCAGGGCGGTGGTCAGGTCCAGCAGGGCGTCGCGGGTGACGGCATCTTCACGCACGGCCAGCGTGGCGAGGAAGCCTTCGGCGAGGTGCATCAACGGGTTTTGCAGCGGCCCGGAATTGAGCGATGACCAGTTGCGCTCTACCACTGCTTCGTACAGGCCGTCGCCGGTAGCGAAGCGTTTGGCGACCACGTTCAGGGCGGCATTGAGCACCGATTCCACCAACGGTTCACGCACTTTGGCCCAGTAGTGGGCGCAGGCGAAGATGATGAAGGCGTGGGTGTAGAGGTCTTTGCGCTTGTCCAGCGGTTTGCCGGCGGGGTCGATGCTGTAGAACCAGCCGCCGTGTTCGGCGTCGTGGAAATGCCGTTGCAGGGAGCGGAAGAGGGCGGCGGCGCGCTCTTCGGCAAAGGGTGTGCCGGGTTGGCCGATCAGGCTGGCGAACAGGTACAGCTGACGGGCGCAGGCCATGGCGCGGTAGCGTTGGGGGGGCAATGGGCGGTGATCGGCGTCGAGGGCTTCGTAGGGTAATGCCAGTTCAGCGTTCCAGCCTGGGTTCTGCCAGAGCGGCACGATCAGGTCGTGGAAGTGGGTGAGTACAGTGTTCAAGGAGTGTTGGGAAGCGCTGGGCATTGGCTGGCGTCGTCACGGCAGGGGTGTAGGCGGGCATGGTAGCAGGCTTGTCTGGGGGAGCGGTCTGTCGGTGTGTATATCCGTTGCTGCGGTAACGGCGGCTTATGGTTCCGCTCTTACAGCGGGTCACTTTTGGCAAACGCCCCAAAAGTAACCAAAAGGTCTTCGCCCCACCACTCGGT